>DASXXT010000337.1:0-9231 GCA_036502965.1 Roseiarcus sp. | reverse complement strand
TCCACTCGCGGCGAACCCGAGGGGTGGTCGAGTTCAGGCGCTGATTGTGATTCGATTCTCAACCTTGGCGACGCCCGGCGCCCGCCAAGCCACCTGCTCGGCCTCCTCCCGCTCTGCCCAAGACCGAACGCTGCCTTTGAGAGTCACCTCGCCGCCGTTCGTCTCGACGGTGATGTGTTTGGCGTCGACTTCCGCGTTGGTAAGGGCAAACGGTCAATGAGACGGAATCGGGGAAACCAGCGTCATTCGGAGCGCTTCGAGCGCGCCATGCCGATTTGGGCCCGATCCTCGGACTTCCATACAGGCCCGCGGCGTCTGAACTGCCGCACTATGAGGCCGGACACACGAAAGCGCCTGACCACATTGCCTGAGTCTGAAGAAAACCCTTGCGTCCAACGGGATGTCTACACACGAATGACAGTTACGGCTTACCGCGGCCAGTCGGCCTTCATGCCTAAGGCGTGAGAGATCGACTCGACGACAGGTTTTTCCGTCGAAAGTCCGGAGACGCCGGCAACGAACGCGCGCGTGACGAAGGCCTGCGGGCGGAATCCGAAAACAACGCTGTCTCCGGGTGCCGGCTTCGTTGGACCCTCAGCGTCGATCATGCCGTAGTAATCGATACCGTCTGGCGGTGGAATCTCGACCTCGCGAAGCGCCGCCTCGTCCGTTCTTGGCTCCCGGGCGACGATGGCTTTCACCTGATAAGCGGGAAAGACCGGGTCAATGTAGAGACCGCCGCCGAAGCAGAAAGCTTCGCTTTCGGCGAGGTGCGAAACCTCGGTTAAATAGACAACCGCCGGCGCCTCAGGCAGGTCGTCGCTCACATGCAGCGGGGTCGTTCCTGTGAGCCCGTGTCCTGGCTCGACCTGGGTAGCGCCGGCTTCCGCGAGCGCTTTCAGGGTCACGCTCGAGGTTGTGCCAGGGGCATTGATTTCGGTTCCCTTGTATCCGACGCGCGCCAAGGTCTCAGACGCCTGTCGCAGAGTGTTGAGATTTGGCGTCGGCTTGAACGTGCGGCTCGCGGCGTCAAAGAGCAGTGCCGGAAAGGTCGTTATCCCAGCGAAGCAGCCGCCCCGAAGCTTATCCAAAGCCGCCGCGACCGCGACGATGTCGGAGGCGGAAAACCCGCCTTCATGCCCGCGATAGAATTGATCGTTCTCGCCACGAATGCGGGCGAGGAGCGGCTGCTCTCGTCCTAGTCTCTCTGAAGCCGCCGCTGCTTCAGCCGCCTTTTCGGCGTTGAAGACCGTCCACCAAGTCGGAGAGAGCCTAGCCGCGCTGTCCGCCTCCCACCTCGGAATCTGAACCAGGTGACCGACATGCCCGAGTTCCATGCCGGCGCGCTTCGTGGCCAACGCGCATTCCAGATCGACCGCAACGCTGCGCTTTATTCCTCCCCGCATTACCGCACGGCAGAAGGATTCGTTGCGTCCCATCTGCTTGGTCATCGCCATTACGGTGAGGCCAAGCGAGTCCGCCTTGGTCGAGATCGTGCGAGCGTTATCCTCAACGGCGTCAAGGTCGATGACATAAGCGTTCGCCGGCAGTTGGCCGCTTTGATGCAGCGCAATCGCGGCGTCGATCAGTCGCGGGTTGCGCCGCCGGATCACGTCGAGAAACATGTCGATCTCCCTGCCCTAGCGCCGCCCGTCTTCGACCGCGGGGGCTCGCTCAGGATAATCGGCTCCCGACAGAAACACAGCGAGGGCAACGATGCCATCGTAATAGTCCTGGAGGCTCACGTTCTCTTCCGTTGTGTGGCAGATCCTTATGTCCCCCGGCGCGAAGTAAACTCCCAGAGCGCCGAGCGCCGAGAGGATCGGCAACTCCGACCAATAGGGAGCGGCTTCAATGTTTCCCCGATCAGGCCGAACTGCGCGAACCGCGGTGATGAAGCGCCTCAAGCGGGACTCGTCGAGGCGGCTCTCGAAAGGTTGGCCACCGATCGAATGATCGCGAGGCGCCGGGTAGAGAAACTGCAATTCGATGCGGCTGTCTATGGAAGCCGCCCGCGCCGCCGTCTCAAGACCAACACGCACGTCGTCCAGGCGAACCCCCGGTGGAATCTTCGCGATCATGCTGATCGTGCATTCGCCGGGAACCGCAATATAGCCGCCTCCCTGAATGCCAGTCGGCAGAACGAAGCCGGATCCGACCAGCGCGTGGTTCGCGCTAGCGCTGAGCTCGGCGGAATATCGCCAAATGGCTTCGAGAACGGCGTGCGCTCCTTTAAGAGCATCGACGCCAAGTTCAGGCACGCCAAAATAGGCAGACTTGCCTATGACGCGGATGTCGCAAAGAAAGAAACCCATGTGGGCGACATAGACGTCGAGCATCGTCGGCTCAACATAGATCGCCATATTCGGTCGCGGCGCCGCCCCACTCGCAATGAGCGCGCCGAAGGCGCGGGTTCCCGCGCTGACGCCGCTGCCCGGCTCGCCGCTTTCTTCGTCTCCGACAAAGGCGAAGAGCAGAGTGGGATCGACTTCGATTCCTGCACGATCGAGAGTGCGAACTGCCTCTAGCGTCATGCAGAGGCCAGCCTTCAGATCACTCGCCCCGCGGCCCCAAACGGCACCGTCCGCCACCGCGCCTGAAAACGGGCTTTCCCGTTCGCTCCCTGCCCATCGCTCCTTCCAGCCGCGGGTATGGACGGTGTCGGTGTGACCGATCAGCAAGAGCGTATCGGCTCCTCTCCTCCCCTGGCGAAGACCCCATACGTTTGGGCGCCCTTCTGCAAATTCTACGGATGAAGCCTCGATCCCGAGAGTTGCAAGCTCTCCCTTGAGCCATCCGGCAAAGTTGGCCTCATCCCCTGTCACGCTTGGAATCGAAATGGCTTTCTGGAGCAGGCCGAGAGCGTGGCCGGCGTCGAAGGCTTCCCTGATGCTCGCGATGATAGTGGACGAATGGGACATGTCTTGGTCCGCCGGAGATCGCGCCGGTCAAGCGGCGTGGGACTGAAGAGCGTTACCGATTCTCATATCGGGTTTCCGCAAGCACGCGCTGGAGCCGCGCCTGACGAGCAGCAAGGCTTGGGCGTTCCGTTTCGAGTGCTCCGCAGGCTTCGACAACATACGACGCCGACACGGCCCCCATCGCAGCGCATTCCGCAAGCGGCCGGCCGGCCGCGAGACCCGCGACGAACCCCCCGCAATAGCCATCGCCGGCGCCTGTCGTGTCAATGACCTTGACGGGGTGCGCTGGTGTATGGACCAGGACGCCGCTTTCGGCGTCGCAGACAAGGGATCCGCGCTCGCCGAGCTTCGCGACCATATGGCATTTGAGCCGTGATGCTGTCTCTCGCAGCCATATGCCAATGTTCGGCGGCCCCCAGATCCGCACAATCTCCGCTTCGCTCGGAAGGAACGCGGATGCGCCGCTCAGGAAGCCAAGATCGGCGTACAGGCGGCGGTCGATCAATTCGTCCGAAAGAATATCCACTGTCACGACGGGCCGTTGCGGCAGCTCGCACAGCGTGCGCGCGTTTTCGGCCGTGCCTTGCGGGGTCTGGGGCGCGACGTGAAAGCCACGCGCTCCTCGATAGGCCTCAGGCAGTGGACCTCGGCCGCGATCCATGTCTTCGGCGGTCGACGAATTAAGCTTGGGCACTTGTTGCTTGAACGTCTCGCTCTCGTGCAGCAGCCAGAGTTGCAGCCCGACGCCATCGATGGCGCCGACGCCCTCCCTGTCGAGCCCCCGTGAGGCGATTTGGGCCCGTACATCCTCGTAGACTTCGCGACCCGTCACAGAATGAACGCCTACGCTATCGGACCAGATCTGTGCCCCGATGGCTGAATAAAGCGCGCCGCCGCCAAGCAGGCCGGGTCGACAGGAATGATCGACGAGCACAATGTCGTCCATCGTGAGCCATCCAACGGTCGCGATGTCGATCATCACGAGTTCCGAAGCATCGCGGCGCGCCGATGCTCGAAAACCGAGCCGAGGACCGAGGCGTAAACCGCAGCTTTCGCAAGATTCATCACGTCCTCGAGATGCGCACGCGGCAAACCCCGATCGAAATGTCGGTTGAACCCCGGATAACCGAGAAGCAGCACGTTTGGCGACCTCATCATCACGCTCACGTCGTCGCTGCGTGAGGAATAAGCGTTGTTTGATTCCTGCACCTGCACGCCAAATTCGGCGATCACCTCTGCCATGCGTCGGGCTAAGCCATACAGGCCGAGAGGCGTGACGGCGCCTCGCGCGAGGCTCGAGAATTCGGAAAGAACGGCCCCCCCGCCCAGCCGTGTTGAGTTCTCGACGCCGCCCCTCGGGTCGGCGTCCGGGTCGCCCCCGCCCTGCTGGACATCCGCGACAATCGCGAGCTTCGGCGGCGGTAGAAGGTTGGCGATGCGCGCGCTGCCGCGGCACATCGTTTGGTTGCCCGCTCCCACCGGTCCCTCCTCCTCGTCGGGAAAGGCCAGCATGGCTTCGACACCCGCCTCCGCGAGAACCGGCGCGGCGACTGCCAGCGCGGCAACGCCGCCCGCATTATCCATCAGGCCGGTAAAGAGGCCGCCCTGCCCCAGGTCGTTATAGAAAGACAAGGGCGCGACTCGATCGCCGGGCAAAAGCTCGACGTCGCGAGTCGTGGATCGAAAGAATGGCGACCCGGCGGACGACTCAATCCTGCCCTCGGCGACCACGCGATAGCGGTTCGATTCAAAATCATAGCGGTAGGCGTTCGCGGGGCATTCGCCGTCATGCATGAGGTGCACGCAATACGGAACAAGCGGAACGCGCCCGCCCTGATCTGGCTGCACAAGGTAGCTGATCGTGTCGAGGTGCGCGAAGGCCCAGAACGGCTTCTCGATTACCGCGCCGCCGGTGAAGATGACCGGACTTCCGACGCCGCCAAAATCCGGATCGAGGCGAAGGCGCCCGGTGTCGAAAGCGCCGTCCGCCGCGAGCAGCCGGTTCAAGACGGGGACGCGCATGGCGCCTGCGGCGGTTGACGGCGCGGGCGTGTCCACAAGCGCCGACAGATATCTTCGCACGCGGTCCAGGGTGACGTGACGGTCCACTTGAGGACGTAGAGCGCCGAGCGCCGCCTCGAGGCTCATGGCGTCACTCACGATCTCTTTGTTCGGCTCATGATAAAGACCGCCGCCACGATGAGAGCACCTTTGAAAAGCTGCTGAACGAACGGATCGACGCCGGTCAGATTGAGAATGTTCGCAAGCACGCCAATGATCAGCGTGCCAAGGAAGGTGCCGGCCACCGACCCCTTGCCGCCGAACAGCGACGTGCCGCCAACGACAACCGCCGCAATGGCGTCCAATTCGTATCCCTGGCCTGCGATGGGCGTGCCAATGCTGAGCTGCGACGCATATACGAGACCCGCGAGCCCTGACAAAAAGCCAGAGATGACATAAACAACCGTCGTGTAGGCTTTGACGGGAACGCCTGAAAGCCGGGCTGCTTCGTCGTTGGAGCCGATGGCGTAGACGGACCGGCCGAACGGCGTCATTTGAAGGACGAAGCCGCTGACGATGAGAGCCGCAATCAGAATAAGGGATGGGATTGGAACTCCGGCGAAATAACCGTTGCCGAAGGCGTAGAAGCTCTCGTTGTTGATCGGTATCGGCGTGCCACCGGTGTAGATGAAAGCGAGCCCGCGCGCGAAGGAGAGCATGCCCAGCGTCATGATGAACGACGGAAGCCCCCCATAGGCGACGCCGACGCCATTGACGAGACCCGCGAGCGCCGCCGCGCCCATTCCGAGCGGAATAGATACGATCATCCCCCGACTGTCCATCGTACCCGCAAACAGGACCACCGCTATGCCAAGGATCGATCCCACGGAGAGATCGATGCCGCGCGCGAGGATGACGAACGTCATTCCGATCGCGAGAATGCCCACGATCGACACCTGCCGCAGCACGTTCAGGAGATTGGGAACCGTCAGGAAGCGATGCGACAGGAACGACGCGGCAATGACAAGCAGGACTAACGCGGCAAGCACGCCCAACCGCTGCCATGTCCGCGCGATGGCCGTCGCGCCGAGCGCGATGCCGCGCTTAGGCTGCAAGCGCCGCGGCCCGCATGATCGCGGTCTCCGAGGCCTCAGCTCGCGAAAGTGTCGCGGCAATCCGCCCGCGGCGGAGGACTACGACCCGATCCGAAAGGCGCAAAATTTCCTCCAGATCGGAGGAGATCAACATGACCGCCATACCCTCTGCAACGAGGCGTTCGATCGCCGCGTAAATCTCCTGCTTCGCGCCGATGTCAACGCCGCGAGTGGGCTCATCCAAAAGGAGGATTCGCGGCTCGATGGCCAGCGCCCGGCCGATCAGCACCTTCTGCTGGTTGCCGCCGCTCAGCGTGCGTATCTCCACGCTCGGACTTGCGAGCCTCACGTCCAATCGCTTCACCATGTCTCGCGCGTAACGGGCTTCGGTGGCCAAACGGAGAATTCCCCAACGGGCGAACCGACGCAAATTCGCGATTGTGGCGTTCTCGCGGACGGAGCGATTGAGGAGCAGGCCTTGCGCCTTCCGATCCTCCGTCACATAGGCGATGCCGAGTCGGGCGGCTGCGTTTGGGCTCCGTATTCTCACGGTCCGGCCAAAGACCTCGATCGCTCCAGACACCGGACGGCTGAGCCCGATGACCGAGCGCGCCAGCTCTGTGCGTCCCGCCCCCACAAGACCGGCCAGGCCGACAATCTCGCCCTCGCTTACCGTCAGGGTAATATCTGACACCTCTCCCGGAACCGACAGGTTTTTGATCGAAAGGGCCGGCTGCCGGACTCTCCTCGCGTGCGGTTCATGGGCCGCGAAACTGCGCCCGATCATTCTCGCAACGAGCCAATCCTGATCGATTTCCGCAACCTTCTTGGACCCAGTCAGGCGGCCGTCTCTAAGCACCGTCACCTTGTCTGCTATACGGAAGATTTCCTCGAGGTGGTGCGAAATGAAAAGGATTCCGAGCCCCTTCGCGCGCAGCCGTTCAATCGTTGCAAACAGGATGTCGACCCGGTTCTCATCGAGCACGGCGGTTGGTTCGTCGAGAACGAGAATGCGCGCATCCGCCAGGATCGCTTTGGCGATCTCCACCATCTGTTGCTGAGCGATGCTGAGAGTTGCGACGGTGTGTTGCGGCGCGACCGTGATGCCCAGCTGCTCGAACACTTGTCGCGTACGAGCGCGCATCAGGCCGCGATCGATGACGCCGAAGGCGTTCCGGGGAAACCGGCCGAGGAAGATATTTTCTTCCGCAGAAAGACTCGGAGCGAGCGACAATTCCTGGTGGATGACCACGACGCCGGCTGAGAGCGCTTCACGCGGCGAACGAAACCGGCGCGCTTCGCCGTCGACCACGAGCTGGCCGTCGTCAGGCTGATAGACCCCGCCCAGGATCTTTATGAGCGTCGACTTGCCCGCGCCATTCTCTCCGACGATGGCGTGCACTTCGCCGGGTATGACATCGAGGTCAACGCCATCGAGAACGCGGTTGCCGACGAACGCTTTGCCAACTCCCACCGCACGAAGTAGCGGCCGGAAGCGTTCGCCGATTTCTGCCGCATCTTCAGGCATGGCCCGGAGTGCGCGCGTTATTTCTTGCAGGGGTCCGGGGTCGGCTCGAAATCCCCCCAGCCTCGCCCGATCCACTCGTCAGCATTCGCCTGCACGACAGTCGGGCTGTCGGGAAGGACGAGCTCCTTACCGGGGAATTGATACGCCTTCTCGCCCGGGATCTCCTTGCCCATGAGCTTGTAGATCGCCGCTCTCAGGCCGATATCGGCAATGTAAGGCGTATAGTTCCCGTCAGCCTGGAAAGTCCCGGCTTTCGTGGCCTTGAAGCCGGCGTTCGAACCGTCGAACGTATAGTGCTTGATGCCGTCCTTGCAGTGATTGCCACGCGCAATGGCGAGCTGGGCTCCCCAGGCGGATTCCTCCGCGTGCGAGAAGACGGCGTCGATCTTCGGATAGGCGGTCAGAAAGTCTTCCATGATCGGCACGGATGGATCGCGGATCCACTGTCCATCGCCGGTCGCCAGGACCTTGATATCGGGATATTTGGCGAGGACGTTCTTCATACCCTTGTCGCGATCGACCGCCGGCGACGAGCCCTTGAGCCCGGTGATGACGACAATGTTGCCCTTGCCTCGGAGGTCCTTCGCCATTTTTTCGGCGACCCCTTCTCCCATCGTCACGTTACTCTGCCCGATGAACAGAGTCTTGTCGGTCGGAACGTCACGGTCCATGACGATAAGCGGGAGACCCGCCGACAAAACTGCGCGGGCCGCGGGAACGAGCGCCGACGATTCGACAGGGCTCATGAGAACTGCGTCGACGCCCCGCGCGAGAAGATCGCGCACGTCGTTGTTCTGCTTCGCGACGTCCACATTGCCGTCGACTACCACGATCTTGATGTTCGGGTGCCGGCAAGCCTCCGCTTGAAGGGCCGCCAGCATCGCTACCCGCCAAGGATGATTGAAGCCCGTCTGCGAAAACCCGACCGTGATGTCTCCGGTCTTTCCGGGAATGGCGACCGGTCCGTCGGGCAGCGGCAGCACCGACGTGAAAGGCAGCTCTTTATAGAAGGCGAGGAGCTCCGAGCACGTCTTTTGGGTCACCGGAAGCTTGCCTTCGGCCCAGGCCGAGGAGAGCGCGGCAAAAGACATCGCGGTGGTCAGTATCAAGCGCTTCAACATGCTGGCTCCTCCAATTGCCCCCGTAGTGCGCCGCCACTGCTTGGGGCTATGCTGCCGCGCAGATTGACGGGCGGCGCTGGATCCACGGCCTCGCCTGCTCGAGTTGTCCGGAGAGGCGAAGAATCGTGGCTTCATCCCCGTAGCGTCCCACGAGCTGCACGCCGATCGGAATATCGTCCTTGGTCCAAGTCGCCGGCACGGATACTGCCGGCAGGCCGGAAAGATTGAAGGGGAAGAGGAACGCCGCGTCCGTCCATGTCGCGATATATTTGTCAAAATCAGGCTCGCTCAGATCCCAGTAGCCGACCGGCCGGGGCAGCTGGGTCAAGGTCGGCGTTAGGAACACGTCGAACGGCGCCAGTTCCGCCTGCACGCGCTGATTGGCCTTTCGAACCGCCGCAACGCTCGCTGCATAGTCGCGAGCGGAAAGCGCGCGCCCGCGTCCAAGCCAGGCGCGGTTGAACGCAATGAGTTCCGACTCTGGGATAGGCCGACCGAGAACCTTCGCCATGTCCTCGAATTCGAGGACGGTCTGGACGGAATTCATCTGATTATAGTCGCGCCAC
>DASXXT010000336.1:0-2968 GCA_036502965.1 Roseiarcus sp. | reverse complement strand
CAATGAGCCAGTCAACGACCTTTATCTGCGACAGGTGCGGGCAGAAAGAAACTGACCCCATCATCGTCGGTCGCGACTGGCGAGTGATATGCAGGCCACGCTTGCGAAGCGACAGCGGGGTCGTCACTCTTGACCTTTGTCAGGATTGCGCCGCCTTTTTCGACGTGTGGATGAAAGAGAAGAGGAACATATGAGCGACGTCACCCCTCCGAAGCTTCCACTTGCTTGCTCGCGTTAGCAAGCTGACAAGAGGCCCTCGTCGTTTGAAGATTTTGCAAAGGCCCCCTGCCCGTCCCGACGTTGCGGTTTCGGCCAGAGTTATTCCAATAGCAATTGGCTATCTGGAGGCGTTCAACCAAAAGCCGGGCATTTCATCATCCCAGCTTAGCGCTAGAGGGTTGCTTGGCTTGCTTTGCTCGACGATAGCCAGCCAAGCTAAGCCAGCGAAGCGACCAGCATCATCGCCCATGTCGAAGGTTCGGGGGTGGTGATCGGTGGCGGAGGGAAGAAGTCGCTCGTTCCCACTATTTGCCCAGCGTCGTTGATGCTGGCAGCGAAACTATACGTGAAACCGGGCAGAACTCCCAGGTTGAACGCCCTTAGGACGCCCGCTACGTGTGATCGGGCCTGATTCGGAGAACGAACCCCAGAAACACGAAGACCCGCCGAGAGGGCGGGCCGGTGTCCCCGGCAAGCGGGGGAAGGATCGACGGTGTGGCAACCGCGATCCTCCTCGAAAACCTGATTCGACGCAAGCCCTATCGTGAGAGGGCAGGGCGCCGCATTTGCCTGAACCGTCCTTTCCGCGGCGGGTCTCGGAACGGAGACCCATGCGCCAACGTGAGAAGTTATTCGGCTACGGCCGGCCTCGCGCCCTCGACAGGAACGCGAAGGCCAGGATCATGCATTACGCGCGCTGCGTGGCCCGTGAGCGGGCGCCAGGGCGCCAGAGGGGGATTGTCACCCGAGCGGCACCTCGAGGTGCTGCAGGCGCTTCTGTGGGGCTTCCACGCCGCCAAGAGCGGGCTCTGCTTCCCTTCCTATGAGAAGATCGCCGAAGCCGCCCAGTGCGCCCGCTCGACCGTCGGGGAATTTCTGGATTTGCTTTCTACGCCAATTGACCGGACTTAGTTAGGTTCTGCGGTCGGATCGGCGCGCGGGGTCGGCCTGCGCCATGAGGGGCAAGGGCCTTGCGCGAAGAGTCTGCTCTTCACTGATTCGCGTCAACGCGGAGCAGGTGCGGTTCGGCTGCGCAGGTCCGAACCTCTGCCGCGTCCTAGTTTCCAGCAGTTCGCCGTGCGGCGCTATTGCCCGGGCGCGCGGGACGGCTCCGGCTCATTACCGAAAATTAAATTCTGGGTAAGGCCGCGAAGCCTCCTCGCGTCTATGGACGGCCGCCCGTTGTGTCTGTGTTCCAACGGGCGGCGCCATTGGGAGGCCAGATGGCGTCGGCCCCGTCCACGTCCCCACGTGGGCGGGGCCACTTCCTGCGCGAGCTTGGCTGACGGCCGGGAGGCGCGTCGGGCGCGGCAGGCAGATAGAGGCTTGAGCGGCCGGAATGTTCAACTCCCCAAACTTGGGGATGTGGTCGTGACTTGCGCCGCGAGCCTCTTCGCCTCAGGAACGCCGCGTTACGCCCGTCGCCGTTTTCCTCAGCGCGGGTCGTCGAGGCGATCGGCTTCGAGCGCGACCCTGACGACAATGGCGAGCGGCTGATCTGGCTCGAGCCGCACGTCGTCGCCAAGCTCAAGGCCTGCGCGGCCCCGGCGAAAGCTTCAGCGACGTCATTTTGCGGCTGGTCGAGGCTGAGGCCGCCGGCAAGCCTTAAGCCTTCCGTAACCATCACGCGTGCACCCTGCTCGTCCAGCGCTCGTGCGGAGGCACCGCAAGGATGGACAGCGGCGGCGAATGGTGCACGTACGTGCAGGCCGCTCGACGCCTGCACAAGTCGCACGGCGCGATCCGCCAGATGGCGCTGAGAGGCCAGCTTCAGCGCGTCAGGGGAAATGACGGTAAGGCTCGCGTATTGATCTTGCCGGACATGGAACGTGCGGCGCACGAGCAGCCCGAACGTGCATTGTCCGCGCAGCCCGAACGCGCGGCGCACGACGGGGTGCTCGTGCACGCTCTTGAAAGCCACATCAAGACCTTGCAGGCGGACAACGAAGCTTTAACCCAAGACCTTGCGGCGACCCGCGCCGATCTTTCAGCCCATGTCGCGAGCCTGAAGACCGAGAATGAGCGGCTCGCCGGTCAACTCGCCGGCGCCGAGGCGAGGGCAGGGGAGGAAGCGGCCAAGACCGCCCAGGCGATCGCCGCCTTCAAAAGCCTCGCCGAGCGACTCGAAGCCATCGCCGAGGCGCGGCGGCCGTGGTGGCGACGGCTGGTCGGATGACCGTGCTTTTGCTCGTCGCGCTCGGCTTTTTGGCCGTCCTAGCCTACGGGGCCTTCGCGCTCGGCTTTAGGCTCGAAGCCCTCGCCGAAGCACGCCGGCGCCAATGGTGGCGGCGGCTCGTCGGATAGGGGCCTCAGCCGCATATAAGCCTTGACAGTATCAATAGTGATACTATAGTGAAAGCGATCCAAAAGTGACGAAAGCGGTCGAGAAGCGGCTAGCCGATATCCGGAGCAATCCCAAATCGGTCAGGCTCTCGGACGCCCTGGCGGTAGCGGAGCACTACTTTGGCAAGCCGCGGGCTTCGGCGACTAGCCACCACGTCTTCAAGACGCCTTGGCCTGCTGACCCCCGGGTCAACCTGCAGAAAGCCAAGGGCGGCGGCGCCAAGCCATATCAGGTGCGCCAGCTCCTGGCGGCGATCGACAAGTTGATGGCCCTCAAGGCCGAAGAAATGGAGTGAACGAAAATGGCTGACCATTTCACCTATCGCGTGTCGTGGTCGGAAGAAGACGGCGAGTACATCGGCGCCTGCGCGGAGTTCCCTAGCCTGTCGCATCTCGATGCGGATCA
>DASXXT010000335.1:0-3258 GCA_036502965.1 Roseiarcus sp. | reverse complement strand
CTCATCGTCGCCTCCGCCCGGGCGGCGGAAGCGCATGGGCTCGAGCCGATCGCGCGCATCCTCGGCTATGCCACGGCCGGCGTCGCGCCGCGCGTGATGGGCGTGGGCCCGATCCCGGCGGTCGGCAAACTTACAGAGCGGCTGAAGCTCAAGCCATCGAGCTTCGACGTTATCGAACTCAACGAGGCGTTTGCCTCGCAGGCGCTTGCCTGCCTGCGCGGGCTTGGGCTTGAGGACGACTCGGACCATGTCAATCCGAACGGCGGGGCGATTGCGCTCGGCCATCCGCTCGGCATGTCCGGCGCGCGCCTCGCCGGCGCCGCCGCGCTCGAGCTCAACCGGCGCGGCGGCCGCTACGGCCTCGCCACAATGTGCGTCGGCGTCGGCCAGGGCGCGGCGCTGGCGCTCGAACGCGTGTGACCCAATATAACCGCCGGAGGGCTCAACGCCTCACGTGGAGAGAGGGAGGATAGTGGATGGCCGCGCCGACTGACGCCGCGCTGCGAAAGGTGACGCTGAACGCAGCGCGCTCGAAGGAATTCCCCAACGGCTCGATCCGGCACGGCTATGATTTCATCGCCCCTCTGACCGGCGATGGCCACATCGATCTCGAAGCCTGGAAACAGCACCGTGGCGAATGTTTCGCCCACCGCTTCTGGGGCAACGAGCCTGGGCTGCGGGGCCTCCTCGTCCATCATGCCGGCGGCGCCGGCGGCTCGACCTGGGCTTTCGAATGGAAGGGGGGACGCAAGGACGACGCGGAGGAGGAAGGATTCCGCTTCGGCGACCACGCCTTCAAGGTCGGCGAGTACGTGTCCGTGCGCGAGGAGGAGGGCGAACTGCTGACCTTCCGGGTGGTGAACGTCAGCAACCCGTGACGAGGGCGCGGAGCAAGTCGGCCGAACCGCGGTCGTCATTGCGAGCCATAGGGCGTCGGAAGACGCCCGTTCTTCCGGACGAGCTACGGCGAAGCAATCCAGGGGAACGCGGAGCGCCCGACGATCCCTGGATCGCCGCGTCGCGCCTCTGGCGCTCCTCGCGATGACGACCGAGCGCGGTAGGATCAGCCGACCTCGCGAAGGAATGCGATCAGGGCCGCGTTGACCTCGCTCGGCCGCTCCTGTTGCGTCCAATGGCCGCAGCCGGGCAGCATCATCGTTTTCATGAGGTTGGGGACGAACAGCTTGAGATTGGCGATCAGCTGATCCGTGCCCGGGAAGCGAACGACGAGATCGCGGTCGCCCGCCATGTAAAGCGCAGGGACTGTCACCCTCGCCCCAGCGAAGGGCGCGAGAAGCTCCCAATTGCGGTCGATGTTGCGATACCAGTTGAGACCGCCGCGAAAGCCTGTGCGGCCGAATTCTCCCGCATAAAAGTCGATGTCGGCCTCTGTGAGCCACGCGGGTAGCTGCGGCGGATCGATCGTGCGGGTGAGAAAGCCGCCGGTCCTCAGAACCATGAACGGCGACTGGTTGCCGACCGCATCGTCCGACTCGCGCGAAACATCGCCCGACCCGGAATAGAGGAGCCGCCGGATCGTATCGCGCGGATTACGCTCAAGCTCCGCCTCCGCGACGCCCGGCGCCTGGAAATAGAGCTGGTAGAAGAGCGACGATTCGGTCTGCGGCATCACGCTCGTCGGCCGAGTGGAGCCGCGCGGCCTGAATGGCACGCTTAGGCCTGCGACACCGCGAAAGCGGTCAGGCCGAAAAAGGGCGCAATGCCAGGCGACCGGGGCGCCCCAGTCGTGGCCGATCACGACGGCCTCCGGCGCGTCGAGCGCATCAAGCACGCCGACCATGTCGCCGACAAGGTGAAACAGACTGTACCGATCGATCTCGGGCGGCTGCGCTGTCTGGCCATAGCCACGCATGTCGGGCGCAACGGCGTGGTAGCCTGCCTCGGCGAGCGCCTTCAACTGATGGCGCCACGAATACCAGGACTCGGGAAAACCGTGGCAGAGGAGCACGACGGGTCCGCTTCCGGCCTCAGCGAGATGGATCGGAATTCCAGTTGCCTCGACTGTGCGATGGGCGAACTCGGTCACGCGGCTCCTCCTCAGGTTTGACATCGACTTATAGGCTGGAATCGTCATCGCGAGGAGCGAAGCGACGTGGCGATCCAGGAGTTGCGAGGCTCCCGACGTTCCCCTGGCTTCGGCTCACGCTCGCAATGACGACCCTGGTTCGACCCAATCGTCATCCCCAGGCAAGCAGCCGGTCCTACGGCCTGCTGTGTGATCTCCGTCACTGTGCAACGGAGACCAGCGCGACAGATTCAAAGCCAACGTTGATGGGTTCGGCGGCGATGCGAGCGCAAATTCGCAATCCCGCCCCTCCTGGTCGTTGCGGCGCGTCGTGAGACGTCTCGCCGACGGGGCTGGAAACGCGGCCAAAGGGCGGGAGACGCGCTTGACCGTGGAGGTATCCAAAATGCGCAGCCCGATCTTCAAGCAAGCCATCGTCGTCGGCGCCGGAATGGCGGGCTTGGCGGCGGCGAAGGCGATCGCGCCTCATTTCGAAAAAGTGACCGTGTTCGATCGCGACTCTTTGCCCGACGCGCCGGCGGCGCGTTCGGGCACGCCTCAGGCGCACCATACGCACGCGCTGCTCGCGGGCGGACATTTCGCGCTCGATCGTTTGTTCCCCGGGCTCGAGATCGATCTCATGGACGCCGGCGCCGTCCGGATACGGCTTCGCCGCGACTTCCGCTTGGAGCTGCCCGGTTTTGATCCGTTTCCTCAGCGCGACCTTGGATACGACCAGTTCGCTCTGTCGCGCCCAGCGCTCGAGCGCATCTGCCGCCACCGGGTCGAACAGGAGCTGAATATCGAAATCAGACCCCGCGCGCGCGTCACCGAAGTGATCGCCTCCCCCAACAACACGCGCGCCACGGGCGTTCGGTTCGAGGACGTTCGCGGCGCGGCTGGGAGTCTCGCAGCTGACGTCATCGTCGACGCATCCGGCCGCATCTCGCTCACTCAAGGGTTTCTCGAGGCAATCGGATGGCAAGAGCCCTCTACAGTCGAAATCTGCATGGACCAGGCCTATTCGACACTCGTCTTCGAGAAGCCCGAAGATGCGCCGACCGACTGGCGCGTCGTGATCCATGCGGCCACTCCGCCGCATAGCAGCCGCCACGGCGTGCTCTACCCGATGGAGGGCGGCCGCTGGTCGGTCTCCTTGGCCGAGGACCATAGGGCGCCCCCGGGCGACATCGACGGCTTCAAGGAATTCATTGCATCATTCCGGACGTCGA
>DASXXT010000334.1:0-3267 GCA_036502965.1 Roseiarcus sp. | reverse complement strand
GAGGTTGGCAGGGAGCTCGCCCTGTCTCATAAACCGGAGTTCACCAAGACCAACATTTGGCGATTGACTTACGGGCCCTCATACGAGGGTTTCGGACGTCGGCCCTTTGCAGGACGGTCGTAGGGGTTCTGGGGCCGGCGTTCGAAAGCCTCCCAAGGAGGAAACCGCGGGGAGGAAGGGACGCCGTTTGGTCGTGCGCGGCCTATGGAGATTTTAGGATCGCGGCCGGCTCGCGCTTGTCGCCGCGGGGGCTGGTGGCGCGCAATCTTGGCGGCGGGACCAACGACGGCAGAGGTGTTTGGTCGGGAGTATGCGCGGGCCTGGCGTGGGCACGGCGGTCGGAGGAGGACTGGCGGCTTCGTGAGGACATCGGCTTCCTGCTCCGGCGCGCGGTTCGAGGCGAGGAGAAACCTTGTGGCAAGGCGGGAAGCGCAGTGCTGATCATGAGGTATCGATCCTGATCCGGCTTGGCGGGGGCGATTGCGCAGGGCGTACGCCTTCGAACGTCTCGATGATGATCATCCGGCCGCCGCAACATGGGCATCGGCGCACAGACGAAAGTGTTTCGGTCTCGCTGTCGGCCTCAGCGTCGCGCTCTGGGGCGAGACCTTGGGCGGCGGCGAGCAATTGGCGGGCGCGCTCGATGTTGCGCCCTCGAACCGTTCCAGCGAACAGGCCGTAGTGGCGGATGCGATGGAAACCGCTTGGCAGCACGTGCAGGAGAAAGCGGCGGATGAACTCGGCCGCGTCGAGCGTTATGGCCCTGAGCCGGTCGCAGCCTTTGATCCGGTAGTCCTTCCATTTGAAGGTGACGCCGGCCTCGTCGAGCGCGATCAGCCGGGAGTTCGAGATGGCGACGCGGTGGGTGTAGCGGGAGAGATAGGCGAGCACGGCTTGTGGTCTGGCGAAGGGTCTCTTGGCGAAGACCACCCATTCGGAGCGACGCAGAGGCGCAAGCGCGGCGTCGAAGGCGCGCTGGTCGGAGAGCGGGGCGAGATCGCCGAAGAAGGTTAGGCGGCCGGTCTCATGCAGGGCTACCAGGCCTTCGAGGAAACGGCGGCGGAACAGGCGCGACAGCACGCGCACGGGCAGGAAGAAGCCGGCCTTGCAGGCGATCCAGCGGGCTCCGTCCGGCGACAGGCCGCCGCCGGGAACGATGACATGGACATGCGGATGATGGGTCAGCGCCGAGCCCCAGGTGTGGAGGACGGCGGTGAGGCCGATGCGCGCGCCCAGATGCTTCGGATCGGCGGCAATGGTGATCAGCGTCTCGGCCGCGGTCCTGAACAGGAGGTCGTAGACGGCGGCCTTGTTGTGGAACGCGATTGCGCCGATCGCCGCCGGCAGGGTGAAGACCACGTGATAATAGGCGACCGGCAGGAGCTCGGCCTCGCGCTCGGCGAGCCATTGCCGCGCCGCCGCGCCCTGACACTTCGGGCAGTGGCGGTTGCGGCAGGAGTTGTAGGCGACGCGTTCGTAGGCGCAATCCTCGCAGCGCTCAACGTGTCCGCCGAGCGCGGCGGTGCGACAGGTCTCGATCGCCGACATGACCTTCAGCTGGCCGAGGCTCACGTGACCGGCGTTGGCCTTGCGCCACGCCGCGCCATGGGTGCGGAAGACGTCGGCGACCTCCAGGCGCGGCCGCGCCATGCGCCGCGGTCAGGCGGGCGGCGATCGGCTTGCGAGGTTGACGCCCAGCCGCTCCAGCGGGCTCTTGATGTCGCGGATCGTGTTGACGGCGACGCGGGTGTAGAGCGCGGTCGTCTCCAGCTTGGCGTGTCCGAGCAACACCTGAATCACGCGAATGTCGACGTCCTGCTCGAGCAGATGGGTGGCGAAGCTGTGCCGCAGCGTATGCGGCGAGACGCGCTTGGAGATGCCTGCCAGGTTCTTGGCGGCGTGGACGGCGCGGTTGAGCTGACGGGCGGTCATTGGGTTGACCGGGTTCTGGCCGGGAAAGAGCCAGACCTGCGGCCGCGCCGCCCGCCACCAGTCGCGCAACAGTTCGAGCAGTTGCGACGAGAGCATCACGTAGCGATCCCGCTGCCCCTTGCCCTGCTCGACCCGTAGCGTCATGCGCTGGCTGTCGATATCGGACACCTTCAGGCGCGCGACCTCGGACACGCGCAGGCCCGCGCCGTAGGCGACGCTGAACGCGGCCTTGTACTTGAGGCCGGGCGCAGCTTCGAGGAGGCGCGCTACTTCCTCCTGGCTCAGCACGACCGGCGCCCTGCGCGGCTTGTTCACGGTCGTCAGAGGACGAACGAGGTCGGGCCGTTCGAGCGTCACGTTGAAAAAGAACCGCAGCGCGGCGACGGCGGCGTTGATAGTTCCTGCGCTGATCTGCTGCTGCGCCATATGCAGCTGAAAGCGGCGAAGGTCATCGCTCGTGGCCGTGTCCGGCGACCGGCCGAGGAAGGCCGCGAGGGTTCTGACGTGCCGGACGTAGGCCTTCTGCACCTTCTCGCTAAAACGGCGCGCCGTCATGTCGTCGATCATGCGCTGACGCAGCGGGCTGATGGGCTTGTCGGACATTGCGAAAGCTCCTGTCTCGCATGGGGTTGTGAACCCCACGATCCTGAGACAGGTCCTGGCCCTCGTGTCGGCCTTGGCCTTTCGACTTCTCGCTCTACCTCGCCACCCCTACCGCGCGAGCGGTTTAGTCCAAGGGCGGAGAGCCGGCCTAGAAGGATCGCTCGGGAAGGACCGGAGTTTCCGCCAAAGCCGCCATTCCTTTGCGAGCGCGAAATACGCTTCACCGCCCGAAGCACGTATTCATCCGTGCCCAGTGGACTTTCGCGGGGGGCGGATTGCGGTCATCCCTTGAGCGGACAACACTGGGTCAGACTGGCTTCATGTGAATCGACGTAAATCGGCGTTCAACCGCGACCCGCCGGATTATTCATGTGCTGGACAACACAAACGCAGGCGAGATGGCTAGCGGCGCCGCAAACGGTCCAGCGGCCGAATGCGGAATAGTACTCATTGACGAATCCACAACCTCCGGGTTGTATAGGAACTTCTCGGCCGCCGCATTGCGCGCGAGAGACTCGCCACCGTCGCCGCAGCTGCCGCCTCCGAGCGACGAGGGACCATGCGCCTTGTCTTTCTTGTTCCACTCATAGTCGCGCTCTGCATTTCGGCGTTTGGGATTGGCCTATACGCTGGTGTGAAGCGGACGTGGCCAGTCCCGGCACTCAAAGGGCTGGTCGCCAAACTGACCAATCAAGCGAAAGGGAAGGATCAGTTCGGACGCTTGCTCAGCTA
>DASXXT010000333.1:0-2380 GCA_036502965.1 Roseiarcus sp. | reverse complement strand
TTCGTTGTCGACCCGACCGAACAGGCGCTTGTACTGCGCTTCGGCCAGCCGGTGCGCGATCTGATTGGCGCGCCCGGTCTCTATTTCAAATGGCCGTTTGTCGACACCGTTGTCTACATCGACAAACGGATCCTCGCGCTCGACAGCGAGCCGCAGGAGGTGCTGGTTTCCGACAACCAGCGGCTCGACGTCGACGCCTATGTGCGCTATCGCATCGCCGATCCGCTGTTATTCTATCAATCGGTCTTCAACACGCGCGGCGCCGACGCGCAACTCGGCGGAATGCTGAACTCCGCCTTGCGCCGCACCTTGTCGGAAGCCTCGATCACCGACATCGTCCGCGACAAGCGGGATTCGTTGATGGCCGATATCCGCGACCAGATGATCACTGGCGCCAAGCGCTTCGGCCTCGAGGTCGTTGACGTGCGCATCAGGCGCGCCAATCTGCCGGCTGAAAACGCCGAGGCCGTGTTCCGGCGCATGCAGACGGAGCGGCAGCAACGCGCCGCCTCTTACCGCGCGCAAGGGTCGCAGCAGGCGCAGCAGATCAGGGCGGAAGCGGACCGGAAGGTGACGGTCATCACGGCCCAAGCCCAGCAGCAGTCGGAGCAGATCCGCGGCGAGGGCGACGGCGAGCGCAATCGGATTTTTGCCGAGGCCTACGGCGCCGATCCGGAGTTCTTTGCGTTCTATCGGTCGATGCAGGCCTATGAGAGGAGCTTCGACAACGGGCGGACGCGGGCGCTGATCAGTCCGAAGTCGGATTTCTTCCGCTACTTCTCTACGCCAACGCCTGCCCCTGAGGCTGCAACGCCGTCGGCGCCGACTGCAAATTCCGCGCCTTCAGCGAAGGCGGATTGAAATGAGCGATCTTAAGCCGGACCGAGCGATGAACGTCAGGAGAGACCCCATGCGATACGACGGGTTGCGAATTTCGACGACGCGTCGCGTCGCGACAAAATCGGCATGCGCGCTGGCGGTCGCTTCGATTCTCCTCGCCGCCCCGCTGGCGTTGGTGCCGGCCACTCCGGCGGCGGCGCAGGCGCGGCCCACCAACCTCGCCGATCTCGTCGACCAGGTCGCCGACGCGGTCGTCAACATTTCCGCCACTCAGACCGTCGAAGACAAGGACGCTGCTCCCGATTTGCCGAAAGGGACTCCCTTCGACGAGATGTTCGAGGAATTCTTCAAGAATCACGGCATCAACCCGCAGCCGCGCGCCCGCCGCGCCCAATCCTTGGGCTCCGGATTCGTCGTCGACCCGAGCGGCGTCGTCATCACCAACAATCACGTGGTCGGGGACGCCAACGATATCGTCGTCATCTTCACCGACGGTCGCAAACTCAAGGCCAAGGTGATCGGCAAGGATCCGAAGGTGGACGTGGCGGTGTTGAAGGTGGAGAGCGACAAGCCGCTGAAGACAGTCAAGTTCGGCGACAGCGACAAGATGCGCGTTGGCGACGGCGTGATGGCGGTCGGCAATCCCTTTGGCCTCGGCGAAACCGTGACTGCAGGCATCATTTCCGCCCGCAACCGCAATATCGATAGCGGCCCGTATGACGACTTCCTTCAAACCGACGCCTCGATCAACAAGGGCAATTCCGGAGGCCCGCTGTTCAATTTGCAGGGCGAGGTGATCGGCATCAACACCGCCATCCTCTCCCCCTCGGGAGGTTCAATCGGCATCGGCTTCGCCACGCCTTCGGCGACTGTCGTGCCGGTGATTGGGCAGCTCAAGGAGTTCCATGAGACCCGGCGCGGTTGGCTGGGCGTCAGGATCCAGCCGGTCGACGACACCATCGCCGATAGCCTGAATTTAGGAACGGCGCGCGGCGCTCTGATCGCGGGCGTGGACGAGAAGGGTCCGGCAAAGCCTGCGGGCCTGCTGGCGGGCGACGTGATCGTCCGGTTCGACGGCAAGGAAGTCAAGGAATCGCGCGATCTTCCGCGGCTCGTGGCTTCGATGGCGGTCGGCAAGCAAGTCGAGGTCGTCGTCATTCGCGGCGGCAAGGAGGTGACCAGGACAGTGACGCTGGGGCGCCTCGAGGATGGAGAAAAACAGACCGCGCTCGCCACCGAGAATGATGACTCCTCGAAGATGGACGCTGTCACCAAGGCGCTGGGGATGGAGTTTTCCGCTCTCGGCGACGAGGCCCGCAAGACCTTCAAGATCAAGGACAGCGTCAAGGGCGTGATCGTGACTTCCGTCGAGCCCGGCTCGGCCGCCGCCGAAAGGGGATTGCGGCCGGGCGACGTGGTCGAGGAGGTCAATCATCAGGCGGTTGAACATCCGGGGGACATCGCCAAGGCGGTCGAGGGCGCGAAGACGGATACGAAAAAGCCGGCGTTGTTGCTGGTCTCCAACGGCCAAGGCGAGGTT
>DASXXT010000332.1:0-4075 GCA_036502965.1 Roseiarcus sp. | reverse complement strand
GGAATCCCGATGAACACAACGGACTTGATCCACCACCAGCAATCAATTGAGGCCCGTTATGAGCTATAGCATCGTCGGAACCGGAAACATCGGAAAAACCCTGGCCACATACTTTCGCGAAGGCGAGAATGGACGTCGCCCTCGCAAACACCAAAAGGGCGGAGGCGGTCGAGCCGATTGTCAGGAAACTTGGCGGGACAGTCGCCGCAAGGTCGCTCGATCAAGCCCTCGAGGCTGACATCATCTTCATCGCGGTCCCGTTTCTCAAGTTCAAGGACGTCGGATCGCTAAAGCCTAACTGGACCGGAAAAATAGTGATCGACGTGACCAACGCCTTCATGTTGCGGGCCGACGTGCAGGAGGCCGAACTGAACGGTCGTCTGTCTTCAGAGGTCAACGCTGACCGCGTCCCCGGCGCAAGACTGGTGAAGGCGTTTAACCACCTCCCTTGGCAGGTTCTCTCCAGCCCTGTTCCCGCTGGCGGAAAGCGCGTCGTGTTTATTTCAAGCGATCATGAGGACGCGAGCGCAAAAGTCGCCGGCTTGGCTGAGGAGCTCGGGTTTGCTCCGATCGAAGTTGGCAAGATTGGCGAGGGCGGCCGCCTTATCCAAGCGCCGAACGCACTCGTGTTTTCAGGATCTCATCAAGTTCAAGAAGGATTGAGAAGATCAAGCTGTGGCTCGCCGAACGGATAGATGGCGACGCCTCGAAGCGCATAGACTTGAGGAGCTTTCACCGGTAGGTGGCGGCGATGGCCAGAAATTCCGTCGCCTTGAGGCTCGCGCCGCCGACCAGCGCGCCGTCGACATTGTCGAGGGGCAAAAGCTCCTCGCAATTGCTCGGCTTGACCGAGCCGCCATAGAGAAGGCGAATTTTGGCGCACGACGGCCCATACATATCAGCGAGCAGCGCCCGAATTCCGTTGTGCACGGCGGCGATGTCCTTGCGCGTCGGCGTGACGCCAGTGCCGATGGCCCAGATCGGTTCGTAGGCGACGACGACGGTCTCGCTGGTCGGTTCTGCAGGCAGCGAGCCTCGCAATTGCCGAAGGACGACAGCGGCTTGCTGGCCCGCCTCGCGCTCAGCTTGCGTCTCGCCGACACAGACGATCGGCGTGAGCCCTGCTTTCAGCGCCGCTTCCGCCTTGGCGCGGACAAGCTCGTCGGTCTCATGATGATAGGTCCGACGCTCGGAATGCCCCACAATGACATAACTCGCGCCCGCGTCCTTGAGCATCGCGGCCGAAATGTCGCCGGTGAAAGCACCGCTGGGCTTGGTGTAACAATCCTGGGCGCCCAGGCTGAGTTCACCTCCCTTGATCCTCCAGGCAGCTTGCGCGATCAGGGTCGCCGGGGGACAGACCAGCAGTTCGGCGGGGCCGGACTCCCCCGAGTCCGCCCCCTGCCGTATGGCGTCGATCTCGGCCAAGGATCCGGAAAGGCCGTTCATCTTCCAATTGCCGGCGACCAACGGCCGTACGCCAGGAGTCATTCAGGCCTCTCTGCGATTTGATCGGCCGGTTGTTATCATCGCCCCCCGCCCCTGCAAAGCCGCCCTTTTGCCTATGCAAAGCGCGCAACCGCCGCTAGATAAGGCGCGCTTCCCGGCCCGAGAACGAAAGGCGGATACGGCGAAATGCTCGAATCGATACGCAATGCCTCCCAGGGTGTCGTCGGCAAGGCGATCATGACCATCGTCATGGGGCTCATCATCGTCAGCTTCGTCATCTGGGGCGTAGGCGACATGCTGCGCGGGTTCAGCCCGTCCACGGTCGCGTCGGTTGGCGGAGCGAAAATCTCGGCCCAGGAATATCGCGCCGCGTACGGTCGAGCGATCCAGCAATATCAGCGCCGGCTCAGGCGCCCGTTCACCAACGAGGAGGCGCGCCAGATCGGCCTCGATCGGAGCGTCCTGCAGCAATTGCTGAGCGAAGCGGCGATCGATGACGAGGCGCGCAAGCTCGGCCTCGGCATTTCCGACGAAGCGCTGCGCGAGGTCATCACCTCGAACCCGAGCTTCCGCGACAAGTCCGGCGCATTCGATCCGGCTCGCCTCGCCGCTGCGCTACGCGATATGGATATGAACGAGCGCGGCTTCGTCTCGGAGTTGCGCCAGCAGGTGTTGAGGCAGTTCATCGTCGCCGCGCTGGCGACGGGGGTCACCGCGCCCAAGGTCGAGACACAAGCGGAAGCCGACTATCAGGGCCAGACACGGTCGGCGGACTATTTTCTCCTGCCCGCTTCGGCGGCGGGCGACATTCCCGCCGCCTCCGAGGACGCCCTGAAAGCCTTCTACAACGATCGCAAGTCGAGCTATCGCGCGCCCGAATACCGGGAGATGACCATTCTGGCGCTCGAGCCGGAAACGATCGCCAATCCAGCCGAAGTGAGCGACGCCGACGCCGAGGCCGCCTATCGGAAGATTGCCGGAAAGGATCCCCAGTTTGGCGCGCCTGAGAAGCGCGATCTGCAGCAGATCCTGTTTCCCAATGACGCCGACGCCGCCGCGGCCGAGGCCAAGCTTAAAACCGGGATGAGCTTCGACGCCCTCGTCAAGGACCGCGGCCTCAAGGCCGAGGACACCGACATCGGCGAGACGTCCAAGGACGCCATGCTCGACCAGTCCGAGGCCAACGCCGTCTTCGCTTTGCCGCAAGGAGGCGTCAGCGGCGTTCTGAAGAGCCAGTTTGGTCCGGTGATCGTTCGCGTCAAAGGCATAATTCCGTCCACGGTCAAGCCCTACGCGGAGGTCGCTGACGCGGTGAAGAAGCAAGTCTCCGCCTCTCGCGCCGGCGACAAGATCCAGGCCCTGCACGACAAGATCGAGGACGCGCGGGTGTCGGGTAAGACCATCCTCGAAGCCGCGAAGGCCGTGGGCTTGACCGGGCAATCGATCGCCGCGGTCGACGCTGCGGGCCGCGACCCCAAAGGCGCGCCAGTCAACCTGCCGGACCAGGCCGAGCTGTTGCGCGCCGCCTTCGCTTCCGACGTCGGGCTGGACGAGGCGCCGCTGAACACGAAGGACGGCGGCTTCATCTGGTTTGAGATCGCCAAGATCGATCCGGCGCACGACCTCACATTCGAAGAGGCGAAGGCGGAGGTCGAGAAGCAATGGCGGGCCGAAGAGGTCGATAAGGCGCTGGCGGGCAAGGCGGATGATCTGGTCAAGCAGATCAGCGCCGGGGGAAACATTGCGGACGCAGCGAAGGGCGCGGGCGCGGAGGTGAAAATGGCGACGGACGTCCATCGCGCCGAGCAGGGGAGCCTGCCAGAATCTGTGGTGGCCGCCATTTTCCGCGGGCCAGCCGACGGCGCCGGCTCCGCGGCGACACCCGACGGACGGGTGGTGTTCAAGATCACCGCCGACCGCACGCCGCCAGTCGATTTCGCCGACGCCCGCGTCAAGGCCATGGCCTCGGAGCTCGAAACCGCGACCCGCGAAAGCCTGCTCGATCAATATGTCGCGGCGCTGCGCAAGACGCTAGGCGTCTCCATCCACCAGGATGTCCTCCAATCCGCCGAGGGCGGCTGACAAGCCGATGACCACCCTGCCCGACTACGAAGCGTTCGCGCGCGCCTATGTCGCTGGCGAGGCCGAGGTGGCGGTCACGACGCTGGTCGCCGATCTCGAGACTCCCGTGTCGGCTTATCTCAAGCTCGCGCGCGGCCGCGCGCGCAATATGTTCCTGCTCGAATCGGTTGAGGGCGGAGCGCAACGCGGCCGCTATTCGATGATCGGCCTCGATCCCGACCTTATCTTCCGCTCGAGCGGCGATCATGCCGAGATCAACCGCCGGGCGCTCACCGATCCGGACGCTTTCGTCGCCTGGCCCGGCGACCCGCTCGACGCGCTGAGAGCGCTCCTCGCCGAATCGCGCATCGAGATGCCGCCCGGTCTGCCGCCGATGTCGGCTGGAATATTCGGCTATCTAGGCTACGACATGGTGAGGCGCATGGAGCGTCTCGCGCCGGCCAAGCCCGATCCGATCGGCGTGCCCGAAGCGCTTCTGATCCGCCCGACCGTCATGGTCGTGTTCGACGGCTCGCGCGACGAGTTGGCGGTCGTGACCCCGGTT
>DASXXT010000331.1:0-1509 GCA_036502965.1 Roseiarcus sp. | reverse complement strand
AAACGCCACGCGGAGCGCCTCGGCCAGATCATGGCGGCCTGCGGCTACGACGAGGCAGTGATCGCTCGCGTCGGCGCGCTGGCGCGTAAAGAGCAGTTACGCAGCGATGCCGAGGCGCAGACGCTCGAAGACGTCGCCTGCGTTGTTTTCCTGCGCTACTATGCGGAGAATTTCGCCGCCAAGCACGCAAGCGAGAAGGTGTTCGATATCCTCGTCAAGACGCAGCGAAAGATGTCGCCGCGCGGGCGGGCGGCCGGACTCGATTTCGGCTTCCCCGCGCCGATTCTCGCACTCTACAAGAAGGGGCTGCGGGCGCTCGAAGCTGCGCCGACCCCTTGACCGTTTCCTCGGCGGGTTAGGTGAGCGCTCAAAACGGCGAATCGGCCTGGGCCTTGAGACCGCTACAGGGGCGCGCCGGCAACCGTCGAAACGCGGCGTGGCTTCCTTAATTTCGCGCCTCTCTTTTCACGCTGACGCCGCCGGCGGCTCTCAGGACGCCAGCCACGCCCTCATGGCTGATCCAATAGCCCTTCGCCCACACTGCCTGCGCGATGGCCTAAGCGGCCTCCAGCGAGCCATGACAAACTGGCGCCCGTCCGAGGCGTTGCGGACGATCGGCGCGGATAGTCGGGGAAGACGCCCGGCAGCGGCTGCGAATAAAGGTTGCACATCGCGGCCAAATATGCGGCCATGGGCCCCGAGGGCAGAGGGGTTGCTGTAGTGCCAGCCTCCATGCTGGCGATTGGGTTCTCCGATGTTCGTCCGCTCTTGCGCGTCCGCCGATCCGCTCGATCTCAAAGTCGTTCAAACGTCGCTACGCGTCTTTGCGCCAGAGCGCGAGGCCGGAGCGACGCGCGCCCTCTCAGCCGGGTTTCTGATCGCGATGCTCTCCGTGATGCCGGCCGCCGCCGACCATTGTCCGCCCGGCAAATTCTATCGGGTGCGTCTCAATCAGTGCGTCGGGCTCAACACGCGTCTCGCCTCGGCC
The DNA here is from genome assembly GCA_036502965.1 of Roseiarcus sp. Classification (GTDB taxonomy): domain Bacteria; phylum Pseudomonadota; class Alphaproteobacteria; order Rhizobiales; family Beijerinckiaceae; genus Roseiarcus. The sequence continues at coordinate 521 of DASXXT010000331.1, read as the reverse complement.
TATGTTCACGTTGCCGCCTCGCGCTTAGCCGCGCCCGGCACCGCGGAGAGGGTTGCGCCTCGCGCCGAGCCGGGGGTCGGGCCTGTCGGCCAGCCCGAGGTCCCATTCGTCTTACCGACGCTCGACTGGCCGGCGCCAAAATAGCCATCGGCGATAGCTCCGGGCCGTTGGAATGGCGCTAGAGGGCCGCTGAGCGAATGGGCAAGGCGATTTGCCAGCGAAGCCTTACGATGCCGGCGCGCGCGGCGACTGGCGGCGGATCGAAAATAAAATTGACGCGGCGGTTGCCGCAGCGCGGACACATCATCCGCTCGCGCAACACGGCGAGCGGCATGTTGCGCTCTCGCGTCCAGACCGCCAATCAGTCCGGCCCCGGCATTTCATCTTTCCTTCTTCACCGAGGCATCGAAAAGGATAATCACCGATTCGTCCGGGCTGGAAACGGGAAGGCGGACGGCGCATAGTGCGATCGTGCCAAATACCTCACCCTATAGCGTCAATGTAATAAAAGACGCGAATCG
>DASXXT010000330.1:0-20451 GCA_036502965.1 Roseiarcus sp. | reverse complement strand
GAGATGAGTGTCGACGGCTTTTGCCAACCTCAGGTCGAGTTCTTCGATGAGCTTGAGGTAGCGGTCGACCTTCTCCAGCACCGGATCGATGATGAGCGCCTCGCCGCCGCGCCGGCTGGCCAGGACGTAGCTATAGGTGCTCGAGACGCTGTCGAACAATTGCCGGAAGATCATGGGGCCCCTTCCTGTCGCGCAGCCGTCAGATCGGCTGTCTTTACGGGCCCTTATAGTTATTTTGTGGCGGGTTTGGAAGCGCTGTCCGGGAGCCCGACCTGCTGCAGGGCCATGAATGCGCCTCCGATCACGGCGGGACCGAACTTGTCCTCGCCCTTCGGCGGCCGGCTGTTGACGGACCCGGTGATGAGCACGTCGTCTTGCGGCCAATAGGCGAAAATCGTCCGAAAGCCGAGGGTTTCGCCCTCGTAGAACCAATAGGCGCCGCCCAGTTCCTTTCGATAGAAGCGGCCAAGGCCAAGGCCGAAGCCGACCGGATCATCGGCGGTCACCTCGGGAAGAGGCAGGCCCGTCTTGTTTGAGACCAGCGTGGTCATCTCTCCGAGTTGCTTTGCGGGCACGACGCGCTTTTCGAACAGCGCGCGAATCCATAGGCCGAGATCGCGCGGGTTCGAGATGATGGCGCCGGCCTCCGCCGCCCAGGACAAGTTGCCCATCCGCATGTCCTTGCCGATCAGCGGCGCGAGCGTCGATATGCGGCACGGCTCCGGCTGGTAGTCGAGGCAGTCCTGGAGCAGAAAGAGGGCGCGGGGCACGCGCGCGAGCACAGGGCCGGCAGCCGCTGGTCCGGGATGCGGTCCATTGGCGTAGAACGTGTCACGCAGCCCGAGCGGCTCGAGGATCATCGTCGTCAGCGCCTGCTCGTAATTCATGCCGGACGCCGCCTCGATGATGAGGCCAGCCAGGATGTAATTGGTGTTGGAATAGAACCATCCCGAGGCGGGCGGGAAATGCTGGCCATTGGCGGGATCGACAAAGCCAATCAGATCCTTGGCGCTGAACTGATGGTGGATGTCGGCGGCCTGAATCTCGCCAATCGCGACCGTCTCCGAATAGTTGGGGATCGGGCTCGTCATTTGGAGCAGCGAGCGAATGGTCACGTCTTTCCATGCCGGATATTGCGGCAGCCATCGTCCGATCGTGTCGTCGAGCTTAAGCTTGCCGGCCGCCTCCAGCTTGAGGATCAACGCGGCGGTGAATTCCTTGGTGTTGCTGCCGATCTGGAACAAAGTATCGGCGCCAATCGGCTTCGCGTCGGGGAGCCCATCGTCGCCGGCGAAGACAGAGATGATCGGGCGCCCGCCGCCGCGGTCCACCTGCAACGCGGCGCCCGAGAGCCCTTCGATCGATGCGCGATCCTTGACGTATGCGTCGACAACGCGCTGCAATTTGGCGGTGAGCGCCACCTCATCCGCCTTTGACGTCGCAGGGAGAATGAGAGCAGCGCTAAAGAGCGCGAGAACGAGGACGGTCTTGGCCAACCTCACGTAAGCCACCCCAGGTCTCGCGCAACACGACGCGCCGCTGACGAAGATTTCCTATCTTCGGTCGCAGCCTCGTTCAGCCCGGCTGCTTGACGATGCGGATATAGGGCTTGGGCGAGCGCCAGCCTTCCGGGAACAATTTCTTGGCGTCCTCGTCGTTGACCGAGCCTGAGATGATGACGTCGTCGCCATGCTTCCAGTTCACCGGGGTGGAGACCTTGTGCTTCGCGGTTAGCTGCATGGAATCGAGGACCCGCAGGATCTCATCGAAGTTGCGTCCGGTGGTCATCGGATAGGTGAGCGTGAGCTTGATCTTCTTGTCGGGGCCAACGACGAATACCGAACGCACGGCCTGGTTGGTCGCCGCCGTCCGGCCCTCCGAACTGCCCGGCTCCTCAGCAGGCAGCATGTTGTATAGTTTGGAGACGTTGAGGTCCTTGTCGGCGATGATCGGGTAGTTCACCTTCGCGCCTTGAGTTTCCTCGATGTCGGCGAGCCAGCGCACGTGGGACTCGCTTGGGTCAACGCTCAAGCCGATGAGCTTGGCGTTGCGCTTGGTGAACTCGGGCTCGATCTTGGCCATATAGCCAAGTTCGGTGGTGCAAACCGGGGTGAAATCCTTGGGGTGGGAAAACAGGATCGCCCACTTGTCGCCGATCCACTCGTGAAAGTTGATCTTGCCCTGCGTCGTTTCAGCGGTGAAGTCAGGAGCAGTGTCGTTGAGGCGAATGGACATGGATTCCTCCGTTGGCGCTGTCTAAGTCCAGCAGGATGATGTAACTTGTCAAGCTAAAAGCGCAGCGCCCAGCGGCTTGACCGCGGCGACGAGCATGGGGCGGCCTCCCAGCGCACGACCGTTACGACCCCCCAAGCGCAGACGCAACCGTCGGGCGGCATGCATTGGCCTTCTGTCCCGGACGATTTATGATCCTCCCATGACTGAAGCTGAGATCGCCAAGCTTGCGACCTGGCTTGCCAAGGCAGGGCTCGAGGGACGGACGGAGACGGCCCTCGTCGAGGGTTTTTGCAGCCGCGCAGTCGCGGGTGGACTGCCGCTCGCGCGCGTAATGGTTCTCGTCGACACGCTCCACCCTATTCACGAAGGGCGGGCGTTTCGCTGGGAAAAGGAAAAGCCGGAAGCCACGCTCACCGAGTACGGGCGAACTGCGGAGGGAGAGGCGGCCGAACGGTGGCGGACGAGCCCTCTCTACCGGCTCTTGACGAGCGGCGAATCGCTGTTGCGCCTCCGTTTGACCGCGGAGGCCGAAGCCGAGTTTCCTTCCTTCGCTGAGTTTCGCGAAGCGAAGCTTACGGACTATGTCGCGATCATCAACCGCTTCGCCGAAGACGGTGTGATCGGCGAAATGGATTGCGTGTACTCCTATTGGATGACGAATCGAGCCGACGGCTTCACCGATGAGGAGATCGGAGCGCTGAAGCGGCTCACCCCCTTCCTCGGGCTCGCGATCAAAGCCGCCTCTCTGGCTCGCATCGCTGAGACGCTGGTCGAGACCTATCTCGGACGCGACGCGGGCCGGCGGGTGCTGCGGGGCCGTATCGAGCGGGGCGTCGCGGACCGGATCAAGACGGTGCTGTGGTTCAGCGATTTGCGCAACTATACGCGCATCTCCGACACCTCTCCGCCGGAGGAGATCATTCCGCTGCTCAACGACTACGCCGAGGCCATTGTCTCCTCGATCCAACAGCATGCCGGCGACGTCTTGAAGCTAATCGGCGACGGCGTGCTCGCCATTTTTCCGGCCGAGGAGCGAAGCAGCGCTTGCGCCGCCGCGCTCAAGGCCGCGGGAGCGGCTGTAGAGGCGGTGACGGCCCTGAATGCGCGCCGGTTCGAGAAGGGCCTGCCGGCGACCGAAATGTATCTCGGGCTCCATATCGGCGAGGTGTTCTACGGCAACATCGGCAGTAAGGAGCGCCTCGATTTCACCGTCGTTGGGCCCGCGGTCAACGAGGTAAGCCGCATCGCGGCGATGTGCCGGTCAGTGGACCAGCCCATCCTCATCTCGGCGGCGTTCGCGGAATCCTGCGCCGAGCAGCGGCGCGCGTTCGCTTCTGTCGGACGCTTCGCTTTGCGCGGCGTCGGCAAGCCGCAGGAGCTGTTCACGCTCGATCTTTGAGCGTTCGCTGGCCGGTTAACGCCGTCGATTCATCGCAGCCGGCGGAGCCGCAACAAACCAGGGGAAGTGGGCGTTCTCCAGGAATCGTGGAGATCGCAGATGAGTTCAGACACCTTTCCCTACTCCCGCCGCGCAATCGTTGGCGCTGGAAGCATCGGCCTCGTGGCCGCCGCGGCGCCGGCATTTGCGCAAAGCTCCAAGGCGGCGCCCCTCTCGAAGCAAAGCGAGACGCCGGCTCCTGAAGGCCTTCAAGACCCGCGAACCAAGTATCCGAAGCCGCCGTTTCGCCGCCAGCAGCAGCCCTGGCCCGGACTCGCGAGCCGGATGGATCCGCGCCCGGACCATGGCGAGACCTCTTATCGCGGGTCGGGTCGGCTCGCTGGCCGCAAGGCTCTGGTGACCGGCGGAGACTCGGGCATGGGCCGGGCCGCCGCAATTGCATTTGCGCGTGAGGGCGCGGATGTCGCGATCAATCATCTGCCCGAGGAGCAGGAGGATGCGCGCGAGGTCATCGAGCTCATGAAAGCCGAAGGTCGGGAAGCGCTGTCAATCCCCGGGGATATTCGAGACGAGGCCTTCTGCAAGCGGCTCGTCGAGGAGGCGGTTCGCGGCCTCGGCGGCCTCGATATCCTTGTCAGCAACGCGGGGCGCCAACAGAGCAAGCCTTCGATCCTCGATATTTCCACCGAGGATTTTGACGCGACGATGAAGACAAACATCTATGCGCCGGTCTGGATTATCAAGGCTGCGTTGCCGCATATGCAGCCTGGCTCGGCCATCATCGGGACCGCCTCCGAGCAAGCCTACGACCCTTCGCCTGACCTTTACGACTATGCCCAGACAAAGGCTGCGACCATGAATTATGTGAAGTCCTTAGCGAAGCAGCTCGCTTCGAAGGGCATTCGGGTGAACGCGGTCGCGCCCGGTCCAATCTGGACGCCGCTGCAGATCAGCGGCGGCGCCACCCAGGAAAAGGTGGAGAAGTTCGGCGGCCAGACTCCCCTCGGCCGGCCGGGCCAACCTGCGGAGCTGGGATCCATCTACGTCCAGCTGGCGATGGCGGATGCGAGTTTTGCGACCGGCCAGGTCTATGGCTCCACCGGAGGAAGCGGGCAGCCGTGACAGCTCGTGGGGGCCTGCGCGGCCGCGCAACGCAGGCTCAGCATTCGGCGGGCGCTTGACGCGTCCTTCGGCCGGCCTGATACGACGGGCGGATGATTCCGCCCGCTCCTTGCGTCCTTAAGGTCGAGCGCCTCGAAAAGTCGTTCGGCGACCTGCGGGCGGTCAATGGCGTCAGCTTTCACGTCGCGCCGGGCGAGATCGTGGGCCTGCTCGGCCCAAACGGCGCCGGCAAGACGACGACCATAAATATGATCTTGGGGGTTCTCGAGCCGAGCGCGGGCCGGATCGAGATCGAAGGCGTGGACCTCGCCGCCGAGCGCAGCAAGGCTCTGTCCTGCACCAACTTCGCCGCGGTCTATGCGCCGCTGCCCGGCAATCTCACCGTCGAACAGAACTTGCGCGTATTCGGCATGCTCTATGCCGTCAAGAACCTCTCAGCGCGAATCGAGAAGCTGCTGACTGTCTATGATCTCTTGCGTTACCGGCGGACCAAGGCGGGTGTTCTGTCGTCCGGCGAGCAGACGCGCCTCAGTCTCGCGAAGGCAATGCTCAATCGCCCGCGGCTGCTCCTCCTAGATGAGCCCACCGCCTCCATCGACCCTTCGAACGCACGCGACATTCGCGCCGGCATCGCCAAATTTGTGGACAGCGGACACTGCGGCGTATTGTGGACGAGCCACAACATGTACGAGGTCCAGGCTGTCTGTGATCGTGTGCTGTTCCTGTCGCAGGGGCGGATCGTGCTGGAGGGCGATCCGAAGACGCTGCCCAAGGAACATGGCGCCGCGACTCTCGACGATTTGTTCGTCAATGTCGCGCAAGAGGCGCTGCACAACGGGAGCGGGCGATGAACGCCTCGCGCGTCGGCGCCATCGTGTTACGGATGTTCTATCTCTATCGCGGCAGCCCGCAGCGCGTCTTTCCCATTTTCATCTTTGTGGCGATCGATATCCTCGTTTGGGGCTTCCTTACCCGGTACCTCAATTCGGTCTCGCACGCAGATTTCAATTTCGTCCCGGCGCTGCTCGGCGCGGTGCTCTTGTGGGATTTTTTGACGCGCGTGATGCAGCAGCTGACGATGACGTTGTTCGAGGATGTCTGGACGCGAAATTTCCTCAATTTTTTTGCCTCCCCCTTGAGGACGTCCGAATATCTGATCGGGCTCCTGATCGTCGCGATCACCACCAGTGGGTTGAGCCTAATCGTCATGCTCATGCTTGCGCAAATCGCATTCGGGCTGTCCTTTGTCGCTTACGGGGCGGCGCTCGCCCCTTTCCTCATGGTGCTGTTCGTCACGGGTATCGCGCTCGGCGTCGCCGCCTCGGCCTTGGTGCTGAGGCTCGGGCCCGCATCCGAGTGGTTGATCTGGCCGATTCCGATGCTGATCTCGCCGTTCGCGGGCGTGTTCTACCCGGTGACGGTTTTGCCCGTATGGATGCAGGCGATCGCGCTGATCCTGCCGCCGTCGTACGTGTTTGAAGGCATGCGGTCGGTCGTCGCCGGACAGCCTCCGCCTTGGGATCGGTTGGCGATTGGAGGAACGCTCGCGCTCGTCTACCTTGTGCTCGCCTGCCTGTTCTTTTTCGCCGTCTATCGCGCGGTGATTCGCAACGGACTTATCGCCCGCTACAGCGCCGAGACGGTGAGCTGAAGCAAGCCCTTCGCTGAGCCGCCACGCCCCATGCGGACGCGGACACGGTTCGGACATCATGCGACGTTAGCGGTTGTTCGGGAGGAACGAATCGGAGAGCCAGTGGTTCTTCGATCGAGAGGGCTAGAATGTCGCAACGCGTAAAGGCGGTCTTCGCCATTTTGATTTTCGTCTCTGCCGCTCTTCCCATGCGGTCGGCCGAAGCTCAACAGGCAGCAGCGAACCCCCGAATCGCTCTTGTCATCGGGAACGCGACCTATCGTGACGCGGCGCTTGCGACAACCGCCAACGACGCCGGTCTTGTGGCCCAGACTTTGCAGGCTGCAGGTTTTGACGTCGTCGGTGCCCGCGACCTCGATGGTCAATCCCTGCGTACGGCCTTTCGCGACTTTCTGCAGAAAGCCGCGGCGGCCGGCCCCGATATGCAGGCCTTCGTCTACCTCGCTGGCCGCGGGATTCAGTACAACGGCGACAATTATTTTGTGCCGGTCGACGCCCAGATCAATCGCGACGCCGACGTGCCGATCGAAGGGCTCCGCCTCTCCGATTTCAGCCACGCTCTTGCCGCGACGCCCGGGAGGGCGCGCATCATCGTGCTCGACGCGGCGCGGCCCAATCCTTACGCGCCTCAGGGGTCGCCACTGGCGCCGGGGCTTGCCTTGGTCGATCCAGAACCCGGCGAACTGATCGCCTTCAACGCTGCCCCGGGCACCCTGGCTGGCGACGAGGAAGGTCCATACGGGGTCTACGGCAAGACGCTGGCCGGCGCGATCCGACAGGGCGGGGTGGATATCGCCCAGGCGTTCGATCAAACGAGAGTGTCGGTTAACGCGGAGACGCAAGGGGCTTTGCTGCCGTGGAGCGCCTCCAAGCTTGATGGTCCATTTTACGTCTTCGAACGCGCCGCCGACGCTCCTCCTGCGGCTCCTCCGCTGGTGCAGACGGAGCGCCGGCCCATATCCAGTTTTTCGGCCGCGGACGCCTACGCCGCCGCGCTTGAGCGCGACACCATCGAGGGCTATCGCGAGTTCCTCGCCGCGTATCCGAACTCTGACCAGGCGAGACGGGTGCGAGCCATTCTCGCGGTCCGGCGAGAAGCTGCATACTGGCGCCGTACTGTCGGCGCCGATACGCCGCGAGCGTATTGGACGTATTTGCGGACCTACCCGAAAGGCCCGCACACCGCTGATGCGCGCCGTCGCCTTGCGATGCTCTCGGCCGGGTTCGAGCCGCCGGCGGACTTTCGGCCGGAGACCTTCGCGGATCTTCCGCCGCCGCCCCCGGACGAACTCGTCTATGACGACCGGCCTATCTACGCGTTTGACGATTTCGGTCCGCCTCCTCCTCCCCCGCCGGTCCAATACGTCTACATCGAAGACGACGATTGGCGCGACTTGCCTCCGCCTCCGCCGCCTGCCGAGATTGGCGTGCTCCCGGTGTTGGGCGTTGCGATTCCAATCGCCATTGGCGCGGTCGCATTCCACGGCCGTTTTCACCACGACGGCATTGCGCCGCGCGGGGAGTCGCGATGGCGACAGCCGCCGCCCGCGCCGCCGCCGCTGCCTGCCAACATCAAACCCGTGGCGCCGCCCGCACCGGTCGCCGCCGCCGGTCCTGTCGCCAACGCGGCGGTCGTCAAGCCCTTACGGCCGATTGGCCAGCATCGGCCACAGGGCGCGTCGGTCGCAGCTCCGGGCAATCCTGCTGGCGCGCCGCCAGCGCCCGCGCCGACCTCGCCAGCGAATCCGGTGGGGACCGCGGCGCCTGCCGCCCCGGGCCAGGCGGCCAAGCCGCTTCCGGTCCCGCCCGCGGCAGGCAATCCGGCCGCCGCCCTTCCAGCAGCGGGGACGAAGCCTCGAGGCGCTCCGCCAGCTGGCGTCGCTGCGCCGGTCGCTCCCACCGCCCCCGGCGGCAAGTCGTTGCCTGCAGCCCCTTCGCCAAACGCAGCGGGTCCAGCTGCGGCGCCGTCGGCGCCAGTCGTGGCTAAGCCTCCGCCGGGGACGGCCCCCGCTGTGGGTGCGACAACTGTCCCCGGCGGCAAGCCGCTGCCTGCGGCCCCTTCGCCAAACGCAGCCAAGCCGGCTGCGGCGCCGGTGGCGCCAGTGGTGGCCAAGCCTCCGGGGACCGCGCCGACTGTTGCGGCCCCAGCCGTTCCTGCCGCTCCCGGGAAGCTCTCGCCGGCCCCGACGTCTCCCGCCTTGGCCAAGCCTAGCGGCGGTGCGGGACCGGCGGCGGTCCAGGCTACCTCGCCAGGAGCCAAGCCGGCGCTAGCGCCTGCGGCGCCGGTCGCGGCGCCCGTGCGCTTAGCGCCTAACGCCATGCCGAAACCGCCGGCGCCAACGCCCGCCAGCGTTCCAATGCCGAAGCCGAATGTCGTCGCGAAACCGCCAGCCGCGGCTCCGTTGACGGCGCCTGCTCCCGCCGCCCTTCGTCAGCCGCCGCCAGTGGTTCACGCTCCCCCTCCAGCGGCGGCTGCGCCTGTCGCGCCGCGCCCCGCGCCGCCTCCGGTGGTTCACGCCCCCGCGCCCCCGACGGCGGCTGCGGCGCCCGTCGCCCCGCGCCCGGCGCCGCCGGCGGTTCATGCCCCTGCGCCGGCGATGGTCGCAGCGCCTCGTCCGCCGGCAGCGGCTGCGCCGCCGCCTGCGCCTCGACAGGCGCCGCCGGTCGTTCGAGCACAGCCGGCGCCCGCGCAATCGCGAGCATGTGGAATGCCTGGCGTGCCACCGTGTCCGAAATAGGATCCCGCTCGGTGATCCACACCGGCGCCGCCCAGCCGGTGACCGGAGTCTGCTGGCGAGCGGCTTTTTGCAATCCAAGCCAGGGTCGTGCGAGGGTTGGCGATGGGAACGAGCACCCGATTTGCCGTTGGCGTTCATTTGCTGACTGCGCTCGCCGCCAATCCTGGCAAGGTCCTGCGTTCGGAGGATGTGGCGGATAGCGCCAACACCAATCCGGTCGTGGTTCGCCGCCTTTTCTCGCTGATGACGGCTGCTGGATTGATCCGCGCCCGACTCGGTCCGGGAGGCGGCTTCGAATTGGCGCGGCCGGCCAGGGACATCACTTTGCGCGATGTCTTCGCCGCGTTGGAGAGCGGCGAGCTTTTCACCGAGCACCGATCCCCGCCGAGTGAATCCTGTCCGGTCGGCGCCCATATCCTTCCTGTTCTGCGGGAGGCCACGGCGCCCGCGGTCGAGGCTTTGCAGGAAGAGCTGTCGCGCGCCACAATCGCCGATATCGCCGGCGCGGTGCTTGCCCGAAGCAACGAAGCAGAGAGCGCAAAAACGCAACCATCGCGAACGCGCGGCGTGCAGGCCGAGTGACATTGCGTAACTGTTGGTGTTACGCTACTGCGCATCGCGCGGCATGGCCGCAATGGTGGGAGCCTTCGGATGATCAAGTTCTACTATCACCCGTCGCCGAATCCGGCGAAGGTCGCTCTATTCCTCGAAGAAGCAGGTCTCGAATACGAGATTGTTCCGGTCGACACGCGCAAGGGCGAGCAGCACTCGCCGAATTACCGTTCCATCAATCCAAACGCGAAGACGCCGTCGATCGTCGATGGCGAAGCAACTGTATTCGATTCGAGCGCTATCCTGCTTTATCTCGCAGAGAAGACCGGGCGCTTCCTTCCCGAGAATACGCCCAAAGCGCGGGGCGAGCTGCTGTCGTGGCTCTTCTTCGTTTCAAGCGGGGTTGGTCCGTTTTCAGGCCAGGCCTTCCACTTCAACGCCGCAGCCCCTGAGAAGATCGAATATGCGATCAATCGATACAACTTCGAAACGCACCGGCACTGGAAGATCCTCGATGACCGATTGGCCGGGCGGAAATATCTGCTCGGCGACGTCTACACGATCGTCGATATGTCGGTTTGGGGTTGGAGCTCCGCTGCTCCTTACCTCTTGGGCGCCGAGACTTGGGCAAAGATGGCCAATGTGAAGCGGCTCGTTGACGAGATCAACGAGCGCCCGGCCGTCGCTCGCGTCAACAAATTGAAGGACAAGCACGCCTTCAAACAAGAGTTCGACGACGAGGCCAAGCGACATCTCTTTCCGCATCAAACACAAAAGGCAAGCTAGCCCCGCGCTCAGCGCGGCCAAGGCTAAACGGCCTTGCCGATCAGCGCGCCGATCCCCGCCGTGACTGCCATAGCCAGCGCGCCCCAGAAGCCGACTCTGAGCGCCGGCTTCACCATCGGGGCGCCGCCCGCCCAGGCGCCGAGCGCGCCGAGCGCGACCAGAAAAACCAGCGCTGCGGCGGGGACGGCTGTAACGACCGCCCCTTGCGGCGCGAGAAACGCTGTCACGGTCGGCAAAGCGGCGCCGACCGAGAAGGCGGCGGCGGATGCGAAGGCGGCCTGGATCGGTTTGGGTTGTGCGCTCTCGCTGATGCCGAGCTCGTCGCGGGCATGGGCGTCGAGCGCGTCCTTGGCCATGAGTTGACCAGCGACCTGCTGTGCGAGCTCGGGCTTCAAGCCCCGCTGTTCGTAGATATGGGTGAGCTCCTGCTTTTCCTCGGCCGGTCGCTCGCGAAGCGCGCGGCGCTCGCGCGCCAAGTCGGCTGCCTCAGAGTCGGCCTGCGAGCTGACGGAGACATATTCGCCCGCCGCCATCGACATCGCCCCCGCCGCCCACCCCGCAACCGCTGCGGTCAGGATTTCGGCTCGTTCCCCCGCTGCGGCTGCGACGCCCATGATGAGGCTTGCGATCGAGATGATCCCGTCGTTGGCGCCGAGGACCGCCGCCCGCAGCCAGGCGGTCCGGTGGACGTAGTGCGATTCCGCTCCTGGCATTGCGCTACCCGTTAAGAGCTCGTTTGTGGCGTAAACGCCCATGTGACGATCAGCTAGCGGCAGAGTGACCCATTGGCGGTTTGTAACAGCCGTCCCGCCTCACCACAGCCGCCCGACGCCATAGGCGACGAAAGCCTGTTCGTTCGAGACGAGCACGAGGTCGTCAAGCATGGCCTGCGCGATCAGCATGCGATCGAAAGGATCACGATGAGGCCCCGGCAACGCGCCTGCTGCCTGCCCATGACGAATTGTGATCGGCAGGCCAACGAATCCTTGGCCCTCGATCACCTCGGTGAGATCGCCGACGATCGCGCCCGCTCCAGGGAGCTTGCCCAACCGGTGCTTCGTAGAGATCTCCCAGGTGGAGGCCGCGCTGACAAAGATTGAATCTAGCTCTTCGGTTATGGCCTCGCGCGCGCCGACGCTCAGCCTCTCGTCGCCTGCCAACCACCAGAGAAAGGCGTGCGTGTCGAGCAGAAGCCGCGTCATTCTACTCCCATTCCTTGAGCTCGGCGTCCGTCATTGGCTCGAAGAATTCTGGCCCGACGCTCACCGTGCCCTTGAACGCGCCAAACTGGCGCTTGGCCGGGGGCGCGTGGATAGGAGTGAGACGCGCGATCGGAGTTCTGCCCCGAGCGATAACGATCTCTTCTCCGGCCTCAACTCTGGCGAGAAGCTTGGAAAGATGGGTCTTCGCCGCATGTATGGTGACGATGGACATCCTATGCTCCGAGGTTAGTTCATACGTTAGCTAAGACCGTTGCGTGAGTCCACCTCCCTTGCGAACAAAGCGGGAAACATGGTTGCGTCGACCCATGTCGCTCGCCCTGATTCGCTCGAGCCCGGCCGTCGATCTCAATCCCGAGCAGCGGTTCGCGGTCGAGCACGGGATCGGCGATCCGGAAGGTTCGGGCCGCTGCTCGTCATCGCCGGCGCGGGCTCGGGCAAGACGGCGATGCTGGCGCATCGGGTGGCGGCGCTCATCCTCGGGGGCGCCGATCCGAAGCGCATCATGCTCGCCACCTTTTCGCGCCGCGCCGCGGCCGAGCTTGGTCGCCGCGTCGAACGGCTGCTCGCCCGCCGTCTCGCGCCAGAGGCGGCCGCCGCGGCGACGCCGGCCTATGCGGGGACGTTCCACGGCCTCGGCGCGCGGCTGTTGCGCGAATACGCAACACGCCTCGGGCTCGATCCGCAATTCACCATACACGACCGCGAGGATTCCGCGGACCTCATGAACTGGGCCCGCCACGAGGCAGGCCTCGGCGATGTGAAAGAGCGTTTCCCGACCAAGGCGACGTGCCTCACGATCTATTCGCGCGTCGTCAACGCGCAAGGCGATCTCAAGGCGACGCTCGGCAAATGGTTTCCATGGGTTGCGGGGCACGAGGACGCGCTTCGCGGGCTCTTCGCCTCTTACGTCGAGATGAAGCAGCGCCAGAACGTGCTCGATTACGACGACCTCCTGCTCTATTTCGCCCAGATGCTGGCCGAGCCGGCGATCGCGGCGGAGATCGCCGCCCGTTTCGATCATCTGCTGGTCGACGAATACCAGGACACCAACGCGCTGCAGGGCGAAATCGTGCTGCGCTTAAGGCCCCGGGGACGCGGCTTGACCGTCGTCGGCGACGATGCGCAGTCGATCTATTCCTTCCGCGCCGCGACGGTGCGCAACATTCTCGATTTTCCCGGCGCGTTCGATCCGCCGGCGCACGTGGTGACGCTAGAGCGCAACTACCGTTCGAGCGGCGCCATCCTGGCCGCAGCTAACGCGGCGATTGCGCTCGCGCCGGAGCGCTTCGCCAAGACTCTTCGCACCGATCGGCCGCACGGTCCGCTTCCGCTCCTGGTCACCGTCGCGGACGACGCGGACCAGGCTCGCTTCGTCGCTGCCCGCGTGCTCGCCAATCGCGAGGCGGGCGCTTCGCTTAAAAGCCAGGCGGTGCTGTTTCGCGCCACCCACCACAGCGCCGCGCTCGAGCTCGAGCTCGCCCGCCGCAACGTGCCGCTCGTCAAATACGGGGGCTTGAAGTTTCTCGACGCCGCTCACGTGAAGGACGCAGTGGCGCTCATGCGCTTTGCCGAAAATCCGCGCGATCGAGTTGCGGGCTTTCGCGTGGCCCAGCTCCTGCCCGGCGTCGGGCCAAAGGTCGCCGAGACCATCGTATCCGCGGCGGGGGCCGACGACGGCTTTGCGATGATGTCGGCCCTATCGACGCCGGCCAGGGCGCGGGACGGATTTCCCGCTTTCGCGGACCTCATGCGCCGGCTTGCGTCGCGCGCCGCGCCGTGGCCGGCGGAGATCGCTGACGCCGTCGCGTGGTTGAGTCCGCTCATGGAGAGCCGCTACGACGATGCGCGCGTCCGGATGGGCGATCTCGAGGCGCTCGAGCGCATCGCCGCGACGTTCCCGTCGCGCGAACGGTTCTTGAGCGAGCTCGCGCTCGATCAGCCGGACGCGACCAGCGACGAAGCAGGACCGCCGCTGAGGGATGAGGACTTTCTCATCCTTTCGACCATCCATTCGGCCAAGGGGCAGGAATGGCGCTCGGTGTTCGTGCTCAACTGCGTCGATGGCTGCATTCCCTCCGACCTCGCCACCGGCTCGTCGGAGGAGATCGAGGAGGAACGCCGTCTGCTCTATGTCGCGATGACCCGCGCGAAAGACGAGCTCGCGCTCGTCGTGCCGCAGCGCTTCTATGTCCACGGGCAGCCGAGGGGCGGCGACCGCAGCGTCTATGCGGCCCGCACCCGCTTCATCCCGCCGCCGCTTTTAAAGCATTTCGACCGACAGACTTGGCCCGAGGCCGAGCCCGCGCCGCAGCGCGCGGCGATCGACGGGCCGCGGGTCGATCTTCAGGCGCGCATGCGGGCGATGTGGCAGTGAGAGGCGCGGCGGGTTTCCAGCCGGCGCCGATTCGCGTTGACGCGGTGTTCCGATTTGTGTACACATGAGCAAGTTCGATTGGGATGACAGCAATCGGGAAAAGTGCACCCGTCGCGTTCCAGTGCATGACATCGAAGCCCTGATTGATGATTGGCGGACACTCATCGCGGGCGATCCATATGAGGGGGAGACCCGGTTTCGCGCGATCGGTCGCAGTTCTGAGGGCCTTCCCTTGTTTGTGGTATTCACGATGCGCGAGAAAAACGGCGAACTCTATGTTCGACCGATCAGCACCCGCTACAGGCACAGAGGCGAGGGCGATGAAGAAACCGTTCCCGAAATTCGATAGTGACGAGAAGTTAGAGGCGTTCCTCGAAACGGCGGACCTCGACGAGTACGACCTCATGGCGGGCGCGTTGCCTCGTGACGAATGGTTTGCGCGCTACGAGCGGTTCGCCAAGGACGCGTCAATCCACCTGCGGCTGCCGAGCCGTCTGCTCGACGCGGTGAGGGCTCAAGCGATGAAGGAAGGGATTCCGGCGCAGCGGCTGATCAGGGAATACATCGAACGTGGGCTTCGGAGGGGAAGTCGGAGCGAACCCGGAGGAAGGCTTAGCGTCGAGAGGCGATGAGGGGCGAATTGCGGCGTCGTTCGCGCCTTGCTGGCCAGAAACCGCCGGCTCGTTCGGCTCCTCCCCTTCGCCGCAACGGAGTCGGGCCAACGAAAACCGCCCGCTTTAGCGCTTGCGCGCTGGTCCGATCTATCCGATGCTGACATGCCAGGATTAGTAGGATAAATGCGGCCGGACGCACCGGCCGCCTGGTGTGGTTGCGGGCGGAACGGAGGGAGCCGGCTTGCCGATTCTTGAATTGAACGCGGTGTCGAAGCATTTCGGCGCGATCCATGCGCTGAACGAAGTCGATATGGCGCTCGAAACTGGTGAAGTGCTGGGGCTCATGGGCGACAACGGCGCCGGCAAGTCGACCCTGGTCAAGGTCATCGCCGGCAATTTTCCCCCGACCCATGGCGAGATCCGCATCGGCGGCGAGACGGTGCACTTTCATAAGCCCGTCGAGGCGCGCGAAAAGGGAGTCGAGGTCGTCTACCAGGATTTGGCGCTTTGCAACAATCTGTCCGCAGCGGCCAACGTGTTCCTGGGGCGCGAAATCAAGCGCAGTGTCGGACCGCTCCGCTGGCTCGACCACAAGGCGATGGCCAAGCGCGCTGGCGAATTGTTCACTGAGCTCAAGTCCGAGACGAGGCCGCGCGACCTCGTGCGTCAGATGTCTGGCGGGCAGCGCCAGGCTGTCGCCATCGCGCGCACGCGGCTGTCGAAGGCGCGGCTCGTCTTGATGGACGAGCCAACGGCCGCGATATCCGTTCGGCAAGTGGCTGAGGTGCTTGACCTGATACGCCGGCTGAAGGACGCCGGGATGGCGATCATTCTCATCAGCCATCGTATGCCGGACGTGTTCGCCGTCTGCGATCGGGTGATGGTGATGCGGCGCGGCAACAAGGTCGCCGACAAGGCGATCAAGGCGACGAGCCCGGAAGAAGTGACCGGCTTGATCACCGGCGCGATCCACGCGGCTTGAGGAGCTTTCCGATGGCAAGCGAAGCGCCGCAAGCCAACGTCTCGATCGAATCGGTGCTGGGCGTTCAGCAACACAATTTCTGGCAGCGGTTCACGAGTTCGCAGGCGTTCTGGGTGACGGTCGCGCTCGTCATCATTTGCATCGTGATGAGCTATCTGCAGCCGGCGTCTTTCGCCACCGCCGATAATTTCTACAACACCACGCGCAATTTCTCCTTCATCGGCATCATGGCGCTCGGCATGACTGCGGTGATCGCGACGGGCGGCATCGACCTCTCGGTCGGCTCGATCATGGGTCTCACGGCGGTCGCGAGCGGGCTCACTCTGGAAGCCGGCTACCCGGCTTGGGCCGCCATTACCGTCGGACTCGCCGCTGGAGGGATCGTCGGCCTCATCAACGGCGTGATCATCGCCTATCTCGGCCTATCGCCCTTCGTCACAACGCTCGGCATGCTGGCGATCGCGCGGTCGGTCGCGGTGGTGCTGTCGGGAAACCGCATGCTCTATAATTTCGGTCCCGGGGGGCCCGCGTTCAAGGCGCTCGGCAGCGGCGCCTGGAAAATTACGCCTAAATTCGAACTGAGTTCTCCGCTTCTTTTCCTGATCGTCCTGACCTTCATCTTGGGCGTGGCCTACAAGATGACGAGCTGGGGTCGCCATGTGCTCGCGATCGGAGGCAACGAGCAGGCGGCGCTGTTGACGGGCGTTCCCGTCAATCGAGTCAAAGTGCAGGTCTATGTGGTTTCCGGCTTGTCGGCCGCTTTCGCGGCGGTTCTCTCTGTGGGATGGGCGGGCTCGGCGATCAACGCCCTTGGCGCAACTTATGAACTCCTCGCCATCTCGGCCGCGGTGATCGGCGGGGCGAACCTGATGGGGGGCGAGGCCAGCGCCTACGGCGCGTTCATCGGCGCGGCCCTCATCTTTACGATCCGCAATTCGCTTCTGATGGCGGGCGTCGATTCGAATTGGCAGGGCACGTTCGTCGGCTTGTTCTTGATCGGAGCGGTTTACCTCGGGAAGCTTCGAGGAGCGAAACGCGAGTGACCCCGTCGGGGGCCGCGTCTACCTGGCTCGTACGGGCCATATCCAACTGGGAGGAAAGCGAATGTTAAAGATTTTGTTGACCGGCGCTGTCGCCGCAGGCGCGTTGCTTGCCGTCTCGGCGTCCGCCCGAGCCGCCGACGCCTACACTTTTGCGCTGGTGCCGAAGAACACCAACAACCCATTCTTCGATCAGGCCCTCGCCGGCTGCAAGAAGGCGGAGAAGGAGCTCAACGGCGCTGTCAAATGTCTATACATCGGCCCTGGGGAACATGGCGGGGGCGACGAGGAAGCGCAGATCGTGGCCGACCTCGTCACCAAGAAAGTCGACGGCATCGCCGTGTCTCCAGCCAACGCGCCGGCCATGGCCAATGCGCTGCAGGGCGCTGGCCCGGCCAAGATCCCGGTTCTAACTTGGGACTCCGACCTCTTGCCGAAGGACAAGGCGCTGCGCCTCGCCTATGTCGGCACGCACAACTATGACATCGGCGTCAACATCGGCAAGCTTGTGATGGCGATCAAGCCCAAGGGCGGGACGATCTGCATCCAGTCCGGCGGCGCAGCGGCGGCGAACCATAACGAGCGCATGCAGGGCATCCGCGACACGCTTTCGGGGGCGAAGAGCACGGAGTCGCCCGGCGTTCGGCTTACCGGTCAGAATGGCTGGAAGGAAGCCGACGGCTGCCCGCTGTATACGGACGATGATTTCACCCGCGCCAATCAGCAGATGGAGGACATTCTCGCCAAATATCCGGACCTCGACGCCTTCACTCCGACTGGCGGCTTCCCGCAGTTCCTGCCGGACGCCTACGCGAAGACGGCCGAGAAGTACAAGGACAAGATTGCCTCCGGCGCGCTTGCGCTCGTTGTGGCTGATACGCTGCCCGTCCAGATCGACCTGATGAAGAAGGGGCTCTCCTCCGGCCAGGTCGGCCAGCGGCCGTTCGAGATGGGTTACAAGGCGATGTATTTCCTCAAGGACATCAAGGACGGCAAGGCGGCCCCATCGGATCCGACCTACACCGGCCTCGACGTCTGCACGCCCAAGACCGCCGACACCTGCGTCGGCGGCGGCAGCTAAGGCTCCGTAGAAAATCGGTGAACTACCAGGGGCCGGCCGCGCGCCGGCCCCTTCTTTTAGGAGAACGTCTCCGCGATCAGGCCGCCAATCTCCTTATGGGTTGCGTTGCGCGTATCCATCGGCGCGGACGACTCGGTATAGTAGACCGTGGCGATGATCGGCCGACGCTCGGGCGGCCGGATGATCGCGATCGTATTCGCCGTTCCGTGATCGCCGCTGCCGGTTTTGTCGCCGATGCGCCATGAACCCGGCAGCCCGGCGCGCAGCCGCTTATCGCCGACCTTGTCGTTGATGAGCCACGTTTGGAGCTGGCGGCGAGACGCATCCGAGAGCGCATCGCCCAACAATACCTTCTGCATGTCCTCAGCCATGGCGCGCGGACTGGTCGATCGCGGGGGTCTCCGGGCGTGGCGGCGTTCAGACTCGGCTCGTTGCGGTCGAGCCGGGTCACATTATCGCCCAGCGAATGCGCAAATTGGGTGAAGCCCGCCGGTCCGCCGATCGCCTGCAGGACCAGGTTTGCGGCGGTGTTGTCGCTCCAATCGATCGCTGCCGCGCAGAGATCGGCGAGCGTCATGGCGCCCTCGGCGGCGTGCGCCTTGGCGATCGGCGCGTAGTCGAGCAGGTCGCTCGGCCCAAAAGCGATGGTTCGGTCGAGGCGCTCGGCGCCCTCGTCCACGCGCTTGAGCACCGCGGCTGCAGCCAGAAGCTTGAACGTGCTGCACATCGGGAACCGTTCGTCGGCGCGATGCTCGATCGTTGCGCCGGTCCCCGTCTCGCACACAAAGACGCCGAGCCTGCCGGCCTCGCGCACTTCCATCTCGGCAAGCTGCTTGTTGGCAAGGTTCAGGCGCTCTTCGGCTGAGGGCGCAGCTCGCGCGCGAATGGGTGCAGTCGTGGCCGCGAGGCCGGCAAGGAACGTACGACGATGCATGATTTTCGCCTCCAATCTGCAGCGTCGCGATCGGTCGGTCTGCACGCGACCGCCACCCTGGTGACAGTGCGAGGATTATAGCAAGGGCCCATCGACGCGCTCTACGTCTTGGCCGATCCGCGTGCTCGGCTCTCACGCTTAAGTGTACGTGCTTGGCTATCACACTTAAGTGTACATGCTTGGCTCTCACACTAAAGTGTAGACGAGCAATCCTTTCGTCGATCTGTCAACCTTAGCCTCCGACCACCATCTCCTTTCCGAAGACATCATAGAACACTCTTCGAAAAGGAATCTTCCATGCGCAATTCAACTTGGAAGGCGGTCACCGTGTCGTTTGCAGCTGTCGCTCTGGTCGTTTCCCTCGGAACTTCCTCCCCCGTGCTCGCGAGGGGTGGTGGCGGCGGCGGCGGCCATGGCGGCGGCGGCTTTGGCGGCGGGCATTCGTTCGGCGGCGGCGGTTTTCGTGCCGGCGGCGGCCATGCGTTCGCCGGCGGCGGTTTTCACGACGGCCGCGGTTTTCATGAGGGGAGGGAAGGGCGCCACAGGTTTCACGGCAACGGCGGCTTCGACAATTACAACGCCTGTGTGGTGAGCCCATTTTACCTGTTCGGAGATCCCACTTACCCATATTCGTGTTAGCGGACGGCGGGATGCGTTGAGGTCGCGAGGGCGCAGCCGGGACTGATGCCGCCTCGGGCTTGATGCGGCGCGCGGAGCTGCGATACGCCTGTCGCCATTCAGCCAGCTTTGTTCGAGGGAGTTCGACCGGGCCTGGCCAAGTCGCCTAGCCAAGTCAAAAAGAATGGGCGATTGTGGCCTCGGTGAGCGCTGACGATTGATGCCCCTGTCACAGTCCGGCGCCAACACTGGACTTAAGAGGCGGTTGGGACGCGTCTCATCTGGGGAGAAACGAATGCGTTTGACTGTCGCTGGGGCGGCAATTGCGGTCCTCCTCGCCGTTTCGGGCTGCGCCAAGGGCGACAAGGGCGAACAAGGCTCGCCGGGGCCCCAGGGCCAGCAGGGTCCCGCCGGTCCAGCCGGGCCAAAGGGCGAGCCGGGCGTAGTCGGCGCCGTTGGACCCCCGGGGCCGAAGGGCGACACGGGCGCTGACGGTCCGCCAGGCGCGAAGGGCGAAACGGGCTCAGCCGGCCCGCCCGGCCCGCCGGGGCCGCCAGGTCCTGACGGGCCGCCGGGGCCGAAAGGCGATATTGGCGCCGCCGGACCGCCTGGCTTGCAAGGGCCGAAAGGAGAGCCCGGACCCGAGGGTGCGGCTGGACCACAGGGGCCGAAGGGCGATTCCGGCGCGATTGGGCCGGCTGGACCAGCGGGAGCGCCGGGGCACACCGGTCCTTCCGGCCCCGCTGGCCCGGCCGGACCTCCAGGCGCGCCGGGGCAGGTCGGACTGGCTGGGCCCAAGGGCGATGTCGGCGCAGTCGGCCCTGCGGGACCGGTCGGACCGCCCGGGCCTAAGGGCGAAATCGGGGCGGTCGGCCCGCGCGGGCCGGCGGGACCACCCGGACCGAACGGTGACGTTGGCGCAGCTGGGCCTAAGGGCGACGTCGGAGCCGCCGGGCCGTCTGGGCCCAAGGGCGACGTCGGCATCGTGGGCGCGGCCGGACCGCCGGGACCGCCGGGCCACACGGGGCCTTCCGGACCGCTTGGTCCACCCGGACCTCCCGGAGCGGTCGGCGCGTCAGGGCAGCCGGGGCCTCTTGGTCCT
>DASXXT010000329.1:0-1962 GCA_036502965.1 Roseiarcus sp. | reverse complement strand
AGGCGGCGATGTCGCTCACCCTGCCGAAGGGATTTGCGATCGTCTTCGACCCCGTCACCCATTCGTCGCTCTTTCTGGAGGTCGACGGCGAGGAGACTCGGGAGCGGCGCAATCTGTCGCTCGTATTCGCCGACGCACATGCGCATAACGGCACGCTCAAAATCCAACCGGGTCCGGCGCGCATCTCGTTTGAAAACCGAACTGCTCACCGGACGATGCCGGGGATCTGGCTGCACAGCGAAGAGATGGACAAGCTCACCAGCCCCCGCCTGCCGTTCCTGACCGCAACCCGCCTGCTCAGCAATCAGGCGTTCCGCGATCTTTATCGCAGCGGAACGTTCGATCCAGAGCAGCGGTTCAAGATCACCAGCCTCACGATCCTGTTCACCGATCTCAGAGGCTCGACTGCGCTCTATGACCGGATCGGCGATCTCGCCGCCTTCGATCTCGTGCGCAGCCATTTCGGCGCGCTGCTCGAGGCGGTCTCATCCGAGGGCGGCGCGGTGGTCAAGACGATCGGCGATGCGGTGATGGCGACTTTCCCCTCGCCCGACCGGGCGCTGCGGGCGGCGATGCGCATGCGCGAGGCGATGCGCGAGATCAACCAGACGCGTGGCGGCGACGACCTCGCGCTCAACATCGGGCTGCATTCGGGTCCCTGCCTCGCCGTCATGCTTGACGACCGGCAGGACTATTTCGGCCAAACCGTCAACATCGCCTCGCGCGTGAATGAACTGGCTGACCCGACCGCAATCCTGGCGACCAAGCCGATCATCGAAAGCTCCGACGTGGCGCGGGTGCTCAGCGAAGCAAGCTACCGAACGACCCCGCGGTCTTCACAGCTTCGGGGACTGAGTAACGAGTTCGAGATCTTCGAGGTTCGCGAACGCGAGGCGGCCGCCGCAGCGGAGTGAGTCGAGCGGCCGTAGCCCTATCAGCCGACAGCCTTCTGTCGGCCGAAAACCTCGTGACCTTCGCGATCGAGAATGCGCAAGCCGATCGTGTTGGGTGGCCATGCGGCGATCGCGGCGGCGATGATTGCGGCGGAGACATCGGAGGCGCGGATCTCATCTTCGCGCAATATCGATGATCTGGAATCGGTTCCCACGCCCATGAATTGGATCCGGAACGGTTGCGGCGTGGGAACGCCGGCCGCCTTCGGTTGGCGTTCCGGCTCCGGCTCTGCCTCTGGACGGGGTCGAGCCTTGCGCGCCACGCCCGGCTCGCGATCCAGCACGAAGAAGGTATTCATCTCCAGTTGAGTCGAAAGATTGAGGCCGACGCGGCTGCCGGTCTTACGCGCAACCGCCTTGGCGACGAGGGCCCAATCCTCGGCCATCGCATCGGAACTGGCCTCGTGCTCCCTTCGGCGCGCCTCTTGATAAGCCCGGTCGCCCAGGTCACTGATCAGCCCGTCAGCCTCGGCTTCGATGCGTTCGCTTCGAGAGCGCTTGGAAGGCGCCCAGGTGTTCATTTTCCCGCTCCTCTCAGCCCTGCAACCTTATAGCTGCATATTCGAGCGGCGTCGGCAACAGCTTTCGCTAACAGCTTGCGCGCCCTGCATGCCGGCCCCGCGCGGCCTGCCCGCGGGGCGGGGACCTCCCATTTCCTGGCTCAAGCGCGCGACGCGGCAGTCCGATAAATCATGAAGTATCGGATGAAGTGCATCAAATTATTTCTGCAATATACTGATATTGCATCGTTTATTCCACGCTTACTCGGCCATAAGCCGCTCGACCAGCTGCTCGACGCCCGCCTGGATCCGCCTCGCGCGCAGCCGCTCGGCCGTCACAATCCCCGTCACGTCGCGATAGGCGCGCTTGAGGTCATCGTTGATGACAACGTAATGGTAGTCGCGCCAGCGCTCGATCTCCCTCCGGGCGTTCTGGAACCGCGCCTCGATCGAAGCGGCCGTATCCTCCGCCCGCCGCTGGAGGCGCGCGCGCAATTCCCTCATCGAGG
>DASXXT010000328.1:0-23675 GCA_036502965.1 Roseiarcus sp. | reverse complement strand
GGAACCTGCACCGGCCTCAGCGCGCATGACTATTTCGCTACCGTACGCAGCGTGCGGAAGCGGCTGAACATTCCGGCAATGTTCCAGGGTCCGAGCGAGCAATTGAGAATGGCTCCTGAGGAGGTCGAGCAGGCCTTCATGACGGCGAACGCCAATCTGCGTCCCGACAATATGGCGGTCACCTGCAGCAATGGCGAACTCGTCGACGTGCGTTTCTGCCTGGCGAAGGATCTCTCGTCTTACGCCGTCTGCCGGAAGGTCGCGCGCCACACCTGCCAACGCGGATCGATCGTGGTCGCTCCGGTGCGTTGAAAATTTCACCCGAACGGCTGCGTCGGCGCGGCGGAGGCGCTGGTTTCTGCGCCCGCCCCGCAGCCGAGCTCGCCGCCAATTTTTTCCCCAGAGACCGATCTCACTATCGAATAGCGGAGTAGTGCCAGCGGCGTCATGGGCTCAGGGCGGCGCGGACCGCTCGCCTCCGACATTGGTTAAAGAATCCTTGCCAAGTCTGTCCGGAATGGCGTCCGGCGTGTTATAAGGATGCTTGTTTGCGTTGAGTAGGAGTTCCCATGGCCCCGCCGCGCCCCTACTGGAAGGGATATCTCAAGCTTTCCCTCGTCTCGTGCCCGATCGCGCTGTACACGGCGACGGCGACGGGCGAGCGAGTCGCCTTCCGGCAGATCAACAAAAAGACCGGCAATCGCCTTCGTCAGCAGTTGGTTGACGAAGGGACTGGCGACCCAATCGATCCCGACGATAAAGGGCGCGGCTACGAAGTCGATAAAGGCGTTTACCTGCAGGTCGAGGACGAAGAACTCGACGCCATCGCGATCGAGAGCAGTCATACGATCGACATCGATAGCTTTGTGCCGAAATCCGAAGTCGACGAACGCTATGTCGACAGCCCTTATTATCTGGTTCCGGAGAACAAAGTTGCGCTGGAGGCTTTTGCCGTCATCCGCGACGCCATGCTCGGCAAAGGCATGGTCGCGTTGGGGCGGGTGGTCCTATCCAAGCGCGAGCGCGTGATCATGCTCCAGCCGCGGGGCAAGGGACTGCTCGGCGCCACGCTCAGATATCCTTATGAGGTTCGAGACGAGGCGATTTATTTCGGCGACATCGGCGAGATCCAAATTCCGAAGGACATGCTCGCTCTCGCCGAGCATATCCTTGAAAGCAAGGCGGCGACGTTCGACCCCACCTTATTTCACGATCGCTATGAGGAGGCGGTCGTCGCCATGTTGAACGAGAAGAGAGCGGGGATGCCAATCCCCAAACAGCGCCCGATGCCGAGGATTGTCGCCGGCACGGATCTGATGGCGGCGCTCAAGCAGAGCATCGAGAAGGCCAAGGAGGAAACGCCAAAGACGGCCGCCAAGCAAGCGGCGCCGGCGGCGCCCGCCCCGGCGGCAAAGCCCGCCAAAGGCAAGCGCACGGTCAAAGGCAGCTCAGATCAGCGCGAGATGCTGTTGCCGATCGCGGGCGGCGCCGCGAAGGAAGCAGGCGCGGCCGCAAAGGAAGCGCCGGAGAAACAGACGGCGCAAAAGCCCGGTGTGCGTAAGAAGGCGGGCTAATATGGAATTCACCTGATCGTTTTCTCCTACCGAACAGCGGCAAACCGGCGACCCACCATTTCCGAGTCCGTTTTGAGCGATTTCAATGGCTTGCGGCGCCATTCATGAGGCATTCCCTGTCCTTAACGCCGCAGTCCCGGTCGCGCGCCGCCCAGATACCGCCAGCCGGTCGGCCTTTCTGAAAAACAATACTAGGTCCCAGCCGGGTTGGCAAGAAATTGTCGTTTTTTCTTATCGAGCGTCTTGGACTTCAACCGGGGGAAATTCGCCGCTCCTCCGGGAACGCCGAGCGAGCCCATCAACCGAATGCCGCGTCACAGCTCGGCGACCAACGCGGCGCCGCGTGTGATGATACGCTGAGACTGAAGCCAGCGCGCTCCGCTCACTCCGGCGGGACGACGCCTTTCTTGAAGATGAAGCAACCGTAGAAGCGCCGTTCCCCGGTCGGGACGATCGCGAAGGCGCTCTTGGCGCGCTCGTAGAAGGCGAAGCGCTCGATGCCCTGCAGCGGCACGTGCTTGCTCGCCGCGCGATCGACGGCCTGCTGCACCTCGCGCTGTACCGGTGGCATAGCGTCCGGATCGCCGACGATTTCCATACGGCACGCGGGATCGGGGACAAACGTGTCGAGCGGCATCAGCGACAGGATCGCCTCGACGGCGCGCGCCGCGTTGACGCCGGCCAAGGGAATCGGTTCGCCGATCACGGTAGACAGTGCGGTGGAGGCCGCGGGGAAGTTGGTGTCGACGACGACAATCTCGTCCCCGTGTCCCATCCGTCGCAAGGCGTAAAGCAAATCCGCGGTTAGCAGCGGATCGATCCCCCAAAGCATCGTTTTCCTCCCTCGTCCTTACGCCTTCGGGGTCGACGATAACGGGATTCTACGAGCTTGGCGAATGCAGCGATAGCGCGAAACGCTTGAAGTCCGGCGGCTATGCTTGACAATAGAATTGATCCCTCACTAGCCTTCGCTCTCGCCGATTGTCGAACGCGCTGATCGGTAGCGACCGCAAAGACGCGGCCGATCAGGGGGAAACGTTCATGTGCAGGCGCCGTCGCAGTGACGGACGGTTTCTCGGCCTTCGGCGATCTGACCGCGCCACGAGGCGAGGCTCGTTGATCGACCGTTGCGGTTTGGCCCGCATATGAAAGAGCGCAACTGTGTCCGCGCAAGCTGAACTCGCGGCCTCGCCCGTGCGCCGTTTCGGGATCGTAAGGCTCGGTCAGCCCGCGGCGATCACGCTTGCGGTTCTCATCATTTGCGTCGTGATGGCTCTGATCTCGGAGCCGTTTCGCAGTTACGACAATCTCTACAACGACAGCCGCAACTTCGGGTTCGTCGCCATCATGGGCATGGGCCAGATGTTGGTGATCATCACGGCCGGCATCGATCTGTCGGTAGGCTCGGTGATGGGCCTCGTTGGCATTGTGACCGGGCTTACGCTTCAGGCTGGATATCCGTTGTGGGTCGGGGTCGGCGCGGGCATGGGGGTCGCGCTGCTCTGCGGTCTTATCAACGGTTACGCGATCGCCAGGTTCAAGCTGTCGCCGTTCGTCGTGACCCTCATCATGCTGTCGGTCGCGCGCAGCCAGGCGCTAATCCTGTCCAACAACAAAATGATCTACCAGTTCGGACCGGACGAGAAGCTTTTCGGCGCGCTCGGCGGCGGAAGCCTGTTCGGCATCCCCTCAGTGGTCATCGCGATGGCGCTGATCGCGATCGTCCTCACGATCGTTCTGGCCAACACAAGTTGGGGCCGATACGTGTACGCGATCGGCGGCAACGAGCAGGCGGCGTTGTTGACCGGCATTCCCGTCGTGCCGGTCAAAGTCTCCGTCTATGTCATCAGCAGCCTCTCGGCCGGAATCGCCGCAATTCTCATGGTCGCCTGGCTCGGATCCGTCACCAATGGACTCGGCGTCGGCTATGAGCTTCAGGTCATCGCCGCGACGGTCATCGGCGGCACCGATCTCATGGGCGGCTACGGCATCCCCTACGCGGCAGTGATCGGCGCTGCGCTCATCGAAATCGTGCGCAATGCGCTTTTGCTGGCCGGGGTTGATCCCTATTGGCAAGGCACGTTCGTGGGCCTCATTATCGCGGGCGCGATGCTGCTCGAACGCGCACGTCGCATGCCGGCGGAATAAAATCTCCGCCTGCAAGAATGCAGGCGGCGCAAACGGAGGAAACGTCAAATGAAGGTAACGAGTCTTTTCGCTCTCGCGGCCCTGATCGGGGCCGCTCAACCCATCGCGGCTGAAGCCAAGGACAAGGTCTTCGCCCTTGTGCCCAAAGCGATGAACAATCCGTTTTTCGATCAGGCGCGCGACGGATGCATGAAAGCGGCGAAGGAAATCGGCGGCATCCAATGCCTGTTCATCGGGCCCGCCGACGCGACCGAACAGGAACAGGTGCAGGTGGTTCAGGACCTCATCACCAAGCATGTCGACGGCATCGGCGTCTCCGCCGCCAACGCCCCGGCGATCGCCAAGGTGCTCGGCCGGGCCAAGGAAGCCAACATTCCGGTCGTGACGTGGGACAGCGACTTGTTGCCCGCCGACAAGGGACTGCGCGCCGCTTACATCGGCACGGTCAACGAAGAGGTCGGGAAAGCGGTCGCCCAACAGGCGATGGCGCTCAAGCCTAATGGAGGAACCTATTGCATCCAGACCGGCGGACCGGCGGCGGCCAACATGAACGATCGCATCAAAGGCATGACGGAGACGCTGCCTGCCGACAAATGGAAGCAGGTCGCGGGTTGCCCCCTCTACAACAACGACGATTTCCCGCTATCGATCACCCAGCTCACCGACCTATTGGCCAAATATCCGAAGATCGACGCGGTCCTCGACGCGGGCGGCGCCCCCCAGATGGAAGTCAAGGCCTATAAGGAGCTCATGGGCAAATACAAGGATCGGCTCGACAACAAAGATCTGGTTATGCTGTTCGTCGAGACTCTGCCGATGCAGATGGACGACCTGAAAGCAGGCTTGAGCCACGGACAGGTCGGACAACGGCCGTTCGAGATGGGCTACAAGGCGATCTATCTCTTGAACGATCTGACGCAAGGCAAGACCGTTTCGGATCCGGTGACGATCGGCCTCGATGTCTGCACGCCGGAGACAATCGCCACCTGCAAGAAGCAGTAGCGGCGTAAGGGCGTCAGGCGGGCCTCGGCGCGCCTGACGCTTTCGCCTCAATAGCCGCGACGGCTATCGACCACATGGTCGAGCGACTGGCCGCGTTCGTGCGCCTCGATCTGACGCGCGACGAGAGCCGCGATCGCCTTGGGCGAGGAGATCGCCGCATTGTGCGGGCTGACATAGACCCCAGGATGCGCCCAGAGCCGCGAATCCCTTGGCAGCGGCTCGCGCTCGAATACGTCGAGCGACGCGCCTTTGAGCGCGCCGGAGCCCAGCGCGGCGAGGATGTCCGCTTCGACCTGCAAGCCGCCGCGTCCGGCGTTGATGAGGATCGGTCCGCCGAGCGGGCCGCCTTGGTTGAGCTGCGCTAGGAGTGACGCGTCGACGATCCCGCGCGTGGCTTCAGTCAGCGGCAGCAGCACGACGAGCATGTCGGTTTGCGCCAAAAGGCGCTTCAGACCGTCCTCGCCCGAAAAGCAGGCGACACCGGGCAGCGACTTCGGGCTTGCGCTCCAGCCGGCGACCTTGAAGCCCAGCGCCTTCAGCTTGGCCGCGGCGTCCTGGCCCATCACGCCCAATCCAAGCACGCCGATCTGGACGTCGCTGGCCTTCGGCTGCTCGTCGTCGTCCGCCCAGACACGCTCGCGCTGCTGCTGTTCGTAGCGGCGCAACTGTCGAAGATGGACGAGCGCGTGCATGACGACCCACTCGCTCATACGGTTGGTCAAATCGGGGTCGACCACGCGCACGATCGGCTTATCCGGGAGAGCAGGATCGGCGAAAAGATGATCGACGCCGGCGCCGAGCGACACAATCGCCCGAAGGTTGGGAAGGTCCTTGAGCGCGTCCGGCGGATGGCGCCAACTGAGCGCATAGTGGATGGACTCCCGGTCGAACGACTCGTCCAGCATCACGATCTTATGGGACGGCAGCAGCGCTTCCATGCGCGCTCGCCAGGGGTTGGGGTCCCAGCCTGAAATAGCGATAAGCACGCTCATTGCGGCGTTCCGGCGATGTGTTCGATCACCGGGTCGCCGGGCGAAAGCGGCGCTTCGTCTAGGCGATAGGCGGCGCGGAGGCGCCGAAAGGCCGCCTCGGCCTTGTCCCCGCTCCGCGCATGCACGCGCGCGAGTGGCGCATCGGGGCCGACTTCGGCCCCGATTGGGGCGAGTTCGGTCAAGCCCACCGCCGGGTCGATTTCATCGGCGGCGCGCGACCGGCCGCCGCCAAGCTCCACCACGGCGAGCCCGACCGCGCGCACGTCGACCCCGACGACAAAACCGCGGGTCTCCGGCGTCGCCTCGACGAGGACCGGCGCACGAGGCAGAGCCGCATGCGCGCGCGAAATGAAATTCTTCGGCCCGCCAAGCGCGGCGACCATGCGCTCGAACCGCTCCGCCGCGACCCCGGTCTCGAGCGCGCGTCTCAACGCCGTAGCGCCCGCCTCGGCGTCGCGCGTGAGTCCGGAGAGCGCGAGCAGTTCGGCGCCAAGCGCGATTGTGACGCGATCGAGCCGTTCGTCGCGCCGCGCGCCGGTCAGATAGTCGACGGCGTTGCGTATTTCGACCGCGTTGCCGGCGGCGCTTGCGAGTGGCTCGTTCATGTCGGTTATGAGTGAGACTGTCGGCAGACCGGCGTCGTTGGCGACCGTGGCGATGCTGGTTGCAAGCTCTCGCGCTCCGTCCAGGGTGGCCATGAAGGCGCCGGAGCCCGTCTTGACGTCCATGACCAGCCCTTGCAGCCCGGCGGCGAGCTTCTTCGACAGGATCGAGGCGGTGATGAGCGCGACTGATTCCACCGTCGCCGTGACGTCGCGGATGGCGTAGAGGCGCCGGTCCGCCGGCGCGAGATCGGCCGTCTGACCGATGATCGCGCAACCCGCCTCCTTCACCACCCGCTTGAACAGAGCCAGGTCCGGTTGTGACGCATAGCCGGGGATCGAGTCGAGTTTGTCGAGCGTTCCGCCGGTGTGGCCAAGGCCGCGCCCGGAGATCATCGGCACATAGGCGCCGCAGGCGGCGAGCATCGGCGCCAGCATCAGTGAAACATTGTCGCCGACGCCGCCGGTCGAGTGCTTGTCGAGGATTGGGCCGGGCAGGTTCGCGTCGCCCCAATCGAGGCTCGCGCCGGAACGGGTCATAGCGCGGGTCAGCGCTACGCGCTCGTCGAGCGACATGCCGCGAAAGTAGACCGCCATCGCGAAAGCCGCCGCCTGTCCCTCGGTGACTGCGCCGCTCGTAAGGGCCGCGATGAAGTCGCCGATTTCGCCGGCGCTCAAGGCCTCTCCGTCGCGCTTGGCGCGAATGATCTCCTGCGGCAAAATCATCGCGGATTTGGGGGCCTATGCCCCCACCACCGTCCTTCGGACGGTCCCCCTCCCCCGCCGCTTCGCGGCATGGGCGAATGCGCGCGCCGCGAAGGCTTCCGAATAGCGAAATCCTCCCCCGCAGAGCGGGAGAGGGGGACCATGCGAAGCATGGTGGAGGGGGCGACGCCGCGCGGCAGAATCATGTTGCTCGCGGCCGATAGGAGCGGATGAGGCCGCGCAGCAGGCGCTTGAAACGGTCAGCGGCCTCATGCGCGACAGCCTGCGTCTCCTCATGGCTCGGGTCGCCGCCGGCGAGACCGGCGGCATAGTTGGTGACGACCGAGACCGCAGCGCAGCGCAAGCGCGCGCGGCGAGCCAAGATTACCTCCGGCACGGTCGACATGCCCACGAGGTCGGCGCCCAGGATTCGCGCGGCGCGAATTTCTGCCGGCGTCTCGAAGCTCGGCCCGGAAAACCACATGTAGACGCCCTCGTTGAGCTCGACGTCCGCGCCTCTCGCCGCTTCGCGCAGCGTGGCAAGCAGCGCCTCGTCGTAGGCTTTGGTCAGCGGCACGAAACGGTCCGCGCCGGCATAGCCGATCAGCGGGTTGGTCCCGGAAAAGTTGATGTGATCGGTGATCGCGACCAGCGCCGGCGGCCGCCATTCCTTGTTGAGCCCGCCCGCGGCGTTGGTGAGCAGCAACGTCTCGCCGCCGAGCTTGCGGAAAGTCTCGATCGCGATCCGCATCGCATTCGCGTCTCCTCGCTCATAGTAATGGCCGCGGCCCTGAAACAGCGCCACCCGCTGGCCTTCAATCGTCCCGACCGCCAGACGCCCAGCGTGGCCCTCGACGCTCGGAACCGGAAAGCCCGGGATATCGAGATAGGAGATCGCAACCGCCTCGCGCGCTTCGTCCGCGAAAGCGCCAAGGCCGGAGCCGAGCACGATGGCGAGCGGCGGCAGCGAACTGAGGCCGCGAGCCTTGAGGGCGCTGATCGCGGCGTCGGGGGTAGGGTCCATCCGTCGCGCCTCGCTAAGTACAAAGGACGGCCCGGGCGTTCGACCCGGCTCCGATTTTGCGGCATAATAGAGATGTCGCCGGAACATCAAAAGACGGCGAAAGGGGAGGTGGCTTCATGGACCATCAAGCAAGCCGGCGCGATCTGTTGCTCAGCTCGCTCGTGACGGCGCTGCCGCTCGGCGTCACGGGCGCAGCAGCCAGTCCGCTCAATCCGGAGCAGACGATCATCACGCCGCCGGATGCGCTGCAATGGAAAACGTTGCCGCCCTTTCCGCCGGGCAGCGTCGACACCTGCGCGCTGACCGGTCAAACCACCGCGCCGGGCCTCTATTACACGCTGGTGCGCTGGCATCCGGGATATATGAGCGCGCCGCACTTCTATTCGACCGACCGCTATTGCATGGTGCTGTCGGGGACCTGGTGGTGCAACAGCGGCGCCGACTTCGATTCTGCCGCTTGCGTGCCGGTTCCGGCCGGCAGCTATGTCCGCCGCGTCGCCTTGACGCCACATTACGACGGCGTGATTCGTGGTCATAATGAGCCGGTGGTGATCGCGATCTGCGGCATCGGTCCGGTCAACTTCACCCTCACTGATCCCTCGAAGCCGCCCTGGCGCGAGGTGTGAGCTCGCTACGAAGCGCGGCGCTGGGCCAAGGGGAAGGGTCAAGACGCCATCACGACGACACATTCAAGACCGCCGGCTGTTGCGGCCGCTTCCATCGCCTCGGGTAACGCCTCCAAGGGAAAGGAGCGCACGCGAATAGCCCCCAGGTCCAACAGGCCCGCGCACGCCAAATGGATGAGACGCAAGAACGCATCCCGCGGGTACATGAACTGCCCGATGATCTCGAGATTGTTCAGCATGACGTCGAGATAGGAAATCGGGAGCGGGACTGCCATGCTGCCCATCAGCACGAGCCGCCCGCCGCGGCCCAGGCTCTTCAGCCCCGAGAGGGTGGCGGAAGGATCCTGAGCATTGCCGACGATGTCGAAGGCCATGTGCGCGCCCTCGCTTCCAGCGGCGGAGCGAAGCGCCTTGGCGTCAGTTGCAACGTCTCCAGAAAGCGCAACGGTCGCCAAGCGGGCGCCGCCGAGTTGCGCGAGCGCGTCGAGAGCCAGCCGGTTCCGTCCCGCCGCGACAACGCGCCCGGCGCCCAGCGCAAGCGAGAGGAGGACGGCCGCGCTTCCATACGCGCCCGTCGCGCCCGTGACGACGATCGTTTCACCTGCGGCGAGACGTCCGCGCACAAGGCCTCCATAGGGCACCGCGAATCGCGGCAGAACCGACAGCTTAGCCGCGCTGAGCACTTCGAGCCCATCGATCGGCGTCACGCACGACTTCGGAACGTGCGCATATTCGGCGAGCGTTCCGTCGCGCCAGTCCGCCTGAAGCGACTTACCTGCTGGACCGGCGGTAATGCCCAAGAGGAACTGCGCCGGCTCCGGCGCATTTTCGTCCGCTACAATGTACGACGAGACCACAACACGCTGTCCAACCTTCACGTGATAGACGTCGCGGCCGATCGCATTCACGATGCCGATCGCGTTGCCGCCGGGCGTGAATGGGCCGTCTGGCGGACTGTAGATCGGCAACCCGCCTTCCACATAGGCTTTCAAATAGGACATGAGGGCTGAGGCTTCGATCCTCACCACGACGCCGCCAGGGCGAGGCTCCGGGATGGGCGCGTCTTCAAGTCGAAGAGTTCCGCCGAGGCAGTCGAGTCGCCACGCTTTCGTTGAGCGCCTTAGCACAAGAGGGATCTCACTTCGCCGCCGACCAACGTGTCGCAATCACACCGCCAGATGACCCGGTCCGAAGGATTCTGGCAGGAGGTCCCCAAGCGTGAACTTCGCCCGCACGCCTTCCGGACCCGCGATATGGATCAGGGTCGAAGGATCGGCGAATTCGCGGATGCGCTGGCGGCAGCCGCCGCACGGCGTGCACAAGGCTTCGCCGTCGCCGATGACGAGGATTTCGGCGATGCGTCGTTCCCCGGCGAGCGCCATGGCCGAAATGGCGCCAGCCTCGGCGCAAGAACCTTGCGGATAGGCGGCGTTTTCGACGTTGCAGCCCGAATAGATCGCGCCCGACGGGGTGCGCAGCGCCGCGCCGACCTTGAAGCGCGAATAGGGCGAATAGGCGTTGGCCTGCGCGGCCGTGGCGGCGGCGAACAGTCGGCGAAGCGCCGCTTCAGCGCTCTTTGACATAGGGAATCCCCGACGCCCTCGGCGGGATCGCCTTGCCGATGAAGCCCGCCAGCAGCACGACGGTAAGAATGTAGGGCAGCGCTTCGATCGCTTGCACCGGGACGGATCCGATGACGGGCAATTCCGCGCCCTGCAAGCGGATCGCCAGCGCATCGAGGAAGCCGAACAGTAGGCAAGTCCCCAGCGCCGGCCAGGGTCGCCATTTGGCGAACACGAGCGCCGCAAGAGCGATGAAGCCTCGCCCCGCACTCATGTGCGGCTGGAAATAGCCCTCCTGCGACAGCACCAGATAGACACCGGCGAGACCAACCAGGACGCCGCAAATCACCACCGCGCCGTAACGCAGGCCTCTGACCGATATCCCGGCGGTGTCGACCGCGGCCGGATTCTCCCCGACCGCGCGCAGACGCAGCCCGAAACGCGTGCTGTAAAGCGCCCAATAGGTGAGCGGCACCAGCAGGAAAGCGACATAGGTCACGATGTCGTGGCCCGAAATGAGGTGCTGATAGATCGGACCGATGATCGGCACAGCACCGATTTCGTTGGCGAACGGCCAGATGATTGCGCCGAATTGCGCATGAGCGGGAAGTTGCGGCGTGCGGCCGCCCTGCGACCAGATCGCGTTGCCGATGAGCGCGGTCAGTCCGTCGGCGACCATGTTGATCGCGGTGCCGGACACGATTTGGTTGGCGCGCTGGTCGATTGAGGCGTAGCCGTGAATGAGCGAGAAAACGACGGCCGCCGCGACGCCGGCCAAGAGCCCGAGCCAAACGCTTCCGGTAAAGGTCGCTGCCGCTGCCGAGGCGAACGCGCCGACTAGAATCTTGCCCTCAAGCCCGATGTCGACGACGCCCGAGCGCTCCGACCAAAGGCCCGCAAGGCAGGCGAGAATGAGCGGGACGGCGAGACGCATGCCGGAGGCGAAAACGACAATGAAGGCGTCGAACCATTCCATGCCGCCGCCCGTCAGATGGGCGGCTGCGTCGTGCGCCGCGCGAGCAGGGTCGCGACAGGGCGCCTGAACATGTGCTCGAGCGCGCCGGCGAACAGCACCACCAGGCCTTGGATCACGACGATCATGTCGCGGCTGATCTTGGGCATGTCGATCGAGAGCGCCTGCCCTCCCTGATAGAGAACGCCGAACAAGATCGCAGCGAGGATGATGCCGACCGGGTGCGCGCGCCCCATGAGGGCGACCGCGATGCCGACGAAGCCGAAGCCGCCGACGAATTCGAGGATCAGCCGGTGCTGGTCACCCAGGATAACGTTAGCCGCGACTCCGCCGGCGAGTGCGCCGGACAGCAGCGTCGTGACGACGGTAACGCGGGCGGGAGAGATGCCGCCGTAAACCGCTGCGGTCGGGTTGGCGCCGACGGTGCGAATCTCATAACCGAGGCGGGTCCGCCAGATAAGGAGCCAGACCGCCAGGCAGCAGATGAGCGCGAGCAGGAACGAGAGGTTGAAGGGCGTCACCGGCCATGTGATCCCGAAATGGGCGAGCACTTCGTGGAACTGCGGGACGAGGGCGGTGTCGCCGAAGGGCGTCGTCTCGGCGTTCATCTGCCCGGGTTTGCGTAAGACGTTGACGAGCAGGTAGCCCATGATGGCGGAGGCGATGTAGTTGAACATGATCGTCGTGATGACGATGTGGCTGTCGCGATAGGCTTGCAGATAGCCCGGAATGGCCGCAAAGGCGGCACCGAACAAGGCCGCGCCGATGATCGCCGCGATGGCGAGCGTGTAACCCGGCAAGAAGCCGAAATGCAGGGCAACAAGCGCCGCGCCGAGGCCAGCGATATAGGCCTGCCCCTCCGTGCCGATGTTGAACAGGCCGGCATGAAAGCAGATCGCGACCGAAAGCCCGGTGAAAATGAAGCTCGTCGCGTAGAACAGTGTGTAGCCGATCCCTTCGAGGTCGCCGAGCGCGCCCAGGATGAGGCTTTGGACGGCCTCCAACGGATTCTCGCCGATCGCCAGCACGACGAAGCCGGAGATCACGAAAGCGGCGGCGACATTGACAAGCGGAATAAGCGCGACGTCCGCCCAAGCGGGCAAGGGCTTCAGCGGCGTGCTCATGCGGCGCGCTCGCTGACGCCCGCCATCAACAGCCCGAGATCCTGGGCGTTGGTCTCCTCGGGCCGGCGCTCGCCGGTGATGCGGCCACCGCAGAGCACGATGATGCGGTCGGAGAGCGCGAAGATCTCGTCGAGTTCGACCGAGACCAGCAGCACCGCCTTGCCGGCGTCGCGCTGGGCCACGATCCGCCTGTGGATGAATTCGATCGCGCCGATGTCGACCCCGCGCGTCGGCTGGCCGACGAGCAGGATCTTGGGATTGCGCTCGATCTCGCGCGCCAGCACGATCTTCTGCTGATTGCCGCCGGAGAAATTGGCGGTCCTGAGCAACGGCGCGCGGGGTCGGACATCGAACGCGTCCATCTTCTTCTCGGCGTCGGACACGATGGCGCTGCGGCTGTAGAAGAGGCCTTTGCCGTAAACCGGTTCGCGATGAAAGCCGAGCATCGCGCTCTCGCAGGCTTCGAACGCCATGACGAGCCCGACGCGATGGCGATCTTCAGGCACGTGACCGACGCCGAGCAGCCGCTCCATGTGCGGATTGAGCTCATGCGCCGGGACCGGCTGGCCCTCGATCAGAATTTCTCCTGAACTCAACGGGCGGATGCCCGCGAGCGCCTCAAGAAGTTCGGACTGTCCGTTGCCGGCGACGCCGGCCACGCCAAGAATCTCGCCTTCGCGCAATGCGAACGAGACGCCATCGATACGAGCGACGCCGCGGTCGTCGCGCACCACGAGATTTCGCGCTTCGAGCGCGACGGGACCAGGGTGCGAAGGGCCTTTTTCAACCTTCAGGATGACCTTGCGTCCGACCATCGCGTCCGCGAGCTCGGGGGGCGACGTGCTGGCGGTATCGAACGTCGCGACCATCTCCCCGCGCCGCATGACAGAGACCCGGTCGGTCAACGACATGATCTCGCGCAGCTTGTGAGTGATGAAGATGATGGTCTTGTTCTCGCTTTTGAGCACGCGCAACATTTCAAACAGCTGATCGGCTTCCGCCGGCGTCAGCACTGCTGTCGGCTCGTCAAGCACCAGGATCTCGGCGCCGCGCACCAGCGCCTTGAGGATCTCGACTCGCTGCTCCAAGCCGACCGACAATTCCCCGACGATGGCGTCGGGATCCACCACAAGGCCGTATTCGCGCCCGAGTTCGGCGAGCCGCTTGCGGATCGCGCCGGCGCCTTCAGCGAGCAGCGGCCCGCCCTCGGCGCCGAGCATCACGTTTTCGAGCACGGAGAGCGGCGGCACCAGCATGAAGTGCTGATGCACCATGCCGATGCCGTGGCTGATCGCCTCGCGCGAGGAGCGGATTCTGACCGGCTCGCCGTTGACGTGGATTTCGCCTGAGTCAGCTTCATAAAAGCCGTACAGAATCGACATCAAGGTCGATTTGCCAGCCCCATTCTCGCCGACGATTCCATGAATAATTCCGCGTTCGACGACCAGGTTGACGTTATTGTTGGCGTGAACCGGCCCGAAGCTCTTATCGATGCCGATCAGTTCGATGGCGGGAGGCGCTTGGGCGGCCATGTTCGGCTACGCCACGCCCGGGCGCTGCTCATCGGCCGCCAAGTGACGGTTGAGCGGGAAAGCCGATGTCGATGGCCGGGTCAAGCCCGGCCACGACGCGTGAAGAGCAAAGGCTCCAGTCTCAGGGCGCTCACTTACATCGGGCACTTGTTGTCGGACATGTAGTCGTGGACCTGAATCTTGCCCGAGATGATATCGGCTTTCGCCTGGTCCGCCTTGGCCCTCACTTCTGCGCTGAGAATGGCCTTGTTGTTGTCGTCGACGGCATAGTCGACGCCGCCCTCTTTCAGGCCCAAAACGAGAATACCCGGCTTCCAGTCCCCGTTCTTGGCGTCCATGAACGACTTGTAGGTCGCGACGTCGACATGCTTCAGCATCGAGGTCAGGATCTTGCCAGGAAACAGACCGTTCTGATTGGAATCGACGCCGATGCCGAACTTGCCGGCGTCCGCCGCCGCCTTCAAGACGCCCTGACCGGTCGAGCCCGCCGCGGCGTAGACGATGTCGGCGCCGCGATCCATCTGCGACTTGGCGAGTTCGCCGCCCTTGACCGGATCGTTCCAGGCCGCGGGGGTCGTGCCGGTCATATTGGCGAAGACTTCCGCCTTGCCGTCGGAGGCGTATTTGACGCCCTGCGCGTAGCCGCAGCCAAACTTCGAGATCAACGGAATGTCCATGCCGCCAACGAACCCAACCTTGCCGGTCTTTGACGTATCCGCCGCGATCACTCCGACAACGAACGAGCCCTCATGTTCCTTGAACACGACCGACTGGACGTTGGGCAGGTCGACCACGTCGTCGATGATGCCGAATTTTGTTTTGGGATATTCCGGCGCGATCTTTTTCAGCGCGGTCTCCCAGGCGAAGCCGACGGTCATGATCGGCGAGAAGCCGTCCTTGGCGAACTTGCGGAGGACCTGCTCGCGTTGCGCCTCGTTCTGGATCTCGATATCGCGGAAATCGACGCCAGTCTCCTTCTTGAACCGTGTCGCGCCGTTGAACACGCCCTCGTTGAACGATTTGTCGAACTTGCCGCCAAGATCATAGAGAACGGCGGGCTTCACGGTGTCAGCCGCATAGGCCGCGGCGGAGGCGAGAAGACTTCCGGCAAAAGCCGCCGACGTCATGAGCGTAATGCGACCGAACATATCTGACCTCCGTTTGGGGCGAGCGGCTCCCAAGCCCGCCCCGAGAAAACTAACTGGCTGGTCAAGTAGGTCCGCCCGCAACTTGACTGTCAAGCGTGGTCGAGCCGTTTCCAGCGGAGAACGGAATCGAGACTATGCGGGCATATTACCGAGAGCAAGCGGAAGCCAGGGCCGGAGCGAACTGCACGGCCGCGAGCCTGTTCATAAGAAAAAAGGCCGCGCCGTCAGGACGCAGCCTCGAGACGGGGAAGGGTCCAGTCGGTCGACGGGAGACGCCATCCGTCGGTCAGGCCGAAACTAGTTGAACAGCGAGGAGACGCTTTCTTCCTTGGCGATGCGGCCGATCGCCTCGCCGATTAGGGGCGCAATCGAGATCACGCGGATATTGCGCGCCACGCGCACCGCTTCGGTCGGCTGAATCGTATCAGTGAGCACCAGTTCGCTGAGTTTGGACGCGGCGACGCGCGCCACCGCGCCGCCCGACAGCACGCCGTGGGTGATGTAGGCCGATACGCTCGCCGCCCCTCCGTCGAGCAGCGCGTCGGCGGCGTTGCAGAGCGTGCCGCCAGAATCGACGATGTCGTCGAGCAGCACGCAATTGCGGCCGGCGATGTCGCCAATCACGTTCATCACTTCCGATTCGCCCGCCCGGTCGCGCCGCTTGTCGACGATGGCGAGGGGGGCGTCGAGGCGCTTGGCGAGCGCGCGGGCGCGCACGACGCCGCCGACATCGGGGGAAACGATCATCACGTTCTTGCTGCCGTTGTGATGGGCCTGGATGTCGCGCACCATGGTCGGGGCGGCGAACAGATTGTCGGTCGGAATGTCGAAAAATCCCTGGATCTGGCCGGCGTGCAGATCGACCGTCAGCACCCGGTCGGCGCCGGCGCGGGTGATCAGATTGGCCACCAGCTTGGCCGAGATGGGCGAGCGCGGCCCGGGCTTTCGATCCTGGCGCGCATAGCCGAAATAAGGGAGGACCGCAGTTATGCGCTGCGCCGAGGCGCGCCGCAGCGCGTCGATCATGATCAAGAGCTCCATCAGATTGTCGTTCGCCGGATAGGACGTCGACTGGATGATGAAGGCGTCGCGTCCTCGCACGTTCTCGAGGATTTCGACGAAGATCTCGAGGTCGGCGAAGCGGCGGACATGGCAGCCGGTCAGCGGTTCGCCGAGATAGGCGGCGATCGCCTCAGCGAGCGGTCGATTGGAATTGCCGGCCAAAATCTTCATCTTGCCGGGCACGGCCGGTTTCTCCAAACGCGCGCTTCCGAGCGCGCTTTCAGCGCGCGGACGCGGCGGGTCATAGCAGTCGTGTCCCCTCCGAACAACCTGAGCTTGGGATTGCAGCGGGCGTTCGCCGCCCGGATGTCCACAAGAAAACGCCCTATTGGGCGTAGCTGAGAGCTGCGCCGGCGGGCGCCGCCTCGGGAGTGTTGGAGAGGTAGGCGGCGAGGTCGTCGGCGCATTTGGCGGCGACGCTGTTAAGAGCCGCATCGTCGACCATCGCCCAGGCGTCGTCGCCGGAGCCCTTGACCGCGATCGCATCGCTGAGTCGCTGGGCGCGCTTCTTGTCCGGCGTGAACACATCCCAGACGATGTCGACCTCCGCTCCGCCCTCGATCAGGGAAGCGGTGACATACCCACGCGCGAGATAGCGCGCCTTGGCCGGCGGCGCTAATGCGATCCGGCGCGCTGCGGCAACCTCGTCGAGGCTCTGCCGGAAACGCCCCGAAAGATCGGCCGGCGCGCCGTCGACCGACGCGATCGCGACCGTCGCGCCGGCCATGTTGGCGTCGTCGCGCATGACGAACTGCGCGCGCGTCTCGGTATTCGGCGGGTTCGCGGCGATATCGTTGCAGCCGCTGAGTGTCGCGCCCGCCGACGCCAAAAGGAGACCCGCGGCAAACGCCGTCACCGGATCCTTGATGCTTAAACTCACGCTGAACTGACTCCTGCCCGTGGCCCGTCCGCCGCCGCAAAGCAAGGTTAATAATCCGTTAAGCCGCCCGCGCCAACCGCTAGCTGCAAACGCCCTTAACGTCCAGCGCGCGACGCCTCCCTCCAGCTATTCCCACCGCAGCCGCTTGCGCCTAGATAGGTTGGTCATGAGCGGCGCATCGAATACCTTTCCTCCCGGCGAAGCGCCCGCGGCTGAGGCGCGGGAAGAGGCCGCGCTCGCGCGCGAGCTCGCGCAGGATTCCACTCCCCTCGACATCGCCCCTGACGAACCACCGGCGGAGCCGGCGCGCGTGGCGCGCGGCGCCGAGGCGATCCGGGAATTCTGGCGCCATGCGCCGCTCGGGCCCGGCGTCTATCGCATGATCGGGCCGGAGGGCGAGGTGCTCTATGTCGGCAAGGCGCGCTCGATCAAGAAGCGCATCGCCGCGTATATGGCGCCCGAGCGCCACCCGGGCCGCATCGCCCGCATGGTCGCGCAAACCCGCTCGATGGTGTTCGTCACCACCGAGTCGGACGCCGAGGCGCTGCTGCTCGAGGCCAATCTCATCAAGCAGCTGAAACCCCGCTACAACGTGACGCTGCGCGACGACAAAAGCTTCCCCTATATCCTGATATGCACCGGGCATCCGGCAGCGCGGCTCGTGA
This sequence comes from Roseiarcus sp., assembly GCA_036502965.1. Taxonomy (GTDB): domain Bacteria; phylum Pseudomonadota; class Alphaproteobacteria; order Rhizobiales; family Beijerinckiaceae; genus Roseiarcus. The sequence goes on along the minus strand of DASXXT010000328.1, from coordinate 6,056 downwards.
AGCATCGGGGCGCGCGGAGCTTGGCCGGCGACTATTTCGGCCCGTTCGCGAGCGCGGGCGCGGTGTTTCGCACCTTGAACGCGCTGCAGCGGGCGTTTCTCCTCCGCACCTGCTCGGACAGTTTTTTCGCCAATCGAACGCGGCCGTGCCTGCTTTATCAGATCAAGCGGTGCTCGGCGCCATGCACCGGGGAAATCGCGCTCGCCGACTATGCGAATCTGGTGACCGAAGCGCGCGATTTCCTTTCCGGCCGCAGCCGCGCCATCAAGAGCCGCCTTGGCCACGCAATGAACGAGGCCGCCGCGGCGCTCGATTTCGAAAGCGCGGCGCGGCTCCGCGACCGCATCAGCGCGCTCTCTGCGATCCAGGGCGAGCAGAGCGTCAATCCTCGTTCGATCGCCGAAGCTGACGTGTTCGCGGTGACCGAGGAGGCGGGGCAGTTCTGCGTCGAAGTGTTCTTCTTCCGCACTTACCAGAACTGGGGCAACCGCGCCTATTTTCCGCGCGCCGACCGGGCGCTCTCCTGCGAGGAGGTGCTCGACTCGTTCCTGACGCAATTTTATCTCGACCGGCCGGCGCCGCGCCTGGTGCTCTTGAGCCACGACGTTCCGAGCGCGGACACCTTATGCCAGGTCTTAAGCGCGCGCATGAGACATCGCATCGCCCTCGGCGCGCCGAAGCGCGGCGAGAAGAAGGATCTGGTCGACGCGGCGTTGCGCAACGCGCGCCAAGCTTTGTCACGCAAACTCGCCGAAACGGCGACTCAGGAGAAGCTCATCGAAGCGTTGGGCAAGGCCTTCGGCGTCGATCATCCAATCCGACGGGTGGAGATCTACGACAATTCCCACATCATGGGCGCCAACGCGATCGGCGCGATGGTGGTCGCCGGGCCGGAAGGCTTCGTCAAGAATCAGTACCGCACCTTCAACATCAAGAGCCTCGATCTCGCGCCGGGCGACGATTATGCGATGATGCGCGAAGTGCTGACGCGCCGCTTCGCTCGCCTTATGCGGCACGGCGAGACGGCAGAGGCGGGCGCTTTTCCCGATACGCCGGATCTTGTCATCATCGACGGCGGGCGGGGGCAGTTCGAGGCGGCGCGAGAGGTACTAGGAGCGCTCGGCGTCAAGGGCGTGAGGTTGGTCGCGATAGCCAAAGGCCCCGACCGCAATGCGGGTCGCGAGACTTTCTTCATGGAGGGACGCGATTCGTTCAAGCTGAGCTCGCGCGATCCGGCTTTGTTCTTCATCCAGCGGCTACGTGACGAGGCGCACCGTTTCGCGATTGGAACGCACCGCGCGCGGCGCAAGAAGGAATTTGTCAAGAGTCCGCTCGACGAAATTCCGGGCATCGGCCCGGCCCGCAAGCGCGCGCTTCTGTTCGCCTTCGGTTCGGCCAAGCATGTCGCCAAAGCCGGCCTCGCGGACCTCGAAAAGACGCCGGGCCTCAACGCCGCCACCGCGAAGCTGGTCTACGACTTCTTCCACGAGAATCGCGCGCGGTGAGCAGCCGGACCAGTTTGGCGGTTCTTCTTTCGCTCCTCTGGAAGGACCCGGATTAGATCGCCAGCGCGAGAGTTGATTGGTCGGCTGGCAAGAATTCCATTCGCTCAAACCCGGCTGCGTCCAACATCTCTCGCACATCGCTCTCGTCATAGAAGGCGTACACTTCACTTGGGAAGCTTGATCGGCATCGGCTGTCAGCTTGCAAGAATCCGAGTACAAAGCGACCCTCCGGCCGCAAGACTCGCCGAATTTCCCCTAGGCACGCCTTCGGATCGCTCCAAAAATACAGGGTGTGCACACACAGCGCCCCATCGAAGCTCGCGTCATGAAACGGCATCGTCGCGCAGTGCCCCACGCGGAGATCGACCCGCCCCTCCGCAATCCTTCTCCGGTTGCGGCGCGCGGCCATATTCAACATGGCTTCAGAGACATCGAGCCCATAAACCCGTCCATCGGCTGCGATGCTCGCGATTCGCTCAATGGTGCGGCCATGGCCAAACCCGATTTCGAGCACCCGATCCGTCGGCGCTGGCGCAAGCAGCTCGACCGCTTGCTCGTTCAGGCGCGCTGTCTCGCGAGCCATGATGCTCGCGATGAGGCGTCCGACAAGACCGGACGGCCGCGCGGACTGGCGGGCGATAAAGACCGGTCGTTTCATCTTGAGTCCCGTCAGGTGGTTGGGCGCCTTCGCCGCCGAGGCCAAGAATGAACGCTGTTGAACTACCCGCGAAACCGGAACAGACTGAACTGGAAATCTTGCTTGGCCCCCGACGGCGTCGTGTGGGCCTCGGGGCGGGTTCGGATCAGCTTGAAATCGTTCCCGATCGCATCGCCAAGACTGGGCCCGTCATAGCGCGCAACCGGCAAGCCGCTGCACCGTTCCGGCCCATCCAGCGCAAAAGTGGCGATGATTGCATGGCCTCGAGGTTTGATGGCTCTTTTCATGCGGGCGACATAGGCGGTCCGGTCGTCGGCGTCGGTAAGAAAATGAAAGGTCGCGCGGTCGTGCCAGACATCAAAGGCCGCCGCTTCAGGGCGCCACTTCGTCACATCGGCGACCATCCATCGAACTGACCGGCCTCTCTCGCCCAGACGAGCCTTGGCGGCGGCAAGCGCTGATTCCGCAATATCAACGACGAGGATGTGTCGAAAGTCTTGCTCCACCAGCGCGTCGACCAGACGCGACGCGCCGCCGCCAATGTCGACGATAGCGGAAGCGGGCGTAGCTCCAGCTTCGGCAATCAGTTCGAGCGAAGAAGTCGGGTTCTCCTGGAACCAGCTCACTTCCTTCTCGCCCTTGTCCCGGTAAACCTTCTCCCAATGGGTCTGAGGGCTTTCACTGATCATCACGGCGGCGTCTTCCCGCGAGACAAGCTTCAAGACACGTAAGTAGGGACGCCGCCTCTTCTCGAAAAGACGCCGGGCCTCAATGCAGCCAGCGCGAAGCTGGTCTATGACTTCTTCCACGAGAGCCGCGCGCGTAAGGGGTTGCCGCCCATGCTCACATCGTCCAGCCTTCGATCGAAACGCCTTATCCGGGAGTGGGAGCGCGAAAAAACCCGAGCACGCCTGCAGCGTGTTTGTCCGCTTCCTGAATTGGCGTAAGAAAGACCTCGAGCGCAACGCGCTCGCCATTCTTGTGCAAGCCTTCGACGGGGCCCCAGGCGGGGCTCCCCCGCCACGTTGAGCCGATCGCCCGCGCGAAACCGGCCCAGTGCATCGTCCGATATTCCAGGGGTACGATCAGGTCGACCCGTTTGCCCAATGCTTCTTCTGGCGAATGGCCGAACAAAGCCTCCGCGCCGGCATTCCAGAAGCCGATGCTGCCATCCGCGCGGGCATAGATGACTGCAGAATGGCGGTTCCCCGCGAGAGCCGCGCCAAGAGCTTCAAAGTGCGTGAGCGTCGACATGATGCTTGTTTGGTTTGAGCGGCGGACCATTGGCGGACCGGCTTCTCGGCCGTCCGCGCGGATCCTACGCTTCAATCCTGCGCCCTGTTACATTGGGTTGTATTGATCAGAAGGATACGCAGGCTCCGCGCGACATCCATTCTAGCCATGGAGATGGAAGCAGCCGCGTTTCGCTTTCGCACGCAAGAAACGCCAGTGCGGTTTGCCTCGCTCACGTCACGGCACGATCGGGCGGACGGGGATTTCGAAAAACGGGGGGCGGACGGCGCAGGCGACGCGCTCGCCGTGCTTGAACGGGTCACGACAGCGCTCGCGTAGGGAGATGCGAGCGCCCAGGTGGCGTTGACTGGCGCCATTCGACGTCAATCGGTCCGCGCCAGGACCTGCTCCAGCTTGGCCAAGAAGTTTCCCCATCCCATCTTGGCGCCCCGGTAGGCCTGCGGCTGATCCGGCCGGAAGCCCGACTGCTCCATGCGCAGGCGGGTCCCCGTGCTCGTGGGGGTGAGTGTCCAGGTGACGACGCTCTCGAGACCATAGGCCACCCACGTGTAGGACAGCGTTTTGTGCGGCTCGACTTGTAGGACCTGGCAGTCGATAGCGATGTTCAAGTCCGGCTTAGGGTTCCTTCGGAGATTGAAGCGATGGCTCACAACGGGCTTGAAGTCGTTCTTCATCAGCCACTCCTCGATCAGGTGCGGTTGCGTGAGCGCGCGCCAGATCTTTTCCGGCGGATGAGGGATCTCACGTTCGATGACGACGGAGCGTTTTTCGGTCGATGGTTCGCTCATTGGTCCATCATCCTCAGCGCCGCCGCGCAACCGGTGAACCTCGGCGCTCACGCGGCGGCCAACCGCTGAAGACGCTCTACCAGCGCGCCAGCTGAGTGAGTTGAATGAGGTTGCCGCAAGTGTCGTTCAGCTGAGCGATGGTCGAGCCGGTTACCGCGATGGGCGGCTTGGTGAATTCCGCGCCGCGCGACTTGATGCGCTCGTAATCGCCGTTGACGTCGTCGGTGAAGAACATGACCGCGGACTGGCCCTGTTCGAACATAGCTTGCTGGTAGGCCTTGGCCGCCGGATTGTCGTTGAGCGCGAGTTGCAGCTCGGTCCCGTTCGGTTCCTCGGGCGAGGCCACTGTCAGCCAGCGAAACGGCCCGTTGCTGAAATCGGCCTTCTTCGTAAGGCCCAGCACTTCGGTGTAGAAGCGCAGAGCCTTTTCCTGGTCGTCCACGTATGCGCTGGTCAACTTGATCTTCATCGGTATTCCCTTCCGTTTGTGACATTCGTGGTCTGCGCCAAATCATTCATCGACGCTCCACTGGTCCATCTTTCCTCACTTCCGAGAGCGGGCGGGGCGAGCAGCGGCTCGCGCGGAAATGTTGAGCGCCACGGCGGCGCGAACGAGGGCTTTCAGCGCCTCTTCGTCGATTTGGTCGCCCTCATGAATGTCAATCGCCCGCCGGGTGTTGCCCTCGAGGCTGGAGTTGAACAGGCGCGAAGGGTCCTCGAGCGCGGCGCCCTTGGCGAAGGTCAGCTTGACAGCGGTCTTGTAGGTCTCGCCGGTGCAGAGGATTCCGCCGTGCGACCACACAGGAACGCCTCGCCACTTCCATTCCTCGACCGCGTCCGGGTCGGCCTCCTTGATGAGCGCTCGCACGCGGGCCAGCGTCTCGCCGCGCCAATCGTTGAGCTCCTTGATCCTCGCATCGATCAGGTGAGAGGGAGAGGCTTCTGCTCCTTCCTTCGAGACGCTCGCCGTCTTTTGCATGAGTTGCCCCGCTTTCTCCATCGTTGGCGCTCCTGGCAGGTTTGCGCCGCTCACACGCAAGCGTCCCGCGACTCCCCGATCACATTCGTGCGCCAGGCAGTCGACTTGCTTGCTCGACCCAAGCCGTGAACTGACCCTCGTCGAGCGCGTCGTCCTCATGGATGTCGAGGTAGCGTGTGTCCTTGCTCTTGGACTCGCCAGGCGGAACAGGACGCAACAATGCGCCGCGAAAGAAAGCCACTTTGACGGCTTTCGAGAAGCAATGGATTCCTAGGAACCAGCCTTGACCCTCCACGCCGTAAAGCGGCGAATTCCATTTGACCGCCTTGCGCACGGCCGGGACGACGCTCACGATCAGCGCGTCGAGGCGACGCCCGACGTCGCGTTTCCAACCCGGCATGACCGCGATATAGGCCTGCACCGGGCCGTCGCCGTCGCCTTTTGCGATCCGAGGATTGCCGCCTGCGAGGAGAGTTGGCTTTGCGGCCTCGCGGGACTGCGCCTTGGCCGCCGTCTTCGCCGATTTCTTAAACGTGCTCATTCGTCCATCCTGTTCGACTTCTCCCAGAATCACCCAGCTGCGGAGATCTGCTCCAAGCGCTCCAGTCCACGCGGCCAGCCGGAGGACATCGCTTCAAAGGCCATTTCGTTCCGCGGCCCGAAGCCCGAATGCTCCATCCGGACGCGTGTTCCGCCCAGCTCCGGCGTCAAAATCCACTCCACAGCGCTGTCGAGCGCGCTGCCGTAATTCGGATTGTCCGCCGATCCGCCCTTCCATGAATAGGCAAGCTTGCGCGGCGGATCGAACGCCGTCACCTCGCAATCGACGATACCGTTCCAATCGCCTATCGGCTTTGCCCGAAACGTGAAGC
>DASXXT010000327.1:0-3353 GCA_036502965.1 Roseiarcus sp. | reverse complement strand
CAACTTCGGCGCTAGGGCTTTTCGCCGCGTTTCACGCCGTTTTGCTCACGCCTTCACTCGCACATATTCCCCCGGCGCGTCGCATAGGGGTTTGAGCTTTCCGTCGCCCGGCTTGCGGGCGGGGACTTTCTCCGGCGCCTGTGACGTCAGCCAAGCGAGCCAGTCGGGCCACCACGAGCCAGGCGTCTCCTTGGCCCTTGCGACCCAATCCTCGAACTTGCCCTCCGGCGGCCCGTCCGACCAGTATTGGTATTTCGGCTTGCCAGGCGGATTGACGACGCCGGCGATATGGCCCGATCCCGCCATCACGTAGCGGACCGGGCCGCCGAAGCATTTGGCCCCGGTGAACGCCGAGCGGGCAGGGGCGATGTGGTCTTCCTTCGTGGCCAATTCATAGACCGGGATCGTCACCTTCTTCAGGTCGAGCGTCCTGCCGCCCAGTTCCATCCGTCCGTTCGACAGATCGTTCTGCAAATAACATCGGCGCAAATAGAACTTGTGGTTGGCGGCGGGCATGCGGGTTGAGTCCGAATTCCAGACCAAGAGGTCGAACGGCATCGGCTCTTTGCCCTTGAGATAATTGTTGACGTAATAGGACCAGATGAGGTCGTTCGGCCTCAGCATATTGAAGGCGTTGGCCATCGCCGAGCCTTCGAGATAGCCGCGCTCGGCCATCCGCTCCTCGACCGCCTTCAATTGCTCGGCGTCCACGAACACCTTGAGATCGCCGGGGTCGGCGAAGTCGATCTGGGTGGCGAAAAAGGTCGCGCTGGTGACGCGCCTGTCGCCGGCGGCGGCCATATACCCGAGGGTGGCTGCGAGCAGCGTGCCGCCGACGCAATAGCCGATCGCAGCAAGCTCACGTTCGCCTGTCGCCTGTTCGATACAGTCGAGGGCGGTGAGGATGCCCTCACGCATATAGCTGTCGAAGTCCTTGTCGGCGTGGCGCTCGTCGGGATTGACCCAGGAGATGACGAACACGGTCAAGCCCTGCGCGACCGCCCAGCGGATGAACGACTTCTCGGGATTGAGGTCGAGGATATAGAACTTGTTGATCCACGGCGGGACGATAAGCAGCGGGCGCTTGTAGACTTCGGGCGTGCTCGGCTCGTACTGGATGAGTTCGATCAGCGCATTGCGAAAGACCACTTTGCCCGGTGTCGCCGCCATGTTGACGCCGAGCTTGAACGCGCGCGCGTCCGACTGACGAATCCGCAAGTTGCCGCGCCCCGCCTGGATGTCCTCGGCCAGCATCTTCAAGCCCCGCACCAGGTTCTCACCGCTCTCGGCGAGGGTCGTACGCAGAAGCTCCGGATTGGTGGCGAGGAAGTTCGAGGGCGAAAGCGCCGCGGTGACCTGCCGCAAATAGAATTGCGCTTTCTCGCGATCGTGCGGATCGAGCTCGTCGGCGCGCTTGACCAGATCGTCGGCCCAGCGCGTCGTCAGCACGTAGGCCTGCTTGATGAAATCGAAATACGGATTGTCGCGCCACGCGGCGTCGGCGAAGCGCTTATCGGCTGCGTCGGGCGCGGCGACCGGCGGCGCCTCTTCGCCCCGCAGGCGCTCAAGGGTCGAGGCCCAGAGGTCGACGAACTGCTTGGTCAGCGCGGTCTGCGCAGCTAACGCCCGCTGGGGATCGGTCATGTAATATTCGGCCACGCGGCCGATGGAACGCACCATCTCGCCGATTTCGTCGGCGATTGTGGTCTTGATCTCGCCGCTCGCTCGCGGCCGCAAGTAGGCGGCAAGCACCTTGCCGCCCTGCTCGATCGCCTGCGCGATGTTGTGCGCGAGCGCCTCCACGTCGGGGGCGGGATATTGGCCGCTCGCGTCGACGGCTTGGGCGGGCGTCGCAAGCGGCGGCGCAGCGTCCCTTCCCGGCTCGGGCGGCGCGGCGGGCGGCGCGAATTGAATCGGCTCGGCGGGAGCGGTCTGGATTTCCGTTGGCTGTCGTCGCTCAGCCTGCCGCCGCTGGGAAGCCGATCGCTTCGTTTTCGGAAGAGGCGCCGAGACTCGCGCTTTAGGGGCGGCCGCCGCCTTGGGCGCCGCTGACTTGGCTGGCGATCCAGCGGTTTTCGTGGGAGCCGCTTTGACCAGGGGCCGTGTTTCGGCGTGAAGTCGCGATTTGGCCCGGCTCGCAGCGGATGTTGCGGGCGCAGCCCTCATCGGCTTCGACTTGCCGCGCGACCTCGGCTTGCTCGGGGTCTTGGCCATGACGAGCGTTTCCTGTCATTTCGGGCGCGAGGCCCGGTCCCGTTTTGGTCATAATAGGTCAGTACCTGTCCGCGAAGCCAACAACACCTTTCGGACAGAAAAATGTTTTGCACGATTTGTGCCGAAAGCGCCGGACGTGGCCTGAGGAGGATCGCATCAGCTGGGCTGCTCGCCCTTGCCGCGCTCTTCGTCGCCGGGTCGGCATGCTTTGCGCAGCAACAGGACAGCATCCTGAAGCAGGCGTTCAAGGTCTTTGGATTCGCCACCGACGTCGGGCCTCCGGCGGATTTCGTCAGCAAGACGCGACCGGCCGGCGATCTCGACTACATTCCGGTGTTCCAGCCGCCGCCCGAGCCAGCGCGCCCGACTTTGAAGAACGACGAGCTCAAGGCGGTCAAGAACGATCTCGATGGGGTCGGGAAGCAGCACGACACGCTTCGACAGGGCTTTGCGCCGGCGGCCAAGGCGTTGGCCGAAGAGCAAGCGGCGCAAAAAAAGCCGAAGTCGAACGCCCCCAGCGCCCCGCAATAGCCGATATCCCGTTTGCCGCCTTCGGGCTTCCGATGCTACAGGGCCGGGTCGGCGCTTCGGCCGGCGAATCGCGATAAGACCCAAGGCCAGAAGCTGCGATGAGCGATTTTCACCGGGTGCGGCGCTTGCCGCCTTATGTCTTCGAGCAGGTCAACAAGCTCAAGGCCAAGGCCCGCGCCGCCGGCGCCGACATCGTCGATCTCGGCATGGGCAATCCCGACTTGCCCGCGCCCAAGCATGTGATCGACAAGCTCATTGAAACTGTCGGCAAGCCGCGCACCGACCGCTATTCCGCCTCGAAAGGCATCGCCGGCCTCCGCCGCGCCCAGGCGGGCTATTATGCACGCCGGTTCGGGGTCAAGCTTGATCCCGAGACGCAAGTGGTCGCCACGCTCGGCTCGAAGGAAGGCTTCGCCAACATGGCCCAGGCGATCACCGCGCCGGGCGATGTCGTATTGGTCCCGAATCCCTCCTACCCGATCCACGCCTTCGGCTTCCTCATGGCCGGCGGCGTGATCCGCTCGGTTCCGGCCGAGCCAGGTCCCGAATTCTTCGTCGCGCTCGAGCGCGCGATCATGCATTCGATTCCGAAGCCGATTGCAGTTGTG
>DASXXT010000326.1:0-2978 GCA_036502965.1 Roseiarcus sp. | reverse complement strand
GGTCGCGTTCTCCGCCGGCAGAAGCGAGAAGGCGGTCCCCGATCCCGGCTGGACGCTGGCGACATGGCCCTCGACGGCGCGTTCCGGATAGGCGTCGATTTCGAGCTTCACTGCCTGATTGGGGCGCATGGCGTCGAGCTGATTCTCTTTGAAGTTCGCGGTGACCCAGATGTCGTCCGGCACGAACATGGCGAGGCTGGTTCCCGACGAGGCGAATTCGCCGACTCCGGCCGACAGGCTGACGACGCGCCCGGACTGGGCGGCCGTGACGGCTGTGTAGGAGAGATTGAGTGCGGCCTGGTCGCGCTGAGCATTCGCCTGGGCGAGGTTCGCTTCAGCGGTGCTGCGCTGCGCCTTCAAGACATCGATCTGCCGCTCAGCCGCGATCAGAGCCGCCTGGTTCGTCTTCAGCGTCGCCTGCTTCTCAAGGAGTTGGGAGCCGTACAGCTGCGAGTTCTGGACGGTTCCCGAGTCTTCACGGGCGAGTAGCTCGTAGCGCGTCGCCTGTTTTTGAGCGAACGCGACGCTGGCCTGCGTCTGCTCGACCTGCGCCTGACTCTGGATGACCTCGGCCCGTTGCACTGTTATCTGCGCCTCGGTGCTGCGGATGTTGTCCTGCGCGGCGGCGACCGAAGCCTCACCCTGGGCGAGCGCGACGCGGAAATCGCGATCGTCTATCCGCGCGATCACGCCGCCGGCCGCAACGTGCTGGTTGTCGGTGACCGGCACGGCGGTGATATAGCCGGAGACCTTGGGGGCGATGGAGATTTGCCGCGCCGCAATGAAGGCGTCGTCGGTCGTTTCGAAATGCCACGCGTTCTCCAGGTAGACATATCCGGCCGCCGAGCCGAGCAGGACCGCGATCAGGCTGGCCACGGCCTTGACCGGATGCCGGTGGACGAAGCCCCCGCGCGACTTGTCCGCAGGCTTGTCCTCCTGGGGGCTGGGCTGAGGGGCCTGTTTGGCATCCGCTTCGACGGGGCGGCGAGGGGGCTCGGCCGCGGGCGGAATCGCGCGCGTCGGACCGCGCAAAGCGACGGTCTCCCGCCACACCCCGACGTGCGCGGCGGGTGAATCGCCGCCGCCGGGCCCTGCATCCCAAGCGGATTCGGGCGGGAGCGCATCCTCGAACATGAGGCCGTCTTGATCGTTGCGCATGGTCGAAACTCCAGAGACCAGCCCGCTGTCGGGCACTACATAAAAGAAACGGTACGTTACCGTTTCATTTGTATTAGGAACTTGGTCCACCGTGAGTCAAGAGTGCTGGTAGAAAAATCCCTGTCGATCACGGGATTGTGAAAGAACGCACCACGCGTCTGAAAGGTCTGTCGGGACGGCGTGCCGGCGCGACGCACCTATCGCGCGGGCGTGTAAGCGCGCTCAGTCGCCCCAGGTCAGATAGAGGCCGAGATCGCCGATGATTCCCTTGTCCTCAAAGCTAACGATGCGCGCGCTGAGGCCGAAGCCCAACGGCCTCAGCTCCGTTCGCCACCGGCTGTAGAGTTCGGCCGCTTCGCCGCGCAGGGTCTCTTCCCAACCGTCCTCGGCAACGTCGATCTTTCGCCCGCCGTCACTGCAGAGGTCCGACGGAAAGCGCAGCAGCATCATCTCCTGCTCGCCGTTGAGCGCGGCGAGTTCGGCGTGGGCGAGCAGCTCGCGCCACGATTCGTCCCTGAGATGCTGTTCGAGGAGAAGCTTGATCTGACGCCGGCGTTCGAGCTGCGCTTCCTGAGTAAGGGCCTGCTTCTGCTCCACGGCCTCGGCCTTGTGGGCCCGGACCGCGTCGCGGAAGGCCTCCGCCGAGAGAGTGCATGGGGACTGCGCCCGCTTCTCCTCGCGAGGGGTCGGCGCGCGGCGCTCCGGGCAGCCGAGCAGCGAGGCGCCCCCGATGAGGGACTCAAGGAAGCTAAGAAGGGCCCCCCCGCCGCTTTCCGGGGCCGGCGGAGCTGCTGCCGGCGCGTTCATGAACGTGACTCCGTCTTGATCCCTGTGCATGGCTGAAACTCCTATCGAAAACCCGCCGTGGGCAGGTGAGCTGAAATAGAACGGTACCTTACCGTTTCATTGCTAGAAATAACGTCGCTTTGGCATGAGTCAAGAGCGTCCCCCGAGGAATCCGCCACGATCGCAAAATTGTGAAGGCACACACTATCGGTGTTAATAGCTCGTTCGGCTTGGCGTCGCGGCCAAGTCGGAACGCCGAGAATCGACCGGCCGCCCATTGCGCCGTAGGTTATTGAACGGTACGATACCGTTTCCATCTTTACTTGGGCCACCGCGCGACTTAGATCGATCGGAGAAGAATTTCACGCGAGCGAAAACGTGAAGGGACAAGCGAATGAAAGCTGATGACGTGTCGGCGCGGGCCTCGGACGGGCGGTACGTAGTTCGGGCCGGCCGTCCGCCCCGCGCGCTGGCGGGCCAGGTCGACGAGCGAATTCTCGACGCGGCGGGCAAGGTCTTCATCGAGCGCGGCTTTACCGGCGCCAGCGTCGACGAGATCGCCGAGGCCGCCCGCGCCGGAAAGCTGACGATCTACGCCAGATTCCCCAGCAAGGAAGCGCTGTTCAATGCTGTCATCGAGCGCCTCGCGCGCCGGAGCACCGGTATTGACGTCGTTTCCTCGCCCGGGGCGCCGATTGAGGACCGGCTCAAAGCGCTTGGGACCGACATTTTGACCCGGGCCCTCGCGCCTGAAACAATGGGGCTGATCCGGGTGGCGGTGGCGGAAGCGCGCCGGTTCCCCGATGTCGCAGCGAGCATCAGCCGCATGGCGCGCGATCGCCAGATAGACGCCATCAGCCGGATCTTGTCCGAGTTCACCGAGTCCGACCCGGCGAGAGCGCTGCCTGCGTTCGCCCCAGACCGCCTCAAGGCAGCGGCGGTCCGATTCCTCAATCTGGCGGTGTTCCCGATGGTCTTACGGGCGCTGTTCGGGGACGACTTGGATGCCCTGAACGCCGAGATCGGCCCGCATG
>DASXXT010000325.1:0-2214 GCA_036502965.1 Roseiarcus sp. | reverse complement strand
TCGCTGGCGCTAATAACTCCGCGCAAATCTGTCTGAGACGCGGAAACATGAGGAGGAAGAGATGACGACAGAATCATTCATGGACCAGATTAAAGCCTTCGGCGCTCGCCTTGGTTTGCCCAAGGTCGATGTCGACAAGCTGGTCGACATACAGCTCAAGAACATCGATGCGCTCGGGCGTTCCGCTCAAGCAGCAGGGGAAGGCGCCAAAGCGCTTGCGGACAAGCAGCGCGAGATCATAGAGGCGGCGTTTAAGGAAACGTCGGCGATGGTGCGGGACTTTCATCCTGTGGGAGATCCACAAGCCACGCTCGCCAAGCAGAAGGATTACGCGAAAAGGGCGTTCGAGCTCACGATGCAGAACACACGCGACATCGCCGAGTTGACCAAGAAGACGACAACCGACGCCACGACGATCATCCAGGACAGATTGCGGGCGAGCTTGGTGGAGCTGCGCGACAGCGTCAGTCGCTCCGGAAGCGAGAAGTGACGCTCGGCCGCTAGCGCCCTGCGCGGGGGAGGCCTCCTGCTGGTATGACGGCTCGGGCTTGCGCAGTCAAAGTCTTGCACGCGGCGGAGCGCGAAGATTCAAGCAGCACGGGAGGAGGAGATGGACCCCACGTTGGCAGATGGAGCTCGCGCGAAAGTAAAGAGGGTTCGTCCCTCCCCCGTGAACAGGCGGCTTTCATCGAGACACACTTTCTGACCCCCGCAGGCCGCGATCGTCGGAGGTTAGTTGGCCTTGTGCTTTATGCGGCGGCTTGACGCCGCGAGACCGATGAACCGGGCTAGTGCTCTAGGTTGCCCATCCGAGCGTCCTAGGAAAAATTGAGCCAACAAGGAGGTTGCCGTGGCAGAACACTCGCTCGAGACGTCAGCCGCCAAAAAGTTACAGAGTACAAGCGTAGCCGACTACATCGTTCAACGCATTGCCGACGAGGGCGTCGCGCATTGCTTCGGCGTCGCTGGGGACTATCTGTTCCCGATATGCAACGCAGTCGAGACCAGCCAAAAGGTCAAATGGATCGGTTGCGCCAACGAGTTGAACGCGGCCTACGCCGCCGACGGCTATGCCCGCATACGGGGCGCGGGACTGCTCGCGACCACCTATGGCGTCGGCGAATTGTCGGCGCTGAACGGCGTGATGGGCGCGAAAGCCGAGCGCTCGCTGGTCTTCCATATCGTAGGGATGCCGTCCTATCAGAACCAACGCTTGAGCAAGATCGCCCATCACACTCTCGGCGACGGCGAGTTCGGCAATTTCGCCGGCCTATCCGCTGGGGCGGCCTGCTGCTCCGCGCTCATCAATCCAGACAATTGCGTCATCGAGATGGAGCGTGTGATCGCCGAGGCGCGGCGCAACAATCAGCCTGCCTATATCCTCGTTCCGTCCGACCATGCGCTGGCGCCGGTATCGCCCGCTGACGTACGCTCGCTGACCTTGAAGTCGAACGAGTCGGCGTTGAAAAAGGCGATCGCCGCCATCAGCGAGCGGCTCAAAGGCGCGAAATCGGTTGTCGCCCTGCCGGCCTTCACCATAGCGCGCCTTGGGCTGCAAGATCAGTTGCGAGACATGATCGAAGCTCTGGGCTGTCCTTTTGCGACGATGGTGATGGAAAAATGCCTGGTCGACGAAAGTCACCCGCAATTCGCTGGCCTCTATGCCGGCGCGATGTCAGCGCAGAGCGCGCGCGAGATCGTCGAGGGCGCCGACGTCGTGCTCGATCTCGGCGGCGTCAACCTCAACGACATCACCACCGCCGCCTACTCGGCAAAACTCGATCCGGCGCGGTTCATCACAATCGGTCTCAACGACGTCCGGATAGGCGAGAAAGTGATCAATGGCGTCCGCCTTGCGGACGTGCTCGTCGAACTCGCGAAGCTGAAATCGCCCGCCCCGCCATTTCGCCGAACGGTCGACGGCGCGCAGCCGCCCATTGACGGCAAGCCATCAGACAAAATCACGATGGACGCGCTCTATCCACGCTACGCCGGCTTTATCCGGGCTGGAGATACCGTCGTTCTTGAAACGGGCAGTTCTACGCTTGGCATCATGCCCATGCGGCTTGCCGATGGAGTGCGGGTTGAAGCCCAGGTCTTGTGGGGATCGATCGGCTGGGCGACGGCTGCGGCCTTTGGCGTTGCGCTCGCCGATCCGAGCCGACGCACGATTCTCATTACGGGAGAGGGCTCCCACCAATTGACGGCGAACGA
>DASXXT010000324.1:0-8513 GCA_036502965.1 Roseiarcus sp. | reverse complement strand
GGATCATGGCGTGAAATCGCCTTGACCAGAACGGTGGCGACGAGTTCGGGCGTGATCTCGCCGAAATTGGGAATGGCAGCCGCGCCTGGCGAAGGGTCGAACGCCAGCCCGTCGAAATATTTGCCGACGATTCGCGGCGCCCTCGAATCGCCATAGAGAATGGAGCGAATTTGATCCTCGAGCAGCGGGCGCTTCTCCTCGATCACGACGATGAGATCGAGGCCGCGGGCGAAGTCGCGTACGATCACCGGATCGAGCGGCCACACCATGCCGACCTTGAGCAGGCGGAGGCCGAGCGCGGCGCCGTTGTCGGCAAGGCCGAGATTGCCGAGCCCCTGCAAGAGGTCCTGCCAGGCCTTGCCGGCCGCGACCACGCCGATCCTCGCCTCCTCGCCCTCGCCGATGATGCGGTTGAGGCCGTTAGCGCGCGCGTAAGCGAGCGCAGCCGGAAGCTTGTGCTGGTAGAGCCGCTCTTCTTGAGCCACTGGCGCATCAATCATCCGCGCCCACACACCTCCAGGCGGGGTGCTTGGCCGTTCCGGGAAAAGGATCTGAGGTAGGTCGGGCCCGACATAGACCGTGCCGCCGCCCTCGGCGACGTCGGTGACCACCTTCATGCCCACCCAACAGCCGGAAAACCGTGACATGGCGATGCCGTGCAGGCCAAAATCAAGCAGCTCCTGGGTATTGGAAGGATAGATGACCGGCATGCCGACGGCGATGAACACAGTGTCGGAGAAATTCACCGCGGTCGAGGATTTCGCGCCGTGGTCGTCGCCGGCGAGCGCGAGCGCGCCACCCTTGGGCGAGGAGCCGGTGAAATTGGCGTGGCGCAGCGCATCGCCCGAGCGATCGACGCCCGGGCCCTTGCCGTACCAGATGCCGAACACGCCATCGACCGTCGCGCCGGGAAAGCTGTTGAGGTACTGGGCGCCCCAAATCGCCGTCGCGGCGAGGTCCTCGTTGAGGCCTGGGCGGAAGACGATGTTGTGTTGCTTGAGCTGTGGCGCCGCGCGCCACAGCTCAATGTCGTAGCGCCCGAGCGGCGAGCCGCGATAACCCGATATATACCCGCCAGTGTTGAGGCCGGCCGCTGCGTCGCGCAGGCGCTGCTGAATGGGCAGGCGCACCAACGCCTGCGTCCCAGTCATATAGACCCAGCCCTCGGACGCGGTATAGCGGGAGTCGAGAGTCGCCTCCGGCCGGGCGAGGGCGACGGTCATGACAGCATGCCTCCGTGTTTTGGCCGACGGCTATGCGCCGCTCCGCGGTTTGCCGCTTATTATGCGGGCGAGATAGGCGGGGTACGCTTCGTCGAACTCCGGAAAGTAACGCCGAACGACGCGCATGTCGAACGCGTTAAAGATCGATTCTTTCGGCTCGCGATCGAGGAGAAACCGCATCACGGCCTCGACGCAACGCGAGGGCTCGGCGCCGAGCTTCGCCCAGTGCTCCGCTTCGTCAGCCTGCATCGTGACCTGATGCCGGCTCTCGCCGCGCCCGTCACGGACGATCACCTCGAAAACCAGCCCGCCGCTAGGGTGCGAGGTGACCGAGATTGAGGGCGCGCTCATCTCTCATTATCCGTTCGCCGCGGTGCGGCAGGGCTGTGTCCGCACTGCGACTACACTCTGAAAATAAAGCCCTACGACGAGGCTGCAGGCCGGTTAGTTCAAATTCTACAGAAGAAGCGACCGCTCCGCCATGCCAGTTCGCCCGTGCGCCCGAAGATCAGCGACGATTGCGCGTTGTCTACGTTCCCAAGTTTTGACAGCCGCGTCGCGGCGATTTCTTCGCCTTAACTGGGAACCAACTCGACCGTGGCGCGTTTTAGGCTCCACGACCCGGGGCTTCCTGGGGAAAACGATGGCGGCCGGACGTGCCGCCACACCACGACCACGTTGTCGCCCCAAAACCTGCTTAGGTCGGGCGAGGGGGTGTCAGGAGTTGCGAGTGGACCAATTGAACGCGCCGAGCATAGAGGGCGCGACGGCAGGTGTGGCCGCGTTAAGCGACGCTCCGCTCGCTCTTTTTCTCGACGTCGATGGCACTCTGCTTGACTTGGCAGGGCGCCCCGATGACGTCGTGACGCCCGCAGGACTGGTTACGACGCTGGCGCGCACCGAATGCAAGCTCGCCGGCGCATTGGCGCTGATCAGCGGCCGCTCCATCGATGATGTGGACCGTCTCTTCGCGCCGTTGCGGCTGAAAGCGAGCGGAGTTCATGGCGCGGAGATCCGTCTGGATGCCAATGCGCCGACAACCGCGACGGCGGCGGCCGACCTGCCTCAGTTGCTGCTGGCCGCGTTGAGACGCGCGGCGGAGCTGTTCCCGGGCGTATTCGTTGAAGACAAGCGCTTCAGCTTCACAGTCCACTATCGACTTGCGCCGTCCGCAGAACGGCCGCTGCGCAATATCGTCAAGCAGCTCGTGGATTCGATTCCGATCGCCGTAGACATTATGGATGCGCATTACGCGATTGAGATCAAGAGCCCCTGTTTCGACAAAGGCGGCGCGATCGCGGCGTTTCTCTCCACCTCAACGTTTCGGGGCCGTACGCCGATCTTCATCGGCGACGATACGACCGATGAAAGCGGTTTCGCCCTCGTCAGTGCGCGGGGAGGGTTCGCCTATTCAGTCGGCCGTCCGCGTCCGGGCGCGATTGGCGCGTTCCCGGAGCCGGGAGCGGTGCGCGAGTGGCTCGCCGAATTCGCCGCTCGGGGAAGTAGCGCATGACCGAGGGCAGTCAAACAAAAAAGCAGAATCTCGACCTGGCCTTGATCGGCAACAGCTGCGCGGCGGCGTTCATCGACCAGAACGCACGGATCGTGTGGTGGTGCTTCCCTCATTTCGATTCCGATCCGGTGTTCTCGCGGCTGCTGGCTGGCGACGAGGAGAAAGGGTTCTGCGACGTTACGCTCGCGAACCTGGCCGAGACCGATTCGCGCTACATGCGCAACACGGCGATCGTCGAGACGGTCCTAACCGACTCGAATGGCGCAAAAGTGCGGGTCGCCGATTTCGCTCCAAATTTCGAGCGGTTCGAGCGCGTATACAGGCCGCCGCAAATCATCCGGCGCATCGAACCGATCGCCGGCCTGCCGCGGATCACAATCCGGGTGCGCCCAACCCACGATTACGGCCGTCCGACCACCAATTTCGTTGTCGGCTCCAATCACATCCGCTACCTGGACGGGGCACAAGTTCTGCGCCTAACGTCCGACGCC
This sequence comes from Roseiarcus sp., assembly GCA_036502965.1. Lineage (GTDB taxonomy): Bacteria > Pseudomonadota > Alphaproteobacteria > Rhizobiales > Beijerinckiaceae > Roseiarcus. The sequence goes on along the minus strand of DASXXT010000324.1, from coordinate 5,286 downwards.
CCGCTTTCCTACATTGTCAAAGAAATTTCATTTCCGCTGAACCGGCCGGTCAACCTCATATTCGGCCAGGACGATCCTTTCCTCAGCGCCATCGATACGACGTCTCGCGAATTCCTCGACCGCACGCGCGACTACTGGCACGCCTGGGTGCGCTATCTCGCGCTGGCCTACGAATGGCAAGTGGAGGTGGTGCGCGCGGCGATCACGCTCAAGCTCTGCAGCTTCGCTGAGACGGGCGCGATTGTGGCAGCGCATACGACGTCGATCCCAGAGGCGCCTTCGTCGTCGCGAACCTGGGACTATCGCTACTGCTGGCTGCGTGACGCTTATTTCGTCGTCGACGCGCTGAACCGGCTCGGCGCCACGCAGATTATGGAATCTTACATCAACTACATCACTACGATCGCGTCCGTCGACGAGGAGATACAGCCGCTGCACGGCATCGTGCCGTTTTCGTCCCTTGAGGAAAGGATCGCGCCTGACCTCAAAGGTTTTCTCGGCCAGGGCCCGGTTCGAGTTGGCAACCTGGCGGCAAGCCAAAGGCAAAACGACGTTTATGGCAGCGTCGTCCTCGCTGCGACGCAGATGTTCGTGGACGAGCGTCTGCCTAAGAAGGGGGACGAGGCGCTGTTCCGGCTACTCGAGGGTCTCGGCGAGCGGGCCATTGTGCATGCCTTCGAGCCTGACGCGGGTTTGTGGGAATATCGCACCCGCGCGCAGCCACACACCTATTCGGCGACGCTGTGCTGGGCGGCCTGCGACCGGCTCGCGAGCATTGCGCGCAGACTCAAAATCGCGGACCGCGCCAAATACTGGGCGACCAACGCGCGCACTTTACGGAAGCGAATTCTCGAAGAAGGGTGGGATGAAGAGCGAGGCGCCTTGACCGGCGCCTTCGGCTCGCCGGATCTCGACGCCAGCGTCCTGCTGGTCGCCGATCTCGGACTCTTGTCCTCGAACGATCCCCGATTCATCAAGACCTGTCACACCATTGGCCGCGAGCTCACGCGCAACGGCCGGATCATGCGTTACACCGCGCCCGACGACTTCGGCGCGCCGGAGACCGCCTTTCTGGCGTGCAACTTCTGGTACATCGACGCGCTCTATCAGATCGGTCGCGCGGACGAAGCGCGGGAATTGTTCGAATCGATTCTGGCGCGCCGCAACGCCTACGGACTTCTCTCCGAGGACATCCATCCGAACGCGGGAGAGCTGTGGGGAAATTTGCCTCAGACATACTCCATGGCAGGCATCATCAACAGCGCAACGCGGCTGTCGTCGAGTTGGGAGGAAGCATGGGCGCGCGACTGATAATCGTCTCCAACCGCGTGGCGGTTCCTGATTCTCCGCGCACTCCTCTCGCCGGGGGAATGGCGGTCGCGGTGAAGGCTGCGCTAAAAAATCGGAACGGAATGTGGTTCGGCTGGAGCGGTAAGGTTGCTGAGCAGCCGAACCAAATGCCTCATATCGTCGATATCAACAAGATCACCTACGTCCTCATTGATCTGTCGCAAAACGACATTCAGGAATATTACAATGGCCTCGCCAATAGCGTGCTGTGGCCGATCCTTCACTACCGGGTCGATCTGCAAGAGTATTCCCGCGCCGACGCCAGCGGCTATATCCGGGTCAACCGCATGTTCGCCGACCGCTTGAGCGCGCTGCTCAGGGAGGATGACGTCGTTTGGGTGCACGACTATCATCTGATGTTGCTGGGACGAGAGTTGCGTTCGCGCGGGCATCGCAACACCATCGGATTTTTCCTTCACACGCCGTGTGCGCCGCCCGACATTCTGCAGACCCTGCCGCACCACAGGGAAATCCTCGGCGGCCTGGCCTACTATAATCTGGTCGGTTTCCAGACGGAAAACGACCGTGAGAATTTCGGTCAATACTTGGTATCGCAGGGCGCCACGCAGAACCGATCCGGCTACGAATTCGAAGGACAGAAAGTGCGCCTCGGCGCTTTCCCGGTAAGCATTGAGACCAAGGCGTACATGCGCCTCGCGCGGAACGCGGGCCGCTCGGCGATGGTCGCCCTGGTGCGCGAGAGCCTTGGCGGGAACAAGCTCATCCTTGGCGTCGATCGACTCGACTATTCGAAAGGCATTCCGGACCGGGTGAAGGCGTTCGAACGGCTGCTTGAGAACAATCCGGAGTGGCGCGGCAACGTGACTCTGTTGCAGGTTACGCCAAAGAGCCGCTCTGACATCAAACAGTACGGCGATATCGAAAGCGAGTTGACCGGCCTCATAGGCAAGGTGAACGGCCATTTCGGCGACGCGGCGTGGACGCCGATTCGGTATGTCAACCGTTCCCATTCGCGCACAGTCCTGGCGGGCCTTTATCGCGCCGCCGATGTCGCCATGGTGACTCCGCTTCGCGACGGCATGAATCTGGTCGCCAAGGAATATCTGGCGGCTCAGGATCCGGACGATCCGGGCGTGCTTGTGCTGTCACAATTCGCCGGTGCGGCGAAAGAGCTCACCGGCGCGTTGATCGTCAATCCGCACGAAACCGATGCGGTGGCGGCGGCGCTGAAGCGCGCCTTGGAGATGCCATTGACCGAGCGCCGCGAGCGCCACGCGCCGATGCTCGAACATCTGTTGGAAAACGACGTCAGGAAATGGGCGGAGGACTATCTCGCGACGCTTGTCGAAGGCGCCCCGACCCGTCGTCTGCTCGAGGGCATACGCGCTCTGTTCGGCGTATCCTCGGAAAATGGGCCGTTGGCGTTCCGCTAGGACTTCTGCACTTGGATTTACCCATCCGGCGTTACTGAGGTGTGACGCCTTCTTCGGGTCCAGCTGCGCTAGGTGCAGCGCGGCCGTCCGATGGATTTCAGTACTTTTGGATTCCCACCCATTGCTGCTCGGAATATCGCTCGCCTGCGGCGAAGCCGCCCGGCTGGTCGCGAGCGTCACTCGGGCGCGGCGGCTTTTGTCTTCGGCGGCCAGGAACTAGCCGATCACTTGTTCGCAAAGCCCATCGCCATAGACGTTGGCGGTGTCCAAGAAATCGACGTCGAGATCGAGCGCCCGCGCCAGGGTTCGCATTGAATCGGCCTCGTTCGTCGGTCTGTAAAAACCGCCGAAGCTCATGGCGCCGAAGCCGATGGCCGAAACCGTCCCACACCGCCAAACGCGTAGCCGCATCGCTGCCCCTCGATGCCGTCAACCCCGAGCTTCTTGCCCAGGCGAGAGGCGACCTAAAGCTTCGCTGCGGCCGCGCCTTCGATCGCCTCGGCTAGCGCATGTGCGAGGCATCGATAACCAAGGTCGCTCATATGCAGGCCGTCGCGGGACAGCAGCAATCCGATCGCCGCGGCGCTTTTCGCGCCCCAGCGCTTCATCATCGCGTATCGGTTCAGCACCGGAACTCGGTCTGCCGTGCCGATGTCATCGACCATCTTGACGAAGCGCTCGTAGCGCAACGGGTCTGGGCTCTTGAGCGTGAATTGCGGATCGACCAGCATAAGCGGGATGCCGGCGGCGCGCGCGGCGGCGATTCCGGCTTTCACAGTTGCGCGGAACAGCGCCTCGTCGACGCCGACGATCGCGTCGTTGGTGCCGACCTGCCAGATTACCAGCCGCGCCCAGCCGGACTTCAGCGCGCTCTTCAGACGTTCAAGCGTCTTGGCGGCCAGTTCGCCGCCGACCCCCGCATTCTTCACGTCGAAGTCGACGCCCGTCCGTTTTTCGAGTTCCTCCTCGAGCTTGGCCGGATAGGCGTTCGCGGGCGAAGTCGCGCCGATTCCCTCGGTCGAAGACGAGCCTATGGCCAGAATATCGACCGGGAGGCCGACCCTCACTTTCGGGAATGCGAGCACCGTGCCGTTGGTCTCAAACGCCGTCGTCCCGTTCGGACAACCGTTCTCATCGGCGCGAGCCGCATTCACCACGAACGCCGAGGTCAGGGCGAGTAGGACGCAGGAAGCAGACGCCAAGCGCGCGAACGCGCTGGTTGCGCGACTGAACTTCCGGCGTTGAGGCGGGCGTTTCTGCACTCGATCCAGTGGGCGACGGCGAACAGGACGGCGATGGACGCAACCGTGTACGCGAGTCCGGCGAACCGTTCAATCCCTGGGGAGGCATGCGGGGAGACGGCGTCGAGCGCCGCTTGGCCGCAGGCGCTCATCAATGAGCCGGCGGCGAAAACGGGCAAGCTGTTGCGCCCGAGGCTTTGAACAGCCTTCCCGAAGGCGCCCCGGACCACCGGCGCAATGAATCGGCCGAACACTGTGGCCGCCGCAATCAAATACGCCAATGCGACGAAGTGGATCAGGCGGGCCAATCCAAGATCCTGCTTGGCGACGTCGAGATGCGCAATCGCCGTGTCGCGGAGCCCAGGCGCTAGGCCGCCTTCGTTGGTCACGATCAGCGCGGCGCCCGCCACCGTCACGGCGCTCAGCGCCAGCAGCCACGGCGCGGGCGGCGGAAGGCCGTCGCGCCACAGAATCGCTGATACGAGTCCGAGCGTGAACACGAGCTGCCAAGCGATCGGATTGAAGAACCACCCCCCGGCCTCCGGCCAATTCGGGAGATTGAGGCCGAAGGCGCGTGCGGCCGCATAGAGACCGACCGAGACGATCAAAGCCAAGAGAGGGTCGCGTAGTGCAAGCGCGAGCGCCAAGGGCGCCCACAGCATCAGCACGACATACAAAGGCAGGATATTGAAATAGCCCAGCTGATGGCTAAGGAGAGCAAGGCCCAAAAGGCCATCGCTCCGCGAGCCGAAGACGAAAGCACGTCCGTGCGCTTGGATCAGGTCCGGGACGCCGCTCATCCAATAGGCCGCCCCGAACACCACAAGCGCGGCCAGAGTCAGCGCGATGTGGACGCCGTAAAGCTTGAGCGCGCGCTTGAGGCAGCCGCCAGCGACCGGCTCGATGCCGTACTTGTGTGCTCTCGGCATATAGATAGCGCCGACCGACAAGCCCGACAGGAAGACGAAAGCCTCGGCGCTGTCGGAGAGGCCAAAATTCCTTGGAGTCCAATTTTCGAGCGGATTGCCGGGAATGTGATCGATCAGGATCGCGATCAGCACGGCCCCGCGCCAAAAATCGATGTCGCGGATACGGTTCGCATTCATCTTAAACGCCTCGGCGCAAAAATGGCGCCACTCCTTGATCGGTTCCAAGCGGACGGGAGAAGGTTTTGGCGGCGACTGCTCGCGAATGCGGTCGCCGCATGCGAATCGCGCTATAGCGAGGGCGCATATTCGTCGCCATTCACATTCATGACATCGAGGCCCCTTCACAGGGATTTGATCGCCAAGCGCCGCTGG
>DASXXT010000323.1:0-2118 GCA_036502965.1 Roseiarcus sp. | reverse complement strand
TTCGTTGTGAAGGTGACATTGTCCGGCTCGATCAGCACGCGCGGGATGGCGGCGAAATGCACCACCGCGTCGGGAGGGCGCGGCGGATGGCCGAGTTCGAAGCCGGCGAAGGTCGGGTGGGTGGTCAGGGCGTTGAACGCCTGGCCGTTGTTGGTGAGATCGGCGATCAGCGTCGGCACACCCGGCAAGTCGAGCGGTTTCAGATCGACGTTCAGGACGGAATAGCCGTGAGCGACCAGATGCGGAACGGCGTGGCGTCCGGCCTTGCCGGATCCGCCGGTGAACACAATGCGCTTACCCGACATGGACTTTGATCCTCCGATTGCCGCGCTGCATTCTTAGCGCTCGACGCCCGAGGTCGTCGATAGGAGGATGCGCGCCTCAGGCCCTGGGGTGGGCGGAGCGGTAGGCGGCGAGAAGGCGCGCGCTGTCGACTCCCGTATAGACCTGCGTCGTGGACAGCGAGGCGTGTCCGAGCAGGTCCTGGATGGTTCTCAAGTCGCCTCCCCGAGCCAGAAGATGAGTGGCGAACGAGTGACGTAGCGCATGTGGCGTCGCGCTTTCGGGCAGGCCGAGCGCGCCGCGCATCCGCGCCATCGCCAGTTGCACGATGCGGGGCGACAGGGGTCCGCCTTTCGCGCCGACAAACAAGGGGCCGGCGGGCTTGAGGGCAAAGGGGCAAAGCGACAGATAGTCCTCGACCGCCCTGCGCACCGGCGGAATGATCGGCGCCGAGCGCGACTTCTGGCCCTTGCCGACGATCGTGACGGCATCTGTTTTGCCGGTCGGCGCGTCGGCGCGTCGGATCGAGAGTGCCTCCGAGATGCGCAAGCCCGCGCCGTAGCAGAGGGCCAGCACCGCGGCGTCGCGCGCCAACACCCAGGGTTCGCGCGCCTCGCCTTCACGCAAGCCCGTCGTGGTGACGGCCCTGGCGTCGGGCGGGTTCAACGGCCTGGGCAAGCGCCGCGCCGCCTTGGGCGCGCGGACAGCTCCGAGCGCAGCCGCTGTTTGTCCGCTCTCGCGCGCGATATGGCGGGCGAGCGATTTGAGGGCGGAGAGCGCGCGCTGCAGCGAGCGGCCCTCGACCCCTTCCGCCCGCCGGTGGGCGAGAAAGGCGCGCAGATCGCCCGGGGCGCAGTCGGTGAAATCGCTGATTCCGGGCGGAGCGCCGAAGCGCTTTGCGAGAAAGGCGAGAAATTGCCTGGCGTCGCGGCCATAAGCCTCGATCGTGCGCGCCGACAAGCGCCGTTCATGGGCGAGATGGACGAGCCAGGCGGCGGCGGCCGTGGCGAGGTCGGGCGCCGCGGGGAGAGCAGGGAAGTCGCTCCGCGGGGCGCGGTGTTTCATGCGGCGAGTATGGCGGACGAAGCGTTAAGCGGCAGTTTCGACAGCCGCGGCCCAAACTTCCCTCAAAACGCGACCCACGCATAGGCGAACACGGAATTGTTGCCGGCCGCATTGTGCGTCCCGCCCAGGAACGAGTCGTCGAAATTGTTCGTACCGCCGTAGAGATGAAGATACTTGGTGAACTGGAGGCCGAGGCGGACGTTCGTGGTCGAGTAGGGGAACGGAGCCCTGCGACCGCGCTGGCGAGCAATGCGAGTATGAGCCTCGCTCGCAGGACGCCGGACCTCGTCAAGATGGTCACGCGGCTTTCTTGGTCCACAGACGGCACCAGCCCTTAGGCGAGATGTCGCCGTCGACGAGCTTGCCGCCGGGCGCAGAGAAATGGGCGCAGTCATCGCAGTCCTGCCCGTCCTTCGGGGTCGCCTGGTAGTGCACGGCGGGTTGCGAGACTTTCGTTCCAGCGCCAGCCGCTCTGGCAGCAATAAAGGGGGTCGCCGCCAGGGCCGCGGCGACAAGCGTGCGACGATCGACGCCGCCTTGTTGACGTTGTTCGCGCATGTATTGCCTCATGGTTGTATCGGGCAAAGAATTTAGAGCCGCTCGATAGAGTATCGAGTCGCTTTTCTGCTTTAGCTAGTGAACGCGCGAGCGTCGATTTTTATTCAAATGAAGTTGCGACGAAAGAAACCCTTCGTCAAAGGAGCCGTAAGACTGTTAAGAGGAACAAGAACACTCAACCAGCGAAATTTATTCGTTGGCGACGAATCGGAG
>DASXXT010000322.1:0-6188 GCA_036502965.1 Roseiarcus sp. | reverse complement strand
GATCAGCTTTCCGCGCCGTTGGTGACCAAGGCCAATGTCGACGACAAGGCGTTTTGGGGGAACCTTCCCAAATAGCTCAGGCGTCCCTGATGCTCGAGACGCCGGAACAAGCCGAGTTCGGCAAGGCCGTTCCGATCGTAGAAGCCACCGGCGTCTCGAAGCGCTATGGCGCGACCATAGCGCTCAGCGACGCGCGCCTGCGCGTATTGCCGGGCGAGTCGCATGCCCTCGTCGGGCGCAACGGCGCCGGCAAATCGACTCTCGTCGGAATCTTGACTGGTCTTCGCGAGCCTGACAGCGGCGAGATTCGTTTCCGCGGTGAACCGGCGCCGGCGATCGCCGACCGCGAGGGATGGCGCCGGCGTGTCGCCTGCGTATACCAACACTCCACCATCATTCCGGACCTGACTGTTGCTGAAAACCTGTTCATCAATCGACAGCCGCTTCGGTGCGGCTTCATCAACTGGAGCACGCTATGGCAAGACGCCCGGGAGGTGCTCGATCGCTGGGATGTCTCGGTCTCGGAGCGGTCGCGGGCCGGCGATCTCCGGGTCGAAGCCCGGCAACTGGTCGAGATCGCGCGCGCCCTCTCCTATGGCGCGCGATTTATCATCCTCGACGAGCCGACAGCTCAATTGGACGGAGAGGAGATCAAGCGCCTGTTCGCGCAAATGCGACGACTGCAGGCGCAAGGGGTGACGTTCCTGTTCATCTCCCATCATCTTCAGGAGGTCTATGAGGTCTGTCAGACTGTGACCGTCCTGCGCGACGCAAAGCACATCCTGACCGCGCCGGCGGCGACCTTGCCCAAGGACGCTCTCATCGAAGCAATGACCGGCGAGCAGGTGAGCTTCAGCTTCGCCGACGCCGTCAACCGAAAAGCGCCGACCGAGGGTCCTGTTGCACTTGAAGTAAGCCGTCTCGGCGGCGAGGATTTCGACGATGTGAGCTTTTCCATCCGGCCGGGCGAGGTCATCGGGCTTTGTGGCGCAACGAGCAGCGGTCGCCTCGGGGTGGCCGAGGCCGTGGCTGGGCTGGGGCCGTATAAGGCCGGAGCAATCCGGATCAACGGCTCTCCCTTGCGCGCGGGCGACGTCCCCTCTGCGCTTGCGCTTGGCGTCGGCTGCGTGCCGAAAAACCGGCACAAGCAGGGCCTCGTTCTCACGCAATCGGTAGCCGACAACGTCACGATGCCGATTGCGAACGCGCTCGGGCCGCTCGGATTCATCGCGCCCGCGCGCCGCGCCTCGTCCGCTAGGCAAGCGATTGAGACGCTTGGCGTCGTCACGCAAGGGCCGGACCAACTTGTCTCTGATCTCTCCGGCGGCAACCAGCAAAAAGTCGTGATGGGACGGGCGCTTTCGAGCCGCCCATCGGTTCTCGTTTTGATGGATCCGACGGCGGGCGTCGACGTGAAATCGAAAGAAGCGCTTTTGCGCGTCATCGAAAATACGCGGCGCGGCGGCCGGGCCATCTTGGTGGCGAGTGGCGAGCTCGAAGATTTGCGGGTCTGCGACCGGGTGCTCGTGATGCGGCATGGCAAGGTCGTCGCCGAGCATGCTGCGGGCTGGAGCGACAACGAGCTCGTCGCGTCGGTCGAGGGGATTTAAATTGACTAAGAGTTCGGCCCCCGCGCCCGCCGCTCAGCGAATCCCCGTCGCGCCCCGAACCAGCGCTATCGCCTTGGCTCGGCTTCGCGATTTGGCGCTTCTTCCCGCGCTCGCGGCGCTGATTGTCATCGGCTCCGTCATAAGCCCCGTTTTCCTCACCTCGGGGAATATCAATACGATCCTGACCTCTTCAGCGGCTTTGGCGCTCGTCGTCCTGGCGGAATCGCTCGTCATCATCACCGGCAAGTTCGATCTGTCGCTCGAGTCGATCTACGGTATTGCGCCCGCGATCGGCGCCATGGTGGTTCTGCCCGCCGAGAATTTCGGCTTCGGATTCGAATGGCCGACTGTGATCGGCATTCTCGCTGTTTTGGTCATCGGCGGTCTGGTCGGCTTCATCAACGGCTTCATGGTGGTGAAGCTGAGGCTCAGCGCCTTCATCGTGACGCTCGCGATGCTGATCATCCTGCGCGGTATGTTGGTGGGCGCGACGCACGGGCGGACCTTGTTCGACCTCCCCGGCGCCTTCTACGGCCTGATGGTTATCACCTTCCTTGGGCTGCCGCTCGCTGTGTGGCTCTCGGCTGTGGCGTTCGCGATCGCCGGCGTTATGTTGCGGTGCCATCGGCTCGGCCGCGCGCTTTACGCAATTGGCGGCAACCCCGAAGCGGCTCGCGCCGCCGGCATTCGGGTTGAGCGCATTACCTGGGGCGTCTACGTGCTGGCCGGGGTTCTCGCTGCCTTGGGCGGCCTTGCCATCACCGGCTATGTCGGCGCGATCAGCGCCAATCAGGGCAATGGGCTCATCTTCACCGTCTTCGCCGCAGCGGTGATCGGCGGCATTTCGCTGGATGGCGGCAAAGGCACCATGTTCGGGGCGCTGACCGGGGTGCTCCTGCTGGGGGTCGTCGGCAATCTCTTGACGCTTGCGCAAGTGCCGTCGTTCTGGATTCAAGCGATCTATGGCGCGATCATACTGGGGTCCTTGATGGTCGCTCGCTTCGCGGGCGGCCAGTCGCAGGAATAGGCGCGACCGACCACCGGCCCGCCAAATTAGCAGAACTCCCAAAGCTGGCCTTCAAGTTTGGATGACCCCGTCCACCGCCTCATCCTGAGGCCCTTTGCCTCTGGCAAAGGGCCTCGAAGGATCATCCGGACAAGCGGTAGACGACGGAAACGTCGCTTCGGCGCCCCCCGAGCGCCATTCGAGGCCGCTTCGCGGCGCCTCAGGACGAGGTCGAGGGGCACGGCTTGGAGTCACGAGTTAACTCTAATTCCAGATTGTCGGTCCGCGGCAGAACCCTCGCAATCCCGAGATGTTTACTCTTTTCGGCTGCAAGCGGAGGCCTCGCGCGAAATGACGACTTCGATCCGATCAACGAAAGTCCGTAGCTCAGACGTTGAGCGCAGAAATCGCGCGTTTTGACGCGAGAGGCTCTGTGCTTCAAAATCATTGCCGTTAACCCTTAGTCAGTCAGGGAAAAGGGCGTTTGACTTGGCTGGCAAGCGTTTCGCGAAACAGCTTGATCGTCTCAGCCTCCGTCTGATTGCCGCCTTTGCCGCAACCGTGATCGTGTTCAGTGACTGGACTGTTGCTCAGGCTTTTGATTTCTTCGGGCTCTTTGGCTCGGACGATACTCCGCCGCCGATTTCTCGGGCGAGCATTCCATATATACTGACCGTCGAGGTCACAGGCGACGATGGCGCGCTCAAGAGCGCGGTCCGGGATGCTTCGTCGCTCTACAGACTGCGCAAGGACGCCCCTGCCGATGGCGAAGCTCTCGCGCGGCGCGCTGAGAGCGATTTCGCCCCAGTCATCGACGCGCTGTGGGGCGCGGGGTACTACAACGCCGCCGTGACGATCTCGATCGACCGTGCGGCTCTCGCCATCGGGTCGAGCGACATCGCAGCCTTCGCTCGCACCGCCGAAGCTTATCGCAATCGCGCTCCGGCCCCAGTTCTCATCAAGGTGGACCCTGGCCCGTTGTTCAAGCTTCGCTCGGTGCGCGTTCTCAACGCGCTCGGCGTGGAATTCTCGGAAGCCGAATTGCCGCAGCGCATCGTCGGCCTCAAGTCGGGAGACCCGGCGGCGGCGAGCGAGATCCGCGCCGCTGAGACCCGCATAATCGACTATTTCCGCAAACAGGGGCGGCCGCTCGCAAAAATCCAGTCGGTCGCGCCGGTCGTCGATCATGCGCAAAGTGTTATGGACGTGACTGTCACAGCGGCGCCAGGCCCCATCGCGCCCTTCGGCGAAGCGACGATCCATGGGCCTCAAACTTTCGACCCCGCCGTCGTGCGCTCGTTTCTCTATATCCGTCCGGGCGACCCCTATTCGCCGGCGGCGATCGCCGACGCGCGGAACAGCATCCGCGAAATTCCTGCGGTTGGGGGCGTGCGCATCACCGAAGGGACCGCGCTCGACGCCTATGGCCGCCTGCCCTATCAGGTCGACGTCGAGGATCGTCTGCCCTACGCGATCGGCGCCTCAGCGAAATATTCGACGACAAATGGGCCCGAGGGCCAAGTCTATTGGGAAGATCGCAACGTGTTCGGCGGCGCCGAGCGTCTGCGCCTGCAGGCCAGCGCCTTCTACGCGCCGCCTTGGTTCATTGCGTCGCAAAGTCTCCGAGACTTCTCGCCCCAAGATATCGGGGGGCGCATATCCGCAAGCTTTCTGAAACCCGCCTTGTGGGGCACGACCAACGACCTCCTGATCGACGCTCTTGCGGAACGCTTGAGCACCAGCGGCGCTGGGTTCGTCGGCTACAAGGCCGAGGACGCGGACGTGACTGCCTCGCTTCGCCACCGCTTCAATCAGAACTTCTGGGTTCAGGCAGGCCTGGAAGCGCAAAACGGCGACGCCACGGACGCGTTGGGCAAGGTCAAGTACACGCTGGTCGGAGTTCCGGTGTCGGCCAATTTTGACACGACCGACAGCAAGCTTGACCCGACGCGCGGCGTCCGCCTCAACGTCTCCGCTTCAGGCTTTGGCACATTCCTCGGCTCGAGCCTTGATCTCGTGCAGGCGAAGGCGCGCGCGTCAGCCTATTATTCCCTCGACCCCGACTCGCGCTTCGTGCTGGCGGGTCGGGTCGCGGCCGGCGCCATGGGCGGCCCAGCGCTCGACGAGATTCCAGCCAACTGGCGCTTTTATGCCGGCGGGGGCGGCTCAGTCCGCGGCTACGCGTACAACGAGCTCGGCCCGACCGTTTTCTGGGGCGCCGTGGTCGGCGGGCGCAGTCTGTTCGAGGCGTCGGCGGAATTGCGAGTGAAAGTAACCGATACGATTGGTGTCGTTCCGTTTGTCGACGCCGGAAACGCGTTCGCCTCAAACTTCCCGAATTTCAGCCAGCATTTGTTCACGGCGGCGGGCCTGGGGTTGCGGTACTATACCGCCGTGGGCCCCATCCGCCTCGACGTCGCCTTTCCCCTCGAGCGCCGCGCCGGCAACGGGCCGGTGGCGGTCTATGTCAGCATCGGGCAGTCATTCTGATGGCGCAGTTCTTTCCCCGCCTCAAAGCGTTGGCGCTGATCGTCTTCCTGGTGCTTTGCGCGCGCGCGGATGCGGCGGAGAGCGACAAAGGCGTCCTCGCCGACTTGATCTCGCGGGCGCTGTCTTCGCCGTCTATGAGCGTGTCCATTGGCGCGGTGGACGGCGTGCTGTCTTCCGACGCCTCAATCAGCGACATCGTTCTCTCCGACCGCAACGGGCCGTGGCTCAAGGTCGACAAGGTTCGGCTCGTGTGGAACCGGCTGGCTTTGTTCAGCCGGCGGCTCGAGGTCGACCAGCTCACGATAGGGCGCATGCAGTTTCTGCGGCGCCCGCTTCCCACCGAAACCCCGCCGCCGAACATCGGACCGCCACAGCCGATCCTCCCCGAACTGCCAGTCAAGGTGATTGTCAAGCAATTCGCGGTGCAGGAACTCTCGCTCGGTGAGCCGGTCATCGGCGCCGCGGCTCGCCTCAACATTTCCGGCAAGGCGACGCTTGGACCGCCGTCAGAGGGCCTCGACCTTACTCTTACAGCGCAGCGACTTGATGCGCCGGGCGACTTCAAAGCGCTGCTGACTTACGTTCCCGCCACCGATCGGCTCACGCTCAACGTGAATTCCGCCGAGCCGGCTGGCGGTCTCTTCGCGCATCTCACCAATCTCCCCGGCCTGCCGCCGGTAAAGCTCGCCTTCAATGGCGCAGGCGCGCTGGACAATTTCACCGCGAAGCTCGACTTCGCCGCAGGTGCGGACGTTTGGGCGAACGGGCAGGTCGTCGTTGCGCGGCAGGGCGCCGGGCGGCGGCTTACGCTCGATCTCAACTCGCGCCTCGAAGGGCTTGCGCCAGGCGTTATACGGCCGGTCTTCGCTGGCCAAACTACGCTCAAGGGCGACGTCCAGTTTAACGACGATTCGAGTATCGCCCTGCCTGGCGGCCTGCATCTCGTGTCGGCCGCCGCGCGGCTCGACTTCGAAGGCGGCAGGTCTGCCAACGGCCTCCTCGATCTCAAGGTCCACGCCGGGGCAATTCCCGGCTCCACGGCGATCGGGAAACTGGACCTCAACGCATCGATCAATGGACCG
>DASXXT010000321.1:0-2430 GCA_036502965.1 Roseiarcus sp. | reverse complement strand
CCCGTCCCGGGGCGGCGCGGAGCTGCGAGATGTCGGTGAATTCGGTCGGGACGATCTCGAAATGCTTTGTTCCTAGCTCTATGATGGCCAGGGTCCAAGCGCCGTCGCGCACGAAGCATGCGATCAGGCGATTGGCGGACTCGAACACGTAGGTCGACATGCCGAACTGCCACTGCGGGCGTCCGAACTCGGCGTCCATCGGCGCTATGGACTCGATCGCGTCATCGCGCTCGCGATAAAGATTCCACCAGCCGGAGCCCCGATCCGATACGAAATAGAGGTTGCCGTCAGGCGACCATTCCGGTTGGAAAACCGATTCGCCGGGTCCGCCCGCGACCCGTCGCGCATGCGTGATCTCGCCATCGGGCCCTATATCGCCGACCCAGGCCTCTGTCGTCGCCCAAGGCATGTCCGGGTGACTCCAGCTCAGCCACGTCAGACGGTTTCTCTCCGGGTTCAACCGCGGTGTCGAATAAAAATCGGCGCCCGAAACAAGCAGGCGCTGCGGCCTCTCGCCCGAGAGGTCGACGCTGACAAGCGCGTTGACCGCCTCCGCGCCCTGGGCATGGGCTTCTCGGACGCAGATCAGGCGGCCACGGCCCCGGTCGACGACGCCATCGGCGTAGCGCAGGGCGTCGGTCTCGGCCGCGGTCGGCGGCGCTGTGATCGGCTGCGGCTGGCCGCCGCCGTCCTGGCGATAGAGTCGCTGATCCGCGTCGTTCGAGAAATAGACGACGCCGTCGCTAACCGCGAACGACCCGCCGCCGTACTCGTGAACCCGCGTCCTAACGCTAAAGCCGTTATCGTCGTCGGGCGTGACGGGTTCGGGCTCCCCATCTTTCGCCATGCGGTAGACGAAGCTTCGTCCCTTCTTTTGCGGTTGAGTTTCGCTCCAATAGAGGTTGTCGCCGTCCAGCGCGACCTGCTCGAGCCGGATCGAATCAGCGACGACGAAATCGGAGGTAACGGGAGACCTCCAAAAACCATAAGGGCTCGTGGCCATCGGTCTTGTCCTGTCCTGGCGATCGGCCTGTACTGCACGACGCAGTCCAGACCACAAGTCGTTTTGCAGCCTCTCCTGCGCAGAGGCCGCTGACCCGAGGTGGCTTTATCGTCACCATGCATGCCAGAGCCCGGGCATCGACGCCGGGTCGATCATGGCCGACGTCGGTCTTTCACTTCTCGCTTCGGAGACACTTTGGACGATCTCTCCGCCGGAAGAGTCGCAACGAAATCAAAAGCGAGATTTAGCCAGGCCTTCAAAGAGGCTCCGGTGTGGTAGCCCTCTGGAGCGATGCGCACGAAGCCAGTCATGGTGCGTCCCGCCATTTCGATCGGTTGAACGTGCGCTCGCGCAACGCCGCATCCTGGGGACTGGCTCCTACCCTAACCATGAGGCCGCCGCGGCCGCTGACCGAACAGCACATATGTCCTCGCACCATGAAACATAGTCCGCCCGTCATCTTCCTTTCGGCTACGTCAGACCGACTGAACGGCAGCTCGCGCACTCGCTCCGCCGTCGTTTCGTTGTACGCCACCTGCGCTGCCCTCTCGAATTGACACGATATAGAGGTGCGGCTGGCTGTCCTTGACGAAGGTGTCATTCGGCGTGGGGTCCCGACGCCGGTCGGCGCGCAAGATCGTTGATACGATTGGTGCAGGCGGGGTCAAAGAGTGACGCCGATTCACATTCTGCTGGTCGTGCCAATCGAGAACCCGATCCTGTACGTGTCGCCGCTCTATCTGCGCCCGCTGCTAGAGGAGCTGAGTCGGGAGCCCGCTGCGCGTCAGGGTCACCAATCGGCGCGGGTTTCGATGCCGAACGGCGGGGGTCACGCTGCCAAACCCTAATTTGGCTCAATGATGTCGCCCGGGGGTCAACCCGATTCACAACAATCGCCGTTGATCGGCCACACTGACTGATCCAGCCTTGCAGTCGATGCCCGCATGGTGCAACTTCCTGGTGCGGCCGCCCCAGAAGGCGGGCTATCAACGCTCGAGGGGCGTGCGTCATCGTCGTCGAGCGGGAGCACCAAGTCTAAAGCTAAAAAAATTATACGGGAGGAAACGGTGAGATCTTTCATCAAATCAAGCTATCTCGCGCTCGCAGCCGTCGCGGGCGCTCTTGCAGCAGCGGGGCACGTCAACGCCGAAGACAAGACATACGTCGTCGGTGTTTCAAACACCCTCATTGGCAACGGCTGGCGCGAGGAGATGGTGTGCTCGATCAAGGCCGAGGCGCTCGCATCCGGCAAGGTCTCCAAGGTCATTCTCGCCAACCGCAACGGTGGGCCGTCGGAGCAGATCGCCGACATTCGCAATCTGATCTCGGCCGGCGCGAACATCATCATCGTCAATCCATCTGATCGCAAGGCGCTCGATCCGGTCATCAAACAGGCGACCGATCGCGGGATTGTGGTTGTGGCGGTC
>DASXXT010000320.1:0-3714 GCA_036502965.1 Roseiarcus sp. | reverse complement strand
ACGCAGCCGTGCGACGCCGGCCGGCCGAGATTGCCGACTGCGGCCGTGCCGTGTATCGCGTATTGACCGTAGAAGAAGATGGAGTGCGGCATCGGGGCGTTGCCATACTTGGCGGAGTGGACCATGGCGTACAGCGCTCTCGGCCGGAAGACGCCGCGCGGCGTCGCATGACCGGCCCTGCCCGAGGATATCGGCCAGACATAGGTTTCGCCCGAGCCCGAATGGACGGTCATTGTCTGCGACGCGAGGTCGATGTTGATCTCAACATGCGCGTCGGCGTAAGTCGGCGCCGCGATCAGACTCGCAAGCGCAAGAAGACGCGTGAATAGAGTCCCCATTTGCCCCGCCTCCTCTTGAGCGTCTCGTTTGCCCAGCTTAAGCAAAACGCCCACGGCCCCGCGACAGCCTAGATAAATTCACCCGGCCGGGGTATCCCCACACCTTTGAGTGTGCCCCTTAGCCCACAAAGGGTCCAGTTCAATCATGGTGCCGCCCCCACCATCGCGCAATTGTGGTCCTGGATGTCCTCGGTGTGCCCGCCGCCTTCCAAAGAAAACTGATCGGCCAGCAGGACGAAGCCCGGCTTCCCATCGAAGGTCGCGCCCACCGCCGCGAGGCTATAGGCACCCATATGCTCTCGTGCGCCCGCGACGCCGTCGGCGAGAAGCTTGAGGGGGGCGACGTCGGCGAGATCGGCCGAGTCGACCCGGCGCGCGAAATAGATTCGGCCGTTGAGCGGGACCGCCATCGCGCGCCAGACGCCGTCGAACGAGGCGCGGTTGTCAGCAAGCGTCGCGGCGACGGTCCTTGCCACGCAATCAACATGGATATGAAACTGGTCTTGGCTGCGCGCCAATTTCGAGTTGATCGCGATCGCAATCCCTTCGCGAGGCAAGGCATGCTTTAGACGCGCCTCGACCAGGGCCTTGGCGCCCCAGGCGACGGCAAACACAGGCGGCGCGTTGGGCGCTAGCATCTGCGGATCTTCGATGCCGGTGATGCGCCGCGTAGGAATGGCAAGCATCTGGGCGACGCCGACCAGGTCTTTCAGAATCGCTACTCCTTGGGCGACGCCGTCATCGAGGTCGACGCGTTCGCAGGGCTTCGGACCCAAACCCGCTTCGACGTGGGGGACGCACGCGCTATGCACGATCCGCCACAGCGCCATCGGATCGGCGCGAGCCGGAGCGTTGAACGCCGAGATGCAAGCGGCGACGCTGAGACCCAGAACCGCGCAGATCCGCCGCCAAGCATCTCGGCCCTTCATTGCGTCCGGCGCCACGCCAGAGCCGGGCAGATCGACGCCTTGCTGCGAGAGTCCGGTTTTCAAGCGATGGTCCGGGATGTCAGAGAACACCGGCAAATTGGCGGTGACAAGCAAGCGCGCCGCGGCGGCTTAAAAGTGAATCGCCCGCTTCGCCACCGCCAGCGCAGCCTCCTTGACCGCTTCCGACATCGTCGGGTGCGCGTGGCAGGCGCGGGCAAGGTCTTCCGCCGAGCCGCCGAACTCCATCAGAACCGCGATCTCGTGGATCATCTCGCCCGCGCCGAACCCCACGATGTGCCCTCCGAGCACGCGATCGGTAGCACCGTCGGCAAGGATTTTGACGAAACCCTCGGTGTGGCGCATCGCTCGCGCCCGCCCATTGGCGGTGAACGGGAATTTGCCGACGGCGTAGGCGATGCCCTCGGCCTTCAGTTCTTCCTCGCTCCTGCCGACCGAGGCGACCTCGGGGCTCGTATAGATAACGCTCGGGATGACGCCATAATTGACGTGGCCCGCCTGCCCCGCCAGCAGCTCGGCGACCGCCACTCCCTCTTCCTGCGCCTTATGGGCGAGCATCGGCCCACGGACCACGTCGCCGATCGCATAAATTCCCGGAATGTTGGTGGCGAAACGCGTGTCGACGACGACCTGACCACGCTCCGTCTTGATCCCCAGCGCCTCCAATCCCAAGCCTTCGGTGTACGGGCACCGTCCGACCGCGGCGAGCACGACGTCGGCGTCGATCGTCTTGGCCTCGCCGCCAGCCGAAGCCTCAATCGTCGCCTCGACACCCGCTTGCGCCGCCTCAACTTTGGCCAGCTTGTGGCTGAGGTGAAAAACAAGCCCCTGCTTTTCCAGCGTGCGCTGCATCAGCTTGGCGACCTCGCCGTCCGTTCCCGTCAGAATATGGTCGAGAAATTCGACCACCGTCACTTCGGAACCCAGCCGCCGCCAAACCGAGCCGAGTTCGAGGCCGATCACGCCGGCGCCCACGACGATCAGTTTCTTCGGTGGAGCCGAAAAGCTCAAGGCGCCAGTTGAGGAGACGATCGTCTTCTCGTTGATCTCCACGCCTGGCAGCCGTGCGACATCCGAACCGGTGGCGACGACGATCGCCTTGGTTTCGTGCGTGCTCTCCTTGCCGTCAGCGCCCTTGACGACCACGCGCCCAGGAGCAGCGATGCGGCCCTCTCCGCTCACCCAGTCGATCTTGTTCTTCTTGAACAGGTAGGCGACGCCGTTAACGTTGGCCGCGACGGTGACGTCCTTGTGCTTCATCATCGCGGTGAGATCAAGCTTCGGCGGAGAGACGACGACGCCGAGCGGGCCCAGACCGTGCCCCGCCTCGTCAAACATCTCGGACGCGTGCAGGAGCGCCTTGGACGGAATGCAGCCAATGTTGAGGCAGGTTCCGCCGAGCGTCTTCATCTTCTCGACCACGGCGACCTTCATGCCGAGTTGCGCCGCTCGGATTGCGCACACATAGCCGCCCGGGCCCGAGCCGATCACCACAAGGTCATAGCTCATTGCCGATCTCTTTCGCGGTACGCGCTGATAGGGTTCGCGCCATCTACCATTCGATCAATCGCGACAGCATCATCACCAGGCCGACGATCGAAATTGCCCATACCAACGTGCGCGCGTACATGATGCCGAGAAGGTAAACCGGAATGTAGACGGTGCGCGCCAAAATCCAGATCGTGGCGCCAAGCGCGCCAGAGCCGCCGGTCCGGTGAGTAACAATGAGCGCAAGCGCGACAGCGACGAACGGCGTGAGGTTCTCGACGTAGTTCGCCAGCGCTCGCGTCGCTCGACCAAACAGCGAGCCGCTCGCTGCAGCGGGCTTGTCGCGCGAGGTGAACAAATAGCCGAAGGGCAGCTCCACGTTGCCGACGGACGCCTGAACAAGAACATGGATCAACCACAGCGCCACGCTCAATTCGAGACACGTCAATTCGCTCATGGACCCTACCCGCCCGGCCAGCCCGCAGGGACTTGTCGCCGCTTCAGAGGTCTAGCACGAGCCGCGCCGGGTCCTCGAGCGCCTCCTTGACGCGGACAAGGAAGGTCACCGCCTCCCGGCCATCGACGATGCGATGGTCGTAGCTCAACGCCAGATACATCATCGGCCGGATTTCGACCTTGCCGCCGACGGCGATCGGCCGATCCTGAATCTTGTGCATGCCCAGAATGCCCGACTGCGGCGCATTGAGAATCGGCGTCGACATCAGCGAACCGTAGATGCCGCCGTTAGTGATGGTGAAGGTTCCGCCCTGCAATTCCTCGAGCGTGAGCTGGCCATCGCGGGCACGCTTGCCGAGCGCGTCAATCGTCTTCTCGATCTCGGCGATGGACAGCCTATCCGCGTCACGCACAACCGGCACGATGAGACCCTTGTCGGTGCCGACGGCGATGCCGAGGTGATAGTAGTTCTTGTAGACAAGGTC
>DASXXT010000319.1:0-26355 GCA_036502965.1 Roseiarcus sp. | reverse complement strand
ACGCGACGTCAAACTATCAGCACCAGGGTCTTAAGCTGTCGAAGCATTTCCGCGAGTAGCGGCGAGGGTCGTCGTTCCGCGGAGCCATTCAGGCGGTTTTATCAGACCGTCACAATTTCGCTTGGCGAGAGGCGGCCTTTTCCTATATGAGGTCCGGCAGGCGCGGCGCTGGAAGGCTCCGCGCCGCGAGTTTTTTGGCTGGGCGTCATCGCCCGCCGCGTCGATTTCAAACCCACGTCGAGGCAATGGCCAATCCGTTCGAATTCGTTCAGCAGGTGCGCGCCGAGGGCGCCAAGGTCATTTGGCCGACGCGGCGCGAGACCCTCATAACCACAGGTCTGGTGCTGATGCTGGTCGTGTTCACCAGCCTGTTCTTCCTCGTCGTCGACGAGGTGCTGCGAACAATCGTTTCACTCGCCCTTGGCTTCGGGCGCGGCGGCTAACCTCGGCTATGATCCGGATCGCCCAAATATGACTACGCGCTGGTACATCGTTCACGCTTATTCCAACTTCGAAAAGAAGGTCGCTGAATCCATCCGCGAGCAGGCGAGCCAGCGTGGCCTCTCCGACAAGTTTGAGGAAATCCTCGTGCCGACCGAGCAGGTCGTCGAGATGCGCCGCGGGCGCAAGATTAACTCCGAGCGGAAGTTCTTTCCCGGCTATGTCCTCGTCAAGTGCGACCTTACCGACGAGGCCTATCACTTGATCAAGAACACGCCCAAGGTGACCGGCTTCCTTGGCGCCGACAAGAAGCCGATGCCGATTCCCGATATCGAAGCGGAGCGGATCAAGGGGCAGGTGGCTGACGGCGTCGAGCGGCCGAAAGCTGCGATCCGGTTCGAGATCGGCGAGAACGTGCGGGTGGCGGACGGGCCTTTCGCCTCCTTCAACGGCGTGGTCGAGGAAGTCGACGAATCCCGATCGCGGGTCAAAGTCGCTGTGTCGATCTTCGGCCGCGCCACGCCGGTCGACCTCGAATTCGGGCAGGTCGAAAAGCAATAACAATACGGCTGCCGTCGCGCCGAATTGGGCGCAGATGAGACCGACCCCGTCACCGCTCATACCGAGACCCGCCAGGACCGAACGGCGATCGATGTGCGCGCAGCTGGGAGCCCCCGCGTAAGCACTGTGGCGCAAGCTTATTTGCGCCTGGACCTCGGCTGATTCGGGATTGCCATTGCCGCCCTCGAACGATATAGAATGTCGCTACATAAGAGCGGCGCCAAGAAAAGACCATTCGGTTTTCTCGTGAGCGCCGCTTCCTTCGTTTGAGAGCCAAGATTCCATGCAGTATACAAAAGTACCGAAGCCAATTCGGGCCACTGTAAGGGCGCTTAAATATGCTCGCAAATCCGGCCTAAGGTTATTCGGCGCTCAATATCCAAGACTCTGTACGATTTGCGGTCACTCCGGCCGATTTTTTTCTTACGGATTTCCGCTGGCCGCCGACACGATCTGCCCCGGGTGTCTTTCTCTTGAACGTCATCGGGCGCTCGCCATCTGCGCGGGTCAAGAGCCGCTGTTCGAGGGCAAGGACCTTCTCCATTTCGCGCCCGAGCCGAGTCTGACCGCATTCATCCGCAGTAAAGGGGTCAAGAGCTATAAGACGTGCGACCTGTTCAAGCCGGATGTCGACCTTCGCATCGACATCTGCAACATCGATCTTCCGGATCAGTCATTCGATCTCGTCCTATGCCTTCACGTTTTGGAGCACGTGCCGGACGATCGCAAGGCGATGTCGGAGCTCAGGCGTGTTTTGCGCCCGTCCGGTATGGCGATCATCATGGTTCCGTTGGAAGAAGGACTCGACGAGACATATGAGAACCCGTCGATTGTGTCCGAGGCCGACCGACTGATCCATTTCGGGCAGGAGGATCACGTTCGCTATTATGGCCGCGACCTTCGCGATCGACTGCGTGGGGCGGGCTTCTCGATCCGCGAGTGGGTTTCGAGAGAGCCTTACGTCCTTAAGCACGGGTTGCGGCGTGGGGAACGGGTTTTCCTTTGCACGCGAGTCGAGTGAGTGGCATTGACCGGAGTCGGTCCGGGAAGCGGATGTTCCGCGTTCCGGGCTAAACCTTACGATTGCGGAGGGACCTTGATGACGGTAAGGGACCGGGTATTTAGTGCGTTTAAAGAGAGCTTCGACCTTGACGATGACACCAACACGTCAAAGCTTGTGTATCAAGACTATCCAGCTTGGACGTCGATCGGCCACATGATCCTGGTCGCCGCGCTTGAATCGGAATTCGATACCATGCTGGAGACGGACGACATTCTCGAAATGAGCAATTTCGAAAAAACTGTATCACTCATGAGCAAATACGCCAATGAGGCCTGAAGGCAGGTCATGACGGTTGGTGAGACCGAGCAAGCCGCGCCGCTCGAGGCGGCCGGCGGGCCGCTTGGCATCGGTCTCGTGTCGGTGATCGTGCCGCACCTCGATGATTACGACAATTTGGACGCCTGTTTGAGACTGCTGCAAGCACAGAGCTTCCCGGGCGATCGGACGGAAATCATCGTCGCCGACAACGGCAGCTCGCGCGGGTTCGACGCCGTGTGCCGCATTGTCGGGTCGCGCGGCCAGGTGATCGAGGCCGCCGAGCGCGGCGCCGGGCCCGCCCGCAATGCGGGGGTGCGGGCTTCGCGAGGCGAGGCGCTCGCTTTCATCGACAGCGACTGTCGGCCGGATAAGCGCTGGCTTGAGGAAGGCCTCTCTGAACTGCGTCACGCGGATATCGCCGGCGGCCGTGTCGACGTCCTGGTTGAGGATCCGCAGCGGATGACGGCGGCCGAAGCCTTCGAGAGCGTGTTCGCCTTCCGCAACGAGCGCTACGTCAAGGATCTCAAGTTCACGGTCACCGCATCGATGTTCGTGTGGCGCTCGGTGTTCGACGCGGTCGGCGACTTCATCAACAGCGTCCCGGAGGACAAGGATTGGTGCGAAAGGGCTCGGCGGCAGGGCTATCGCATTCGGTTTGCGCCAAAGTCGATCGTCGGCCACCCCGCTCGCCGGACAATGGAGGAATTGAAGCGTAAATGGCGGCGGCTGACGCTCGAATCCTCCGAAGGCGCCCGTCGGGAGGGCAGGGGACCGGTCCTCGTCTTGTTGCGCCAATCGGCGGCCCTGCTTGCGGTCGCACCGCATGCCTTCCTACCGCTTGCCTCTAAACGCCTGAGCGGGAGTCGAAACCGCCTCAGGGCGATCGCTGGGTTGGCGCAGATTCGCGCTTACCGCTTTTTGGTGGCGTATCGAGCGCTCGTGCGGCGGGATGAAAAGTGAATGGCGCCGGGCTCCTCTTCCAAGTGGATCAAGAGCGCTGCGGCCTCCCGATTGACACTGCTTTATGCGTCCGATACCTCTCGATTTTTCCGTCACGTTCTGCAATTCCGGCCAAGGCTGTGAAGAGGAGGCGCGCGTGTTCGGCGCTTAGAGCAGCCGCAAAGTCGCTTACAATCGGCGCGGCCAGTTCAATCCGAAAACACAAAGGGGGGCTTTGCAAGGAGCGGCATCTTAGCCGCGCGTCCTAGCGCCGACGCGAGAGTCCGTCAGACTTGCGAATAGCGTTTCGCCAGTCCCATACGAGATTGACCAATTGGTAGGGGTGTCGAGTGTCGGAAGTCGCGAGCGCACTAAGCACTGCCCCTCGTGTCGTCATCGCGATTGTCGCGACAGACGAAGCGAAAAACATCGTTGGCTGCCTGGGCTCGCTTAACGGGTCGATCTACCGAGAGTTCAGCGTCGTCATTTGTGAGAATGGCGGCCATGAGGCATTCGAGCGCGACGTCCGAGAAATGGCTAAAGTCCCCGGGATGGTTGAGGCTGACGCCGAGGCCGATGAGCGGCTGGGGGGCGCCGAAGGCCGACGTTTCCATCTCGGTGCGGACAGGCGCGTGGTGAGGGTTATCAGATCGCGCGAGAACCGCGGATATAGCGGCGGCGTCAATTTCTGCATCGCCGCCGCCGGGACCGACTGGGATTTCATCTGGGTGCTGAACCCTGATACGTTTCCGGAAGGCGACGCGCTCGGCGCTTTGGTGCGCCGGCAGGCGGAAGGCGGCTACGGAATCGTCGGAAGCAAGATCGTCTTCGTCGCCGATGGGCGCGTTCAGCTGTGGGGCGGACTCACTTACCGGCCCTTGCTCGGCCGAGCTCGGTCGCTGGGACATGGACAGCCAGCCGAAGTGACTCCTGACCTAAGGGAAGTTGAGGCGGCCCTTGAAATTGTTGCCGGCACGTCAATGTTCGTGTCGAAGGACTACATCAAGACCGTCGGTGTGATGGATGAGGACTTTTTCGTCTATAACGAGGACACGGAGTGGTCGCTGCGCCGTGGAGACTTCCGGCTGGGATACGCGCACGACTCGGTCGTCCATCATGTGGCCGGCTCGACCTCGGGCTCCGGGGGACCGCGCGCCAAACGGTCGCGGTTCAGCATTTACTTGGCCGAGCGGAATCGGGTGATCATCGCCAAAAAGCGATACCCCGCGGCTTGGCCGCTGTTCGCGGTCGTCGCGCTATTGGAGACCTTGGAACTTCTGCTCCGCTTTCGCTCGTGGCGCTCTTTCAAGATCGGCCTCAGCGGGTGGTGGGCCGGCGTGAGCGGGGAAACCGGAATGCCCGGATTCATGCGAGCCACTCAGGGACCGGCTACAAAAGTCTTTTTGCGGCGCGCCGGTTAGAGAAGCGCGTCCTCGCAGCCAAAGAGCTATCGGAGCCCCGGAAAGGTCGATTTCCGGAGTCAGCATGAAAAAGAAGGATCTTTCTGACAAAAGCCACGCCGTCGGACTGAGCATAGATCTATACGAGAAACAGCGCTGAAACGAGAGAAGGGTTAACGATGAGGGTGTTCATTACAGGGGTCGCGGGGTTCCTCGGCAGCCATTTGGCGGACGCGATGATTGCCGAAGGACATCACGTTGTGGGGGTCGATAACCTGATCGGCGGGGAACTCGACAATGTCCCGTCAAAGGTTGATTTTCACCAGTTCGACTGCAACGACTTCAATCACATCCAGAGGGTGTCGGACGGCTGCGACATCTATTATCATTGCGCTGCGACGGCTTATGAAGGCCTGTCGGTTTTCTCGCCTCATTTCGTGACGCAGAACATCGTTGGCGCTTCGGTGGCGATTTTCTCCGCCGCGATCGCCAATCGCGCGACGCGAATCGTCTTGTGCTCGTCGATGGCGCGCTACGGTGCGCTCAAGCCGCCCTTTACCGAGGACCAGAAGCCGAAGCCTCAGGACCCCTACGGCATCGGCAAGCTCGCCGCTGAGGACATTCTGCGCAATCTATGCACCACCCACGGCGTCGAATATGTGATCGCGGTGCCCCACAACATTATCGGTCCTCGGCAGAAATGGGACGATCCGTTCCGCAACGTGGCGTCAATCATGATCAATCTGATGCTGCAGGGACGCCAGCCCATCATCTATGGGACAGGCAAGCAGAAGCGGTGCTTTTCGTTCATCGACGACTGTCTGTACTGCTTGAAGGAGATGGCGTTCCGCGACAACGTGGTCGGCGAGATCATCAATATCGGCCCGGACGAGGAGACGATCACGATCATCGAGCTCGCCGAGCGGATCGCCAACCAGCTTCAGTTCAATCTCGATCCCATCTTCATGACCGGGCGGCCGCAGGAAGTCGAGCACGCCTCGTGCTCGTCCGACAAGGCGAGGAAGCTGCTGCAGTACAAGACGTCGGTCGATCTCGACACCGGTTTGGCGCACATGGTCGACGCGATCAGGA
This sequence comes from Roseiarcus sp., assembly GCA_036502965.1. GTDB lineage: Bacteria > Pseudomonadota > Alphaproteobacteria > Rhizobiales > Beijerinckiaceae > Roseiarcus. The sequence continues at coordinate 20,601 of DASXXT010000319.1, read as the reverse complement.
AGCGTGGCACTCGCGACTTCAAGTATCACATCGATCTCGAGATCATAAACGAGAAGACGCCGAAGACCTGGAAGGACCGCCTATTCTAAGACGGATCGCCCGAGTCTGCCGTCCTCACTCGCCCTAGTAGCGCCAGCGCTGCGCGCTGCTGATCAGAAAGTCGCGAAAGGCATGAATCCGCGCGACGTTCTTGAGCTCCTCGGTGTAGACCAGGAAGCAGTCCATCTCCGGCATGTCCGCCTGCGGCAGCAGACGTACGAGTCCCGATTCCGGCTGCACGCAATAGTCGGGTAAGACGGCGATGCCGACGCCGTGCTCGACGGCATGGGTCATCGCCGCCAGATTGTTGACGGTAATCTGCGCCGTGCGCGGACTCTTGGGGTCGCGTCCCAGGCTCAGAAGCGAGTTGAGATCGTACAAGAGATGGGTCGCCGTCGGCGCGCCGAAGGCGACCAGATGGTGTTGATCGAGATCCTCGACCTTGCGCGGTTGCGGGTGCCTTCGCAGATAGTCGGCTGACGCGTAGGCGTGGAAATGCACGGTGAACAGTCGGCGCCGAATCAAGTCCGGCTGGATCGGTTCGCGCAGCCTGAGCGCGACGTCCGCTTCGCGCATCCCAAGGTCGAGGTCGTCGTCCGACAACAGCAATTGCAGCTTGATCTCCGGGTAGAGATCCACGAACTCGCCGAGCCGCGGGGCTAGCCAATTGGCGCCGAGGCCAAGGGTTGTCGTGACCCGCAATTCGCCGTGCGGCTTTTCTCGGCTGTCGATGAGTCGGCTACGCACGGCGTCGAGTTTGAGAACCACGTCACGCACGGCGCCGAGCAGCATTTCGCCCTGTTCGGTCAGAATGAGACCGCGGGCGTGGCGATGAAACAACGGCGCGCCGAGGTCAGCCTCCAACGCCCCGACCTGACGGCTCACCGCCGACTGGCTGAGACCCAGTGTCTCGCCGGCATGGGTGAACGAGCCAGCGTCGGCGGCGGCCTGAAAGACGCGCAGCTTATCCCAGTCCATGAACGTTTCCTCGGCCCCACGAGGCCCATTGAGATTTCGTTTACTTATTCGGCTGGCGCCGTCGCCGGCATACTCTTTATTCGGCCGCTGCCCGCTTCGGCTCTTGGGCGGCGAGCCAGCGCTCGGCCTCGAGCGCCGCCATGCAGCCGAGACCGGCGGCCGTGACTGCCTGACGGAACACGTCGTCCGCGACGTCGCCGGCGGCGAACACGCCCTCGATGCTGGTCTCGGTCGAACCGGGCGCAGTCTGAACGTAGCCGTTGGTCTTCAAGGCGAGCTGGCCTCGCACCAGTTCGGTCGCCGGCTCGTGCCCGATGGCGACGAAGACGCCGCCGACCGTGAGATCGTCAAGCGCGCCGGTCACCACGTTCCGTAGCCGGATGGCGGTCACGCCGTGCGGCGGCGCTTTCCCTAGAATGGACTCGACGACACTGTTCCAGCGGATCGAGACGTTGTGACGGGAGGCCAGACGTTCGCTCAGAATTTTCTCCGCTCGGAACGAGTCGCGACGATGCACGACGGTGACATGGGCGGCGAGGTTGGAGAGATGCAGCGCCTCCTCGACTGCGGTATTGCCGCCCCCGATTACGGCCACCGTCTTGCCGCGGAAAAAGAATCCGTCGCAGGTCGCACAGGCCGAGACGCCGAAGCCTTTGAACGCCTCTTCGCTCGAAAGACCCAGCCATTTGGCCTTCGCGCCGGTCGCCAGAATAATCGCCTCGGCGGCGAAGGTGCGACCGCTGTCGCAGCGAACGATGAACGGCCGCTGCCCGAGCTCGAGCCCGACCACATACTCGCCCTCGACCCGCGCGCCCACATGATCGGCTTGCGCCCGCATTTGCTCCATCAGCCACGCCCCCTGGATCGGGTCGGCGAATCCCGGATAATTCTCCACATCGGTGGTGGTCATCAACTGACCGCCTTGCTCGAACCCGGCCAGCACCAGGGGCTTCAACAGGGCGCGCGCAGCGTAAATCGCTGCTGTATAGGCCGCCGGCCCCGAGCCGATGATAACAAGGCGCTCATGCTCAATTCTGGACGAGGACAACTCGACCCCCGAATGTTGTCGCTGCCGCAATAAACCCGCTTCGTGGGTCGCGGCAGCCTCGCCCTTATATGGGGGCGGAAGTTCAGCGACAACGGCGCCGGTGCGCTAAAAATCCCGTTTCTGGCCGTGCTAGGCGAGGAGTAACAGAGCAATCCTGCTCAATCAGCGGATGGCAACCGACGGATGACGAACTCGATCCGGTCGCCGGCGACCTCGCGCCAGGATTCGATCTCGGTCATATAGGCTGCTTTGGGGAAGCGCTCGAACCATTCGCGCGCCTTGGCGCGGGCTTCGTCGCGCGGCAGGCAAAAGGTCTCGCGCCGCCAGGCGTCCTCAGTAGCGGCCGCGCGAGAACGCCTGCTGCGCCGACTGGCGACGCGCGCGGCGAGATCTATCGGCTTGTTGGTTCCGGCCGCCATCAAAGGCCCTCTTCAGGGCCAAGAGGCTAGCGCGATTTCTGGCCGGTGGGGAGTCGGGGATTGCGCCGCGCGAAATTAGAGTTAGCGCCAGACAGGGCGCGGGGCAGGCGGCCGTCGATGAAGGCAAGGCCGATCGCGATCAGTGCGAAGCCAAGAAACTGCCGGGCGAGCAGCCGTTCATGCAGGAACAGGGCGCCGAGGACCACTGAGGTCGCCGGCGCCACAAGGGTCACCAGCAGCACATTGGTCGCGCCCGCGCCGGATAGAATGCGGAAATAGACGACATAGGCCAGCGCCGTGCAAAGCGCGGCGATCGCGAATACCGACGCGACGACTGCCGCGCTCGGGACCGGAAGGGACCATGGCTGGTCCAGGAGGAGCGCGAGGGGCACAAGAAAGATCGCGCCCGCCGTCGCCTGTCCAGTGGCGATATCGAGGGGTTCAAGGCCGAGAGCGCGGACTCGTCTTGCGAACACGGCCGACACGGCGTAGCTCAGCGCCGCCAATAGCACCGCGCCCTCCGCCCACGCGTTGACCTTCGCCTGCCCCCAGAGCAGGTCCGGCCCGATAACCCAGGCGACGCCGACCATTCCGGCGGCAGTCCCGATGATTTTGAAACGGCTCAGCTTCTTCTCGGCCGTAAAGACATGGGCGACGAGCACGGCGAAGAGCGGCGTCGCCGCGTTGAGGATCGAGGCGAGGCCGGCTGCCAGATGGGTCTGCCCCCAGGCGATCAAGGCAAAGGGCAGGGCATTGTTGCCGAGTCCGAGCAGCGCCAGAGCGGCGAGGGCTTTGCCGTTCCCTGGCGGCGCAGCGCCTGTCAGCGGGGCGCTCGCCCAGAGAATAAGAGCCGCGAGCCCAACCCTCAGCGCTGCCAGGGTCAAGGGCGGCAGCTCCTTCACCGCAACGCCGATGAAGAAGAACGACCCGCCCCACAGCAGGGACAGGAGAGCCAACAGGCCCCATTCGCGCGCCGTCATCGCGCGCTGTGCGACCGCCATCGGCGCCTCTCTAACGCTTGTCTTGGCTGTTGCCTAGCAGCGGACCCGTGGCTCGTCCGCCCGATTCCTGCTGTCGAATTTTCAGCGGCGCGCGACTGGCGGAAAGCGGGCCATCGCCTCGAGGTCGTCTAGATCCATGGAATTGCGGACGTATTGACGCGATGCTTTCCGGAACGGCTGGAAATCCCAGGCCTTTATCTTGCCCTTGTTAAGCGCGGAATCGACGAGTCGGCGCCGACGCTGGCTATCGCGGACGCGGGCGTCCAGTTCGGTCAGGTCCCAACGTTTCCCAACTTCGGCTCGAAAGTCGGCGATGAGCGCTGCGCATGACGGATTGTCCGCGAGATTCTCGTGCTCGCACGGGTCACGGTTAAGGTCGAACAGCTGGTGGGGATCGACGGGCGAGTGAATGAATTTGTATGCGTCTCGGCGGATCATCACGATCGGCGCTATCGCCCCTTCGGCAAGATATTCGCCGATTGCCTCGTCATGTCCTCCTGAGCCGCGGAGATGGGGCGCGAGGGTGCGTCCATCTATGGCGATTCCGAGCGGTTGCGCATTCCCGCCGGCGAGGTCGATGAGCGTTGGCATGAGATCGATAAGCGAGACGCTGGCGGCGACGCGGCGCGGCGCGAAGCGGCCGGGGCTGGCGATGATGAGCGGCACGCGCGACGCGCCCTCGAAGAAGCTCATCTTGTACCAGAGACTCCGCTCGCCCAGCATTTCGCCGTGATCGCTGGTCAGGATGACGATTGTGTCTTCGGCCAAAGCGGCCGAACGCAGCGCCGCCATGAGCTGGCCGAGCAGGTCGTCGATGTAGGCGATCGCGCCGTAATAGGCGCGCCGCGCGGCGCGCACTTCATCGTCCGTCACCGGCTCAGCGTCCATTGCGCAAACGTGGCGCAGGCGACGCGAATGCGCATCAAGCGCGATCGCGGGCGCCGGCATGTCGATGTCCTCGTTGCGGTAGAGGTCCCAATAGCGCTGCGGCACTGCGAACGGGTCATGCGGATGCGAGAACGAGGCGACCAGGAGAAAAGGCCGCGGATCTCTCGAACGCGCGAGATCGAAGATCGCGCGCTCGGCCATGAAGGCGGTCTCGTCGTCGAAGTCGAGCTGGTTCGAGCGCACGCATAACCCCGCGTCGCGAACCGAGCTCATGTTGTGATACCAGCTCGGGCGATGCTCGGGGCGATCCCAGTCCGGCGTCCAGTTGAAGTCGGCGGGATAGATGTCGGTGGTCAGGCGCTGCTCGAATCCGTGCAACTGATCGGGTCCGCAGAAGTGCATCTTGCCGGACAGAAGGGTGCGATAACCGCGCGCCCGCAAGCAATGCGCAAAAGTCGGAATGTCGGCTGCGAACTCCGCCGCGTTGTCGTAGACGCGGGTGCGCGACGGCAAGAGGCCCGACATGAACGAGGCGCGCGACGGCGCGCACAAGGGGCTCGCGCAATATGCGCTGTCGAACACGACCCCGTCTCGCGCCAGCGCCTGCATATTCGGCGCGTGAACAAGCGCGTGGCCATAGATTGGCAGAAACGCCGGCGCCATCTGATCGGCCATGACGATGAGAATGTTGGGCGCTTTGGCGGTCATCGGGCGGGGGTCCATCATTCCAGCCCGTCGATCTTGGGGTTCGCCGACATATCGCACGCCTTCAGTTCTCGGCCCAGAACCGTGATGTACGGCCTCCTCGACGCTTGTTCTCTCACGGCGTCGCCCCCATCCTACGACACGTCTCCAATCCGCAGCTCCCAGCGCGAAATCCGCGTGGTCGAAAGGATGCCGGACCTTGACCAGGGATCATCGGCGAGACGGCGTTCGATTTCCTCCTTGTCGTTCCCGCGCACGATGAGAAGCACGTCTTCACGTTCCTCCAAAGGGCCTCCGAGGCGCACGACCCCACTGGTTTCCAGCGCGTTCATGAACACGCGGTGAGCCTCCCAGTCCTCCTGCCGCTCGAGCGGCCGACCCCGCGCATAGGGCGGGCCGTAGCGACGCATGACCACAAACAGGTCTGGCATGTCCTCCCTCCGCTTGCCGCGTGCCGGCGACCGTTTCTCGACGCAGCGAGCCCTACAGCAAATGATCGCAATCGGCCAAGGATGGTGGACGAAAGGCGAAGAAAGGCGCGATAGCCCGAAGCCTTCGTCCCTAGCGGCTTGACCGACAGAACCCAAGGCGGGGCTCGAGCGGCGCGACCCACGCATTTGGTCATTGGCTCGGTGCGGACGGCATTAACCTGTTGTTTGCAACAGCCGGCGCGATCCACGCGATCAACAATGCTGTCGGTAAAACCGGTGGCGTGTTCGACCGCATCGGAAGAATGTTCGACAGGGTTCCCCGCAGAATCGGCGAGCAGCCCCCGATCTCACCCAAGCCGCGCGGCCGGAAACGCAAACCGGCGGCGAAAACGAAAATCAGGCGGTAGTGGGTGATCCCGCATCCCAGCCCCGCCGCGACGAAGAGCTCGCAGAGTTCGCCGTCGCCGACCGCGGCCGGTTCGCGGATCTGCCGCCGCGTGTTTGAATTATTAAACATAACTATCTGTTGTATCACTCATATCTCACACTTTTGCAGAGTTGCAGAAAAATGAGCCTAAGCCATTGAAAACAGGGAGTCGCGCGCAGAATCGTGCACCACTCGGGAGAGCGCTGGGGACTTCGCGTAGGGCTCCGATTGCTCCACGCGGGCGTCCTCGCTAGATGAGGCGTGAGCCCGTATAGGAAACTCCCGGCAGGGACATTGATGCGCCAGTTTTTCTTCCAGTTCTCGCGCGCCTATCGACTGAAGCCCATCGCTCAAAGGGAGGAGGACGCCCTTTCCCTGCTCAGGATCGGCGCCAGCAATCGAGGCGTTCTCGTGCCCTACTCGCCTGATCTGGATTATGTCGTCGCCTCAAGCGGGGGTGCGGCGCTTCCGATCGAGAGCCGCGACTTTCGCGTTGAAACGCTGGGGGTGTTGCCGTCCCTATGGGCGCGCCTGCGTCTGGCGTTCTTCTTCAGGAAAAAGAAGTACTTGAAATACGATGAGTTCTCCCTTTTCTCCGCCGGGCCAAAAGCCGAACGCAAGCGCTTTACCAGATACAACCAGGATGGGATAAACATTGGCATCGTGGTCGATAGCGACGTTGCTGCCAAGCATCCCGAACTTCTCTACGGGTGGCCGGCGGAGGTCAGTCCGCCGTCTCAAGTGATGGATCGTCCCGTGGGCGTGCCGGTGGCGGTCGTTGCCCATATCTACTATGAGGACACTTGGCCCGATATCGCGGGCGCGCTTCGGGGCCTGACGATTCCCTTCGAACTGATCGTCACGACAGTTGCGGGTCGCGAGCGACTGACCGAAACGATCCGGCGGAGCTATCCTCGCGCCGAAATTGAGATCGTGGAGAATCGTGGCCGCGACATTGGCCCGTTCCTGGTCCTGCTTGAACGGGGCCGGCTCGACGGCTACCGCTACATTTGCAAAATTCACGGCAAGAAATCGATCGACGGCGGCCGCAAGATCTATATGGGCGAGATGTGGCGGCGACGGCTGCTGTTCGACCTGTTGGGCGCGCCGGGCGCTGCAAACGCCGCCATCGAGATGTTCGAGCGCGACTCGTCGATTGGGATGATCGGCCCGAGAGTGTTCCGATTGCCAAAAGCCAGTTATCGCGAGGATCTCTCCTGGTCGGCCAATCGCCCCATGACATTGAAGATTGCCGAACGTATGGGCGTCCCGGCCGATAAGTTCCAACTCGATTTCTTCGGCGGAACAATGTTCTGGGTTCGCCCGGAGGCGTTGAAGCCCCTGAGGGACCTGCGTCTTGCCGCCGAAATGCCTTACGAGAGCGGGCTGATCGACGGGGACCTACCGCACGCAGTTGAACGCGTGTTGCCGACTTCGGTTTTGGTGGCGGGGTACAAGCTCGCGGACAGGGACGGTAATGAGGTAATGCAAAACGCCTGAAGGAACGACCGGGATTGCGCATTCGACTGGAGCGGGCCCGCGCGCTGCGTCAGTCCGCGCCTAACGCCTCTGGCGTCAAATCGTGCCTTTATGCCCGGTCGGCCGGACTAACGGCTACCCTTACGCGCCCTGTCCTCAGTCTGCTCAGACGCGGTGCGCCAACCAGTCCGCAATCGCCAGGCTCGCCGTCAGTCCCGGCGATTCGATCCCGAACAGGTTGATCAACCCTGCGACGCCGTGATCCTTTTCGGTCTGCAGAAGGAAATCTGTGGTCGAGCCGCCGGGTCGCGCGATCTTCGGCCTGACGCCGGCGTAGCCTGGCTGCAGCGCGCCCTCCGGCAGGTCTGGCCAATAGGTTCTGATCGCGGCGTAGAAGGAGCCCGCTCGCCGGGGATCGACGTCGTAATCGATCGCGTCCAACCATTCGACGTCCGGGCCAAACCTGGCCTGTCCGGCGGGATCAAGCGTAAGATGCACGCCGAGGCCGCCTTGAGTCGGGATTGGATAGATGAGGTGCGAGAAGGGAGAGCGCCCGCTCAAGGAAAAGTAATTGCCCTTGGCGAGATGCAACGGCGGGATCGTATCGACGGGCATGCCGGCGACCGAGCGCGCGAGCGCCTGCGCGCCGAGACCCGCGGCGTTTACGACCATACCGGCGGCAATGCGCATGGGCGCGGAGCCGCCAGTTTCGATGAGGAGCCCTCGCTCAGTGGCGCGTCCCGCGAGAACGGACGTTTCGAACGCGATCATGGCGCCATGCGCCTCGGCGTCGCCACGCAGCGCCAGCATAAAGGCGTGGGCGTCGATGACGCCGGTGGAGGGCGACAACAACGCACGCTCCGCGACCAGCGCGGGCTCGAGCGCGCGCGCCTCTTTGCTGCTGAGCCAGATGAGATCGGCGACGCCATTGGCCTCAGCCTGGGCTTTAAGCGCGGCGAGTTTGTCGACCTCTTCCCCGTTCACAGCCACGAGGAGCTTGCCGCATCGCTTGTGCGGAACGCCGAACTCTTGGCAGAATGCGTACAGCATCGCTTTGCCGGCGACGCAGAGCCGCGTTTTGTTGAGCCCTGTCGGATAATAGATGCCGGCATGGATGACTTCGCTGTTGCGCGAACTGATCCCGGCGCCAATCCTGCTCTCGCTTTCGACGACGATCACCTCCCGCCCGGTCCGAGCGAGCGCCCGCGCAACGGCGAGACCGATGACGCCCGCTCCGACGACGAGACACTCGACCGATTCCATTGCTCAGCGTTCCGGCGCTAATCCTTCAGCCGGTCCAAGCACGTTCTTGCAAAAGAACCGGCGAAGAACCCGCAATCGTCGCCCTTTTAAAGCTCAATTCGAAAATGCGCCCAATCGGTCTTCTGGAATCTCACCGGCATCGCTCGCCGAGAAGTGACAAAGGCGCTTGCAACGAAAGCTTTGCGGGCGCACACCAACATCAGCTTCGGTTTTGACTGGGCGGAACGGACTTCCAGCCGCCTCGCCGCGGGGCAAGGAACGCCTTCAGCGCTCCAGGTTTCCGCAAATCCGGTCGCGCCTCCTCGCGCGCCCGGCGGAGCTCAATTCAGCCGGAATTCCGCGCCGACCGCCTTGAATTCCGCAGGCTTGATGAGACGCGCGTGCGCCACCGTCACCGAATGAAGCAGGCCGTCCAGTTCGCGCGTCCAGAAGTCGAGGAATTTCTTCAGTTCGGGGAAATGCGGGTGCAGATCATGCTGCTGCCAGATGTAATTCTGCAGAATGTCAGGGTGATCGGGCATGCGGTAAAGGATATTGGCAGTCGTCAGTCCAAACCCCTCGAGCTGACGGCGGAAGTCGGCGATGGCCATGCGGGCTCTCCTGATTCCCAGAGTGCGATGGTGTCATCTCCAACGCATTCTGGCAATCATTTGTTCCGCAAAAACCGTGCCAAATCAGTCTGTTAGCAGCGGTTATCAACGAGTGCTAGTGAGCCGCTGGACGGCGTCGGGCCGACCCGCCCGCCGCATAAGGAGGGCGATTGCGCCTCACGCCGCCTTCCGCCTCTCGGCATAGGCTCCGTAGAACGTCTCGTCGCGTTCGGCCATCTGGACGAGTTTAGCGCTTGGCTCGAATTGGGGCCCGTATTTCGCCGCCAGCTCCTTGGCCCGCGCGACGAAGGCCTTGAGCCCCATGCCGTCTATGAACGACAGCGCGCCGCCTGAATAAGGCGCGTAGCCGAAGCCGAGGATCGAGCCGACATCGGCCTCGCGCGGATCGGTGACGATGCCCTCTTCCATGCATCGGGCGGCCTCGAGCGCCACCGCGAAGAGGAAGCGATCCTTGAGGTCCTTGACGCTCACGCTGTCAGGATCGAGCCGCTTGCCCACGATCTCGGCAAGCCCAGGCCACAGGGTCTTCGGCCCGTTCGCCGGGTAGTCATAGAACCCCTTGCCGTTCTTACGGCCGAAGCGGCCCTCCTTGGCCGCCATCGCCTCGATGAGCTTCTCTTGGGCGGGATTGACGGCGTTCGCGCCGAGGTCGGTTTTTGCCGCCTGGATGATTCTCCAGCTCAGATCGATGCCGACTTCGTCGTTGAGCGCCAGCGGTCCGACCGGCATGCCGGCCATCTTGGCGGCGTTCTCGATCATCGCCAGCGGCACGCCTTCCATCACCATCCCGTGGGCTTCCACCATGTAGTTGCCGACGCAGCGGTTGACATAGAATCCACGGCAGTCGTTGACCACGATCGGCGTCTTCTTGATTGCGCGGACGAAATCCATCGCGACGCTGAGCGCCTTCGCGTCTGTCTTCTCGCCCATGATGATCTCGGTCAGCATCATCTTCTCCACGGGTGAGAAGAAATGCACCCCGATGAAATGCTCCGGCTTCAGCGACGTCCCGGCGAGCGAGGTGATCGGCAGCGTCGAGGTGTTGCTGGCGAAGACGACGTCGGGTCCGACGACGGCCTGCGCCTTCTTCGTCGCCTCCTCTTTGACCGCGCGATCCTCGAAGACCGCTTCGATAATAAGATCGCAGCCCTTAAGCTCGGCGTAGTCAGCGGTCGGCGTGATGTGGGCGAGCAGCGCTTCTTTGTCGGCGGTCTTGGCGCGGCCTTTGGCGATCTGGGAGCTCATGAGCTTATCCGAATAGGCCTTGCCCTTGTCGGCTGATCCCTGATCGCGGTCGATCAGCACCACATCGAGCCCGGCCAGGGCCGAGACATAGGCGATGCCGGCGCCCATCAGACCCGCGCCGAGAACGCCGACCTTGCGCAAGTTCGTTGGCGGAACGTTGGCTGGGCGCCGCGCGCCCTTGTTCAGTTCGCCCATCGACAAGAAGAGCGAACGGATCATCGCCGCGGCTTCCTTCGACAAAAGGACGTTGGCGAAATGCTTGGCCTCGACCGCGAGGCCTAAGTCCATCGGCAGTTGCAAGCCCTCGAACACGCTCTTCAGAACCGCTTTCGCTGCGGGATAATTGTCATAAGTCTCGCGCCGATAGATGGCGTTGGCCGGCGGCCAGATCATCATGCCCTGGGCGGAATAGACCTTGCCGGAAGGAAGCTTGAATTTCGGGTCGTCCCATGGCGCTTTGGCGCCCGGGTTGGCCTTCACCCAGGCCTTGGCGAGCGCGACGACCTGATCGGCGGGGGCGACCTCGTGCACGAGGCCCATCTTCTTCGCCGCTGCCGGACGGATCTGATCGCCCTTGAGCAGCATCTGCAGAGCGTCCGGCGTTGGCATGAGCCGCGCGATGCGCTGCGTACCGCCGGCCCCGGGGAAGAGCCCGACCTTGATCTCCGGCAGTCCGACGCGCGCTTTGTCCGCATCGGCGACGATGCGATAGTGGCACGCTAGCGCCAGTTCGAAACCGCCGCCCATGCACACGCCGTTAATCGCCGCGGCCAAGGGTTTGCCGCAGGTTTCGAGCCGACGGTAGACGAGCGATAACTGCTTCGTCCCGTCGACAAAGGCGCGCATCGCCGCCTCCTTGCCCTCCGCCTTCGCGCGGCGCGCATATTCCTTGCCAGCGGTCTCGAGCATCGCCAGGTCCGCGCCCCCCGCGAAGCTCTCTTTGCCGGAGGTGAAGACGGCGCCCTTGATCGCTTCGTCACTCCCGATCTTGTCGACGATCTGGCTGAGCTCGCCGATGACCTCAGCGTTGATCACGTTCATCGACCGACCCGGCATGTCCCACGCAATGAGCGCAACGCCCTCGTCGTCGGTATCGAAACGAAAATTGGTCAGGTTCATGCGAAAAACTCCGTCTCGCGGTCAGACGCGCTCGATAATCGTGGCGGTGCCCATGCCGCCGCCGATGCACAACGTGATGAGCGCCGTGCCCTTGCCGGTGCGCTCGAGCTCGTCGAGCGCCGTACCTAGGATCATCGCGCCGGTCGCGCCCAGCGGATGGCCCATCGCGATTGCGCCGCCGTTGACGTTGACCTTGCTCGCGTCGAGGTCGAACGCCTGGCGGAAGCGGAGCACGACCGAGGCGAATGCCTCGTTGATTTCGAAGAGGTCGATGTCGCTTAAGGTCATGCCGGACCGCGCCAGCACTTTCTTCGTCACGTCGATCGGCCCGGTCAGCATGATCGCGGGCTCGGAGCCGATATTGGCGAAGGCGCGCACGCGCGCTCGAGGCTTGAGGCCTGCTTTCGCGCCCGCCTCACCCGAGCCAATGAGCACGGCGGCGGCGCCGTCGACAATGCCCGACGAATTGCCGGCGTGATGGACATGAATGATGCGCTCGACATCCGGATGCGCCTGAATGGCGACCGCGTCGAAGCCGCCTTGCTCGCCAGGAATAACGAATGAGGGCTTGAGCGACGCCAGCGACTGCATGTTCGTGTTCGGGCGCATGTGCTCGTCATGGTCGAGCATCGGCAAGCCGTTGACGTCGAGGACCGGCGCGATCGAGTTCTTGAACCGGCCTTCTTCCCAGGCCGCCGCGGCGCGCTTCTGCGACTCGACCGCATAAGCGTCGACATCGTCGCGCGAGAAACCGTATTTGGTCGCGATCAAGTCCGCCGACACGCCCTGCGGCATGAAATAAGCGGGAATCGCAAGCGACGGATCGGCCGGCCATGCGCCTCCCGAGGCGCCAATGCCGACGCGGCTCATCGATTCGACGCCCCCGCCGATCGTGAGCTCGTGCTGGCCACTCATCACCTGGGCGGCCGCGAAATTGACCGAATCGAGGCCCGACGCGCAGAACCGGTTGATCTGTACGCCCGGCACCGTGTCGCCAAAACCCGCAGCGAGCGCGCCCATGCGCGCAATGTCGCCGCCCGCTTCGCCGACCGGATCGACGCAACCCATCACCACGTCGTCGACATCGGCGGGGTCGAGATGGTTGCGATTCTTGATCGCCTTCAAAGCCGTCGCCGCCAAATGGAGCGTCGAAGCGGTATGCAGCGAGCCGTCCGTTTTGCCGCGCCCGCGCGGCGTTCGCACATGATCATAAATGAAGGCGTCAACCATTGTGGTACTCCCTGCCGCGCGAGCCGCACGGCCCTCAGGTTTCTCGATCCGGATGTTGACGGTTGCCGACCGCCGCTTCGCTCAGTTTGAGCCAATCGGCGGTCTTCTGCGCCGGCAAGGCGAGCGCGCCATCGAGCCACGGGACTTTCGATTCGACGCCGAACTGGATCGTCGGCGCGACGGCGGCGGGTTGATCGAGACTTCCGAGCGTCACCGAAATGCGATCAGCCTCGAGCTCGTGCATACGATAGGTGAGGGGCGTGCCGCACTGGGCACAAAAGCCGCGTTCTCCGATTGCCGAACTGGCGAAGATCTTTGGCGCCCCACGCGTCCAGACCAATTGATCGAGTCGCACCCCGCCGAAGGCCATAAGCGGCCCGCCGCTCGCCTTCTGGCACATTCGGCAGTGACAGATGTTGACGCCGGTCGGCTCAACGATGAGCCGATAGCGCACCGCGCCGCACTGGCAGCCGCCCGTCAAGCCAGCTGCAGCATCGATCGCCATCGCCCCGGGACCTTCCTCAAACGCGCGTTCAGAACGCCTCCGCCGGAAGCGCCATCAACGTCGCAGCGCCGGCGCTGAGCCGCGCCAGATGCGCCGCCGTTTCCGGCAGCATACGCTCGTTGAAGAACTTGGCGAGGATCAATTTCGCGTCAAGGGCGGGGTTGCTCTCGCCTCTCGCCTGTCGAGCGAGCACCGCCTTGATGATCCGCGCCCACATATAGCCGAGCGCGGTCAAGCCAAAGAGATGCATATAGTCGTAGGAGCCGGCCCCGGCGTCATCGGGGTTCTTGAGGCCGTTGGCCGAGAGCCACATCGTGGCTTGCTGCAGATGGCCGAGCGAGGACTTGAGGCCGCTCAGGTAGGGCGCGAGCGCTACGTCATCCTTGTTGGCCGCCAGGAAGCCATTGATTTCGCCGAAGAACGCCATCACCGCGCGTCCGCCGTCCTTCGCTAGTTTGCGCCCGACAAGGTCGAGCGCCTGCACGCCGTTCGCGCCTTCGTAGATCATCGCGATGCGCGCGTCGCGCACGAACTGCTCCATGCCCCACTCGGCGATGTACCCGTGGCCGCCCAGAACTTGCTGCGCCTTGACCGCGTTGGCGAATCCGTAATCGGTGAACACGCCTTTGAGCACTGGCGTGATCAAGCCGAGCCGATCATCAGCCATCTGTCTCGCCTTCGCATCCGGGGCGTGGCGCGCCTCGTCTTGGGCAAGCGCGGTCCACACCAGAAGCGCGCGCGCGGCCTCGTTGAAAGTGCGGACTTCAAGCAGCATGCGTCGCACGTCTGGGTGGACCAGGAGTAGGTCGGCCGGCTTATCCGGTTCGATGGGACCCTTGAGCGAACGACCCTGCCGGCGCTCCTTGGCGTAGGCTGCAGCGTTCTGATAGGCGACCTCGGAAATCCCAAGACCCTGGACGGCAACGCCAAGCCGGGCGCCGTTCATCATCACGAACATCGCGGGTAATCCGCGATGCTCCTCGCCAACGAGCCAGCCTTTGGCGCCGTCATAGTTGAGGACCGCGGTCAAATTGCCGTGAATGCCCATCTTATGCTCGATCGAGCCGCACAAGACTCCGTTGCGCGCGCCGGGCTTGCCGTCGCCGTCCGGCAAGAACTTCGGCACGAGGAAGAGCGAGATGCCCTTCGTGCCCGCCGGCGCGCCGTCAATGCGCGCGAGCACGAGATGAACGATGTTGTCTGTCAGATCATGCTCGCCGGCCGAGATGAAAATCTTCTGGCCGGTGATCGCATAGCAGCCGTCCGCTTGCGGGACCGCCTTTGTCTTGATGAGGCCGAGATCGGTGCCGCAATGCGGCTCGGTGAGGCACATCGTTCCCGTCCACTCGCCCGTCGTCATCTTTGGCAGATAGCGGGACTTGAGATCGTCGCTTCCGTGCGCCGTGAGCGCCGCTACGGCGCCGTTGGTGAGGCCGGGGTACATCCAGAAGGCGACGTTGGCGGAATTGGCGTATTCGCTGAACAGGACCGCCAGGAACGGCGGAAGGCCCTGGCCGCCATATGCAGGATCGCCAGCAAGCCCGACCCAGCCGCCTTCGACCAAGCTCTTATAGGCCTGCTTGAAGCCCTTGGGGGTGGCGACGCTGCCGTCGTCATGCCGCTTGCAGCCCTCGATGTCGCCAACGCGGTTGAGCGGCTGCACGACCTCCTCGACGAACTTCGCGCCTTCGCTCAAGACCGCATCGACAACATCGATGGGCGCCTCGGAAAAGCCAGGGCTGTTCGCGTATCTGGCGTAGTCGAACACGTCGCTCAGTAGGAAGCCGGTGTCGCTCACTGGCGCCTTGTAAGTCGGCATCGTCGTCTCCAACAGAAAATGCGGAAACCCGCCTGTGGCGGCAGTTGCGGCGGGTGGCCGCCGCATAAGGTTTACATATGAACTATCTTATTGGCGATTGCAAGGGGGATCTCGATGCGGCGCCCCGCAGGCCCACTGGGCCTCGCCGCGGACGGTTCAGTCGTTTCGAGTAGCAGAAAAGTGAGCCTAAGCAACTGAAAAGACTGAGTCGCGCGCAAAACCGTACACCGTGCTCCGGCACAATCTCCGGCTGCGATCTAGGGCACCGCCTGGCCGATCAGGCGGGGCGGCGGGGCACGATGGCGATCGGAGTGAACGTATAGACCGGCTCTCCCCGCTGGTTGAACGCAATCCACTTGACCCGGGCGATCCCTTGCGGTTTTGACCGTGACGGGGTCAGTTCGATGACCTCGCCTTCCAGATGGATCACGTCGTCCGGGTGGACTGGAGCGAGCCATCGCAATTCATCAACGCCGAGTCCGAGCAGGGGGTGTGGCCCGAACGGGCGCGTCTCGACCGACAACCGCATCGCAATCGCCGCGGTGTGCCAACCCGAGGCGGCGAGGCCTTTGAACACCGAGAGCTCCGCGGCCGCCTCGTCGAGATGGTATGCTTGGGGATCGAATTCGGACGCGAACCGCTTGATGTCTTCGCGTGTGACACGCTTTTCTGGGCTCTTGAAGCGCATGCCGAGGACGAGATCATCGAACCACTCGACCACCGCCCGCTCTCCGATCGCATCGACCCGGCGTTTTAGAAGATGGAATTGCGAGGGTTCGTACATGCCCGGCAAAACGGGCGCAAGACGCCGTCGATCGCTCCCCGCGCCGGTGTCTCCCGCCACCTCGTCAGCTAATGTGATCGGAAGCGCCAATGGTGAGCTTCCGAATGGATCGAGCGCGCGGACTTGGGGACTGGGACGGGCGACGCTGCGGTGGGCCATGACGGCGTATGTTTTGGCGATGACTGGCTTCGCCCATTCGGCTGGGTCGTCGCCGACCTTGACGGCGGTCAAGGCGCGCGGATCGTTGGTCTGCGGGGTCAACGAGGGTTGCCCGGATTCTCCAACGTCGACGAACGCGGGATGCGGACAGGATTTGACGTCGATTTCTGCCGTGCGATCGCCGCGGCCATTTTTGGCGATCCGAAGAAGGTTAAGCTCGCACCGCTGTTGGCGGACGCCCGCTTTCAGGCGCTTCGGGCCGGAAAAATCGACGTTCTTGCGCGCAACTCCACCTGGACCATGGGGCGCGAAACAGAGTTCGGCCTGACGTTCGTTGGCCGCCACCTACTACGACGGACAGGGATTCATGGTCCCTCGCGTACTGCGCATCAATTCGGCGCTCCAACTCGACGGCGCCAAGGTATGCGTGCAGTGCGGCACCACGACCATCGACAATCTCGCCGACTTCTTCAGCAGCAACAGCATGACGCTCCAGGAGGTCATATCCTCATCGACCGACGAGCCTGGTCGGCGCAAGTGGAGATTTTGGCGAAGAGATCGGGCTGACCAACACGTGGGCGGCGAACATCATCCGATATGTCGGCAATTACGGCGAAGTCTTTGAGCGCAACCTGGGCGCGACAACCCTGCTTGCCATTCCGCGCGGTCTCAATCAATTGTGGAGCGCCGGCGGCATTCAATATGCCCCGCCAATCCGATGAGAATGTCGAGCGCGACACCGTTTTGGCTAGCGGCGCTCACACTCTCGGGCTAGCGGCACTCACACTCTCGCTTCATCGACGCGGCAGGACTGGCGTAAGCCTCCTGGCGATCCACGCTCCAGTAGCGTAACTCGTCGAGAGGGATCGGCTCGCCGGTCA
The DNA here is from genome assembly GCA_036502965.1 of Roseiarcus sp. Lineage (GTDB taxonomy): Bacteria > Pseudomonadota > Alphaproteobacteria > Rhizobiales > Beijerinckiaceae > Roseiarcus. The sequence continues at coordinate 3,570 of DASXXT010000319.1, read as the reverse complement.
CGGCGCAGCGCACATAGGCACCCGGTCGGAGGATGCGAAAATCGCCGTCAAGAAATTCAATCTTCGCTTCGCCCGTGTCGACTGGACGGCGCTCGAATCTGTTCATCGCAAGAATCCTGGCTTGACTCTTCTATGCCACGATTGATGCGATAAGGGAACGGCGAGGTTGGCCGCGAACGCGCAAGCGCTCTGGACAAGAAATGGCCTGTCTGCTAAACGCCGCGCAACTTGCGCTCCGCGGTGTCAGTGAGTGCGCGCGCCAATTTCGGATCTTTCGAGGCCCGTCCTCAAAATACAGGATAATCCGTGCAGGTACTCGTTCGGGACAACAATGTCGATCAGGCCCTCAAGGCCCTCAAGAAGAAAATGCAACGCGAGGGAATCTTCCGCGAAATGAAGCTGCGCGGACATTACGAGAAGCCCTCCGAGAAGAGGGCGCGCGAAAAGGCTGAGGCGGTTCGGCGCGCGCGCAAGCTCGCTCGCAAGAAGTTGCAACGCGAGGGTCTGCTTCCGGTCAAAGCGAAGCCGGCGCTGGGGGCGCCGCGGTCGGCCGGCTGATCAGCGCGGGTTCGATGTCCGTCGGCAGCATTGCAGCGCAAGACTTCAGCGCCTAACCCGTGGCCCTCGGCGGCCGGTTGAGCGGCGGGGTTTTCGGTTTGGCCTTGCGTATCAGCGATCAAGGCGCAAGCTCCGCGCTGGGTCTTCGGGCTCGGCGCGGATGTTGGCGCGCGATGATGGCACGATCGACGCCCACGAGCATTTTGGCGCAGGCCGCATTAGCGGCGGTTACGTTAACACTCGCGGCATGCAGCGAGACGCTCGGCGGATTTAACACGCATGTGGCGGAGGTCGACGCCGGACCCGGGGCTCAGGCCTCCAACGCCGGCAATATCGCTTCCCTTACTGATGTTATTCAACGCAATCCACAGGATGCCGCTGCTTACAACACGCGCGGCGTCGTCTACGCCAAGCTCGGCAAATATTCGAACGCCATCGAGGATTTCAGCCACACGATTGAACTCGATCCGCATTTCTCCGGCGCCTACACCAACCGGGCGCTCGCCTACCGCCAGACCAAGAAGGACGATCTGGCGATGCAGGACTTCAATCAGGCGATCTCCGTCAATGCAAACGACGCCGCCGCCTATCTCGGCCGCGGCAATCTCGAACGCTCGCATGGCGACTATGCCGGCGCCCTCAACGACCTGAACCAGGCAATCCGGCTGAACCCAGAGGGCGCGCAGGCCTACCACGCGCGCGGCCTCATCTATCAGCGCCAGGGCGATAACGTTCAGGCGATCACCGATTTCAACAATGCGATTGATCGCGACCCGTTCGCGGGCGAGCCGTACCAGGCCCGTGGCCAGAGTTTGATGGCCACCGGCAAGTATGAGGCCGCGATCGAGGACTTCAACGCGGCGCTCAACGTCAACGCCAACAACTCGGAAGCCTGGGCAGGCCTCGGTCTCTGTTACGAAAAGCTGAACAATCACGCGAAAGCGGTCGAATCCTACCAGCGCGCGGTGACGGTTAATCCCAATAACAGCGGGGCACGCGCAGCCTTGCAGCGATTGAGCTGACACGCGGAGGTTTGAGCGCGCCTGACATTGCACGCCACAGCGCGACGTAAGTTTGCGCCGACTCAGTCTTTTCAGCTACTTAACCTCGTTTTTCTGCAACTCGAATCGATTGAACCCATCCACCGTTAACACATTTAGGTTATGTTCTTTATTGATGGAATCCGTCCAGGCCAAAGGAAAAGACAAGGGCGATCCAACTCTAGCTCGACCCGCCTAACGGTCAGCGTACTCCCGATCCGACCCTCGCGGCCGCCGAGGGGGCCGTCACCCTCTCCCAGCGGTTCCTTCTCGCTTGTGTGGCGCGAAAAGTCATAGGACAAGCAAGCTTGGAGGCGTCGCGAGGCCACAGGGCGTCCGGCTACGGCGACGGAGCGATCCAGGGAACATGGGCGCCCTTAACCGTTCACGGGATTGCCCCGGGCCCAGACCTGGAGTCCTCGCGATGATGTCCGCGGTTCGACCCAAATGCGTTATGCCTAGCGGCCTATTTCCTCACCCGTCCGCCTTGGCTCGTTCCCCAGGAAATCCTCGAGCCAGTGGATATCATATTGGCCGTTCTGCACGTCCGAGTTTCGAACCAGGGCGCGAAACAGCGGCAGTGTCGTCTCGATGCCATCGACGACGAATTCATCGAGCGCTCTCCGCAGCCGCATCAGGGCTTCGGTGCGAGTTCGGCCGTGGACGATCAGCTTGCCAACTAAGGAATCGTAATAGGGCGGCATCACGTAGCCCTGATAGGCTGCCGAATCGACTCGAATCCCGAGACCTCCGGGGGGATGAAAATAGGTAATTCGTCCCGGCGAGGGCGTGAATGTGCGCGGGTGCTCTGCGTTAATGCGGCATTCAATCGCCGCGCCGAGGAATCGGACATCATCCTGCGCAATAGAGAGAGGCGATCCGGCCGCAATCTTGATTTGCTCATTGATGATGTCAATTCCGGTGATCATTTCGGTGACCGGATGCTCGACTTGCACCCGTGTATTCATCTCGATGAAGAAGAACATTCCGTCCTCGTAGAGAAACTCGACCGTCCCAGCGCCGACGTAGCCAAGCTCAGCCATAGCCTTGGCGACAATTCCGCCGATGCTGTCGCGCTGTTCTGGGTTCAGAGCCGGGGAGGGGCCTTCCTCCCATATTTTCTGGTGGCGACGCTGAAGGGAGCAGTCGCGCTCGCCCAGGTGAATGGCGCGCCCCTGCGTGTCGCCGAGCACCTGAACTTCGAGGTGTCGTGGCTTGGCGAGGTATTTCTCCAGATATACGGAATCATCGCCGAACGCGGTCCGCGCCTCGAACTTGGCCGCACTGATCGCCTCGGCAATGTCATTGGGTCCGTACGCGACCTTCATCCCGCGGCCTCCCCCGCCTGCCGCGGCCTTGACGATGACCGGATAGCCGATCTTATCGGCGATCTCGCGTGCTTCGACTTCGTCCCGTACGCCGCCTTGGGATCCCGGGACACACGGGAGCCCGAGCCGTTCAGCGGTGCGCTTGGCCTCGATCTTGTCGCCCATCAAGCGGATGTGTTCAGCCTTCGGCCCGATAAATGTGATTTCGTGCTCCTCGAGAATATCCGCGAAACGCGCGTTCTCGGCTAGAAAACCGTAGCCTGGATGAACGGCGTCGGCGCCAGTGATCTCGCACGCAGCGACAATCGCGGGGATGTTGAGATAGCTGTCGCGCGCCGGCGGTGGCCCGATGCATACGCTCTCATCGGCCAGCTTGACGTGCATCGCGTCCTTGTCGGCGGTTGAATAGACCGCAACGGTCGCGATGCCGAGCTCTTTGGCTGCACGCAGGACTCTGAGCGCAATCTCGCCGCGGTTGGCGATCAGGATTTTATCGAACATCGAGGCGAGCTCCCCGATCGCTCGCAACTCTCGCGCCTCGATTCGGTATCGCGGTCATTCAACGATCATCAACGGCTGGTCGTATTCGACCGGCGAGCCATCGTCGACCAGGATGCTGACGACTTTGCCAGCCCGCGGCGCGA
>DASXXT010000318.1:0-1830 GCA_036502965.1 Roseiarcus sp. | reverse complement strand
GCCGAGCGGAGCCTCACGCACGGAGGGCGGACCATGGGAGAGTATAGTGAAGTCTTTGTCGCTTTCGATGTCGCTAAGAAGAAGCACGCGGTTGCGGTCGCGGAAGGAGGCCGGACGGGAGAGGTTCGGTTTCTCGGCGATGTCGAGAATAGCCCCTTGCCGATCGAGCGGACGATCAAGAGATTGGCGGACCGATACGACCGGCGGCATGTCTGTTTTGAGGCAGGGCCAACCGGGTATGGGCTTTATCGTCAAGTCTGAGCTCTCGGTCACGACTGCATGGTGGTCGCTCCGGCTCTGATCCCGAAACGGTCGGGCGAGCGGGTGAAGACGAACCGCCGCGATGCGGTCACTCTGGCGCGACTGCATCGAGCCGGCGAGCTCACGGGCGTGTGGACGCCTGACGCCGCCCATGAGGCGGTGCGCGACCTTGTGCGCGCCCGCGAGGCGGCGGCGGACGATCTTCGTCGCAAACGCCAGCAATTGCTTTCTTTCTTGTTGCGTCACAACCGGATTTACAGCGGACGCGGCCACTGGACGGTGGCGCATCGGCGTTGGCTGGCCGGCCAGAAGTTTGAGCATGCCGCGCAGCAGATCGTTTTTTAGGAGGCCATCGACGCGATCCAAGATGCGATTGAACGACTGCGCCGGCTCGAGAAACAACTTGCTCTCATCGTGCCGGAGTGGTCCATGGCGCCGGTCGTCGAGGCCTACCAGGCGATGCGCGGCGCTTCCTTTCTCGTCGCAGCGACCTTCGCCGCCGAGATCGGCGACGTCCGCCGATTCGATACGCCGAGGCAACTGATGTCCTTCCTCGGTCTTGTTCCCGGGGAAAGCTCGACCGGCGATACGGTTCGACGGAAAGGCCTTACCCTGGCGGGCAACCGACGCGCCCGTCGAGCGCTGGTCGAGGGCGCCTGGACCTACCGCTATCCCGCCAGAGTCAGCGAGACCCTGAGAGCCCGGCTGGAGGGGCTGCCAAAACCGGTGCGCGACATCGCTTGGAAAGCACAAGTTCGACTGTGCGCCCGATATCGGCGGCTCAGCCTGACCGGCAAGAAGGCGCCTGTCGTCGCGGCGGCGATCGCCCGCGAGATGGCCGCCTTCCTGTGGGCGATTGGACGAGAGGTGGCTCCAGCGTAAGCGCGAGGACATCCTCATCCCTCCCGCTGCGCAGTGCCGGGGGCGGAGCCCGAAAGGTGGGGAACTCCCGTCGCTAGTTATGTGGCCGAGCTCGCGCTCGACGCCCGTCTTCTAGAGCGAGGAAAGCCCCGAGACGAAGATACGGAAGGCGGTAACCAACCCGCGAATAAGAGTTTGATCAACCGTCGTCTTAAGCTCCGCTCCCAGCTCTGCGCAGCTCCAGCCTATTCTCACCCACGCCCCATCTCGCCGCGCGGGTGGTAAGCTACGTCCGAACCCTTGACCGCGAACATAAGAGACTAGGTGCATGCCACGTTCGCCGTCCGTCGCCGCCTGAGTGTTCGCGAAGCTCGGCAATCCGGCGTCGTCGACGCCGCAGAGTTCGCCGTCCATGTACGCGTTCCTCACGTTGAGCGAGCGCCGCGATGGCGCTTGGACATTTCTCGGTCCAGTCGAGCCCGGTCCGCGTCAGGAGTTGCGCGCCATTGTCGATGCGCGCGGCAATGTGAAAGCCGTCCAGTTTGCCTTCATGCAGCCATTGAGGCCCCGACGGAGGCTTCTCGACCGGCTGGGAAAGCTGCGGAGGAATGAAGCGCGGAAGGGGCGAGTTGCTTCGGCTTTGGCCGCGGCGCGACAGACCGGACTTGACGGCCTGCGAGGTCGAACGCTGACGACACGCGACATTGG
>DASXXT010000317.1:0-7454 GCA_036502965.1 Roseiarcus sp. | reverse complement strand
GGCCCGCGCCGCCATCCCCCACGGATTTCAACGGCGCGGGCCAAATTTCTCACTGCGGACGCTCAGTCGTTAATCCTTCCGAGCGTGCCGCCAACTCTTCATCCGAGAATTTCTTGATCCTCTTGAACTTGCCGCTCGGCGTTTTCTTGAGGCGCCCCTGCCTCACGAACGAGTAGATTGGCGCGGAGACTTGAGGGTCATTGAGGCCTGGCCAATAACGCGTCCTCATCTCCGAAATTATCTCGGAGATTGGAAGGCCGTCTTTGCCCTCCTTTTCTGCGCTGGCCAGAATCATATCGACCATTTCGAAGTTGGTGGGGCAGCCGCTCGGACGAGGCGGTCCGAGCTTATGGATTTCCCCGTTGACAACCACTTGGTCTGGGATTTCGGCTTCAACCGGCGAATCAACGCCGAACTCTTTCGCAACGTCCATCGCAATTTCTAGATTCCGCGCTTCTCCTTGGAGTCGCTCGATTTCCTTGGCGATTTCGCGCTGCCGGGCTTCGATCTTGTCGATATGGATTACGATGGGCATACTTACCCATACATCCATTCGTCCGCGCGATCAATAGCCCATCATGATGGGCGTGGACGGACGGGGAACACGATACGTGTGATTTTTCACCGTTACTAAATGGTAATATATGCTAGGGTCAGCTTGATACCTAATGCCGGTTCTTTTTCGGCTCGGCCAGACCGCGGGCTTCTACACCCGGGCGAGCGTCGCCGGATCAGAGCCCCCGCCGAAATATTTGTCGATGCAGCGTTGAAAGATGTCGTCGTCCAGCGCGGCTCGGGCGAACAGGGTCATGGACGAGCGAAATTTCTTCTCGTCGATCGAGCCGAAGATCTCGCGCGCGCTTTTGCCTTCAACATCGAGCGTAAGCAGCGCACATTCCCTGAGCCTCGCGCCGAGGACCGGGTGGGCGAGATAGGCTTTCGCCTCGTCCAGCGAGGCGATGGCGAAACGGATCGACATGGGGCTCTGTCCAAGGCCCGCGATCTGGGGAAAGATGAACCACATCCAGTGGCTCTCTTTCCGTCCAGCCTTAAGCTCTCGACGCGCCTGCTCGTAAACCGGCGCTTGGGCGTCCACGAACCGCTGGAGATTAAAGGGATCCGCCATGGGCGTCTCCTGTGAAGGACCGCTGCGCACGACGTTCCCCGGCTCAGCGCCCGATTCTGGTCGCGCGCCAGCTCACCTTTCGATGGTCCGGCGCCGTGCGCGATCCCCTCGGCAATGAACCAGACTGGTTTGGGAGGGGCGTCCGCCAATACGGCCCTCGCAGGTTGGGAAAGGGAAGCCGGGACTTTCGCACGATGCCCTTCGGGAAGGCAACGCTTGCGTATTGATGCAATGAGCCTACTTTCAGTACACATGAAGACCACAGCCTCCATGCTCCAGATTCGAAACCGCCGCGTCGTTGAGTTGGCGGCGAAGCTGGCCGCAACCCGTCGCAGCACCAAGACGGAGGCCGTCCTCAGGGCGCTCGAGAATGAACTCGCGCGCGTCGAGGGCGAGAAGTCGCTTACGGAACGGTTGAAGCCTATTCGGGAGCGCGTCGCGAGGCGACCGCCCACCGGGCGCGACGCGGACAAGAGGTTTTACGACGAATTGAATGGCTAGCGGTGATCGTTGTCGATGCTTCGGCGATCGTGGCCAGTTGGTTGCCGGCTTAAATGAACAGCTTGCGAAAGTACTGGTTTCGGTTTGAATCATTACCGAGACCAACGGTGGTCAACCTGGGTTGCGGTGTGACAACCTACACGCGCGACGATGCACTCAACCTTTTACGAGAGCATGTGTTTGGTCCGAACGGTCCCCCGACTATCGTTGAATGCATCGAAGACGTGGAACTGCATCAAATTGAACGGAAGCATTCATGCCCGAACATTGGCGACACCCAGTGCCGCGGTATCTGGTTTCCGCAGGGGTATCCACCGGGTTGAGAGGGGCGGCTCAAGTCCAAAGACGGTGGAGGCGACGACGACCGTCCATGTGATCGCGCGTCAGGCTAATGGCGATTGCTTCGCCTACGCCCAGGCCAAGTCAGCCCGCGCGGCGCTGTTGTTCAAAGGCGAAGATTTTTCAAGGACCGACGCCGAATCCGCCGCCTGACGAAGGACTCTCTTTCGGGTCCCTTACGCCCGCTGACCGGCGCCGCCCCATTTGACAGCCGCCCACGGCCTCTCCATATCCCGCGACCGAACGGCCGAGGACAATCGGGACCGCGTCGCCGGCCGCTGAAGGAAACTTCCTGAATGAAAGTCGTGATCGTCGAGTCGCCAGCCAAGGCGAAGACCATCAACAAGTATCTGGGCAAGGACTACGGCGTCTACGCCTCGTTCGGCCATGTGCGGGATCTGGCGGCGAAAGACGGATCGGTCGACCCGGAGGACGATTTCGCCATGCGCTGGGAGGTCGATGCTAAGGCCGCCAAGCGTCTCAGCGACATCGGCGGCGCGGTCAAGAACGCCGACCGCGTGATCCTGGCAACCGACCCGGACCGCGAGGGCGAGGCGATCTCCTGGCACGTTCATGAAATCCTCAAGAGCAAGAAACTGCTCAAGGACAAACGCGTCGATCGCGTGGTGTTCAACGCTGTGACCAAAGACGCCGTCCAGGAGGCCATGCGCCATCCCCGCGAGATCGACGAAGCCCTGGTCGACGCCTACCGGGCGCGCCGCGCGCTCGACTATCTGGTCGGCTTCACCTTATCCCCGGTCCTGTGGCGCAAGCTGCCAGGCGCGCGCTCGGCGGGCCGCGTGCAGTCGGTCGCCTTGCGTATTGTCTGCGACCGAGAGCTCGAGATCGAGCGGTTCGTTGCGCGTGAATATTGGTCAATCATCGCCCATTTGCGGACCGAGGCGAAGGCGCCCTTCACCGCCCGGCTGGTCGGTGCCGACGGCAAGAAAATCAGCCGGCTGGACATCGGCTCAGGCGCGGAGGCTGAAGCATTCAAGACCGCGCTGGCGCAGGCGCTTTTCTCTGTCGCCGCGATCGAATCGAAGCCTGTCAAGCGCCACCCTTACCCGCCGTTCACCACATCGACCCTGCAGCAGGAGGCGTCTCGCAAGCTCGGCCTCGCGCCGGCGCGGACGATGCAGGTCGCGCAGCGCCTCTATGAAGGCGTGGACGTAGGCGACGGCGCGGCCGGCCTCATCACCTATATGCGCACCGACGGCGTCGATCTCGCGCCGGAGGCAGTCGCGGCGGCGCGGCGCGTCATTGCCAAGGATTTCGGCGACGCGTATGTGCCAACCGCGCCACGCAAATACACTGCTAAGGCCAAGAACGCCCAGGAGGCGCACGAAGCGATCCGCCCGACTGAGATGACGCGGCGCCCGCGCGACGTCGCCCGCCATCTCGAGCCCGAACAAGCGAAGCTCTATGAGCTCATCTGGACGCGCACGATCGCCTGCCAGATGGAGAGCGGGGAACTCGAGCGCACAACCGTCGACATCCTGGCTCAAGCCGGTGCGCGCAAGCTTGAATTTCGCGCTACCGGTCAGGTCGTGCGCTTTCCGGGTTTCCTCGCACTCTACCAGGAGGGTAGAGACGACGAGGAGGATGAGGAGTCTGGCCGCCTTCCGGCGATGCGCCAAGGCGAGAAGCTCGCCAAGGAGCGGATTGAAGCAAGCCAGCACTTCACCGAGCCGCCGCCCCGCTACACCGAGGCGACGCTGGTCAAGCGGATGGAGGAGCTCGGCATCGGCCGCCCTTCGACCTACGCCTCAACCATCGCGGTCCTCAAGGATCGCGACTATGTGCGGCTGGACAAGAAGCGCCTGTTTCCCGAGGACAAGGGCCGGCTCGTGACGGCCTTCCTCGAATCCTTCTTCGCCAAATATGTCGGCTACGATTTCACCGCCGATCTCGAGGAGAAGCTCGACCAGGTGTCGAACAGCGAGATCGACTGGAAGGCGCTGCTGCGCGATTTCTGGAACGATTTTTCCGGCGCCGTCGGCGACATCAAGGACCTCGGCACTCGGCAGGTGCTCGACAGTCTGAACGAGCTTCTTGGGCCGCACATTTTTCCCGACCGTGGCGACGGCGTCGATCCTCGCCTTTGCCCGCTCTGCGGCCAGGGGCAATTGTCGCTTAAGCTTGGCAAATACGGCGCCTTCATTGGCTGCTCGCGTTATCCCGATTGCAAATTCTCACGCGTTCTGGCGCCAACCGGAGCGGAGAGCTCCGAGGGCGATCGACCGGGCGTGCGCGTGCTCGGTCAGGACCCGGCGACGGGCGAGGAGATCACTTTGCGTAGCGGGCGCTTTGGGGATTACGTTCAGCAGGGGGAGGGCGAGAAGCCCAAACGCTCATCTCTGCCGCGTGGGCTTGGTCCCGACGATGTGACGCTCGAAAAGGCGCTCGCGTTGCTTTCGCTGCCTCGTGAGGTCGCGCGCCACCCGACGAGCGGAGAGGCGATCCTCGCCGGCATCGGCCGCTATGGCGCCTATGTGCAGCACGGCAAGACATACGCTAACCTGGGCCGCGACGACGACGTGCTCGAGATCGGCGGCAACCGGGCGATCGACCTCATCGTCGCCAAGGAGAGCGGCGCCGGCGGCTCCCGCTTCGGCGGCGGCGCCGGGCGCGAACTTGGCGAGCATCCGAAGGGTGGCAAGGTTAGCGTGAAGTCCGGCCGGTTCGGCTCGTACGTCAATCACGGCAAGATCAACGCGACCATCCCCAAGGGGACCGACCCGGCGAGCCTCACCCTCGACGAGGCGATCGAACTGCTCAAAGCCAAGGCGGCGGGCGGCGGCGTGATCGGCCGACTGGTCGGGGAGCATCCCGAGGGTGGCCCAGTCACCGTGCGCGACGGACGCTTCGGGGCTTACGTCAACTGGGGCAAGGTCAACGCCACCATCCCGAAGGGAACCGCGCCGGATTCCGTTACGCTTTCGCAGGCTCTGGAACTGATCGCCGAGCGCGAGGGCAAGCCCGCGGCACAGCCGCGCAAGTCGATTAAAGCGTCGGCAAGGGGCAAGGTTACTCCGGCCAAACCGCCGGTCAAGGCTGTGGTTGCGGAGAGCGCAGGGGCGAGAGCGAAAACCGCCGCGCCGCGACCGGCCGCCAAGAAGGCCGCCACGACCAAGCCGAAATCCGCCGCCTCCGGCAAGCGCAGGTAATCTCGACAGGCCCTAAGCTTTCATGCCGGTTGGCGGCAGGCCGCTTCGATGTTGTTGCCGTCGGGATCAAGAACAAAGGCGCCGTAATAGTCCGGATGGTAATGGGGCCTTGGGCCCGGCGCGCCGTTGTCCCGTCCGCCGGCGGCCATCGCCGCGCGGAAAAAGGCGTCGACCTCGGAGCGGGTCTGGGCGGTGAATGCCACATGCGTCCCTCCTTTGGGCTTATCGCCCCCGCCGATCCAGAAGAACGCCTTTTTTTCTTTGCCAAAGCCGGCGCCGGCGTAGTCGCCCGTCTCCTCCGCAGACACCTCCATGACCACGCCAATGCCGAGCGGTTTCAGCGCCTCGATGTAGAAGGCTTTCGCGCGACTCATGTCCTTAACTGCAAAGCCGATATGGTCAATCATGATAGGATTCCTCCCATTGCGCAGCTTCCCAAAGACGGTCTCGTCGCCGCGGCACAGGTTCGTGCTATAGTGCGTTGGGTTAGTCTGGGCGAGGGGCGGGCGAGCGGGCGGCTTGTTGGAAGGGCCCGACGATGAATCCGATCAACGCGACGCAGGCTTACGCGGGGCGTACGGCGGAAGCGGCCTACAGCCGCTGGGCGCCGATCTACGACCTTGTCTTCGATCTGCCGTTCCATCCCGGCCGGGCGGCGGCCGCGCGCGCGGCGGCCTGGGCCGCGGGTCCAGGTGGCGAGATCCTCGTGGTCGGTGTCGGCACCGGCCTCGAACTCCCGCTTCTGCCCGGCAATGTGCTGGTGACGGGCATCGATATCTCGGCGCCGATGCTGCGCGCGGCCCGCGCACGGGTCGAGCGCGAGGGACTGGCGCAGGTCAAGGGCCTCCATGTGATGGACGCCGCCGCGCTCGAATTTCCCGACGCCGCATTTGACGTCGCACTCGCGCCCTATGTGATGAGCGTCGTTCCCAGTCCGGAGCGGGCGCTCGAGGAGGCCTGGCGGGTGCTGCGCCCGGGCGGGACCTTGATTGTGATGAATCACTTCGCCGCGTCCGGTGGGCTTCGCGGCGCCTTCGAGCGCCGGATGGAGACGGCCGCGGGCTGGCTCGGCTGGCATCCCAACTTTCCCTATTCCGAGGTCGGAGACTGGATCGACGCTCGCCCCGACGCGCGCATCGTCGAGCGCGCCGAACTCGCGCCGATGAAGCTGTTCACGCTGCTCAGGATTGACAAGGCCAGTGGACACTGAGCAGCCCCACGTTGGCCGGCGTCGACAAGCGCGCCGCTTGTTTCCGCGGGCCTTCGAACTTACTTTCGCCGTGGGACGCTTCCGCGGCCCCTGAGAAGTGGAAGCCTTGCAGAATCAAAAAATCCGTCGACGCGCGCCAAGCGCGATCCGCGGCGCGCCGGAGCCGGGCGCCGCCGCGCTTCCTTCGCGCGAGGAGGTCATGGCCTTTATCGGCGGAGCCCCTGCGCCCAATGGCGAGCGGGCGCCGGCGCGGGTCACCAAGCGCGATATCGCCCGCGCCTTCGGCGTGAAGGGTGAAGCGAAGGCGGAATTGAAACTCCTGATCAAGGATTTGCAGGCCGAAGGCGCCGTCGCGCGCGGCCGCAAGGCGCTGACCGTCGAGGGCCGCCTCCCATCGCTTGTTGTCGCCGACATTTCCCAGCGCGACCGTGACGGCGAGCTGATCGCGAAACCCGCGGAATGGAACGGCGATGACCCGGCGCCACGCATTCTGGTGCGTCGTTCCCGCGCCAAGCGCGACCGCGCCCCGACCCCGGAGCTGGGGGCCCGGGTGTTGATGCGGGTCGAGTTCGACGCCGACGCGGGGCCTAAAGCCCCCGCCTATTCCGGCCGGGTGATTAAGATCCTCGACAAGATCAAGGCGCGCACCTTCGCTGTCTATCGCGCCGCAGCGGACGGCTCCGGACGAGCGCTTCCCGTCGAGAAGCGCGCGGCGGGGCGTGAATATGTGGTGCCCGCCGGCATAGCGGGCGAAGCGCGGGACGGCGACCTCGTCGCCATCGAGCCATTGCGCGAGGGCCGCCTGGGGCTCCCGCCCGCCCGCGTGGTCGAAACCATAGGTTCAGTCAAGTCCGAGCGCGCGGTGAGCCTCATCGCGCTCGAGACCCATCATATTCCGCATGTCTTTTCTCCCGAGGCGCTGAAAGAGGCAGAGGCCGCTCGGCCCATTCGATTGAGCGCCCCCCGCGAGGATTGGCGCGACCTGCCGCTCGTCACCATCGATCCACCCGACGCCAAGGACCACGACGACGCGGTCCATGCGGTCCTCGATTCCGATCCAAAGAACCCAGGCGGATTCATCGTCACTGTCGCCATCGCTGACGTCGCG
>DASXXT010000316.1:0-5844 GCA_036502965.1 Roseiarcus sp. | reverse complement strand
AACAACCGCCTGATCCCGAATGCAATGGAGCCGCGCGCCGCGCTCGGCGACTACGATTCCGGCACGGACACGATGACGCTTTATACGACGAGCCAGAATCCGCACGTTGCGCGGGTGGTCCTGTCGGCCTTCATCGGTCTTGCGCCCGAGAACAAGCTGAGGGTCATCGCACCCGACGTCGGCGGCGGCTTCGGCTCGAAGATCTTCATTTACGCCGACGAAACCGTCTGCGTCTGGGCGGCCAAGAAGATCAACCGGCCGGTGAAATGGACCGCCGATCGCACTGAGGCGTTTCTCTCCGACGCGCATGGGCGCGACCACGTTACGCACGGCGAACTCGCGCTGGACGCCAGCGGTAAGATAACGGGGCTCCGCGTCCACACGACCGCCAATCTCGGCGCTTATCTCTCGACGTTCGCTTCCGCCGTGCCGACGTATCTCTACGCGCCGCTGCTGTCGGGACAATACGGGATCCCCAATATCTACTGCGAGGTCGACGGGGTCTACACCAACACCGCGCCGGTCGACGCTTATCGCGGCGCCGGCCGCCCGGAGGCGACTTTCGTGATCGAGCGTCTCGTTGAGGTCGCGGCGCGTGAGACGGGGCGCGACCCCGCCGAGTTCCGGCGCACAAACTTCGTCAAGGCTTTTCCTCACCAGACTCCGGTTCTGATGAACTACGACGCCGGCGACTTTCCGGCGGCCCTCGATAAGGCGCTCGCGGAGGCCGACTACAAAGGCCTCGCGGCGCGCAAGGCCGCCTCCGCCGCAAAGGGCAAGCTTCGCGGCATCGGATTCTCCGCTTACATCGAGGCCTGCGGCATCGCGCCCTCGGCAGCGGTCGGCGCCCTCGGCGGCGGCGTCGGCCTCTGGGAATCGGCGGAAGTCAGGGTCAACATGGTCGGCACCGTCGAGGTTCTGACCGGGAGCCACAGCCACGGCCAGGGCCACGAGACCACCTTCGCGCAGCTCGTCTCCGATCGTCTCGGCATTCCGATGGAAAATGTGTCGATCGTCCACGGAGACACCGACAAAGTGCAGATGGGCATGGGCACCTATGGTTCCCGGTCTGGCGCCGTCGGCATGTCGGCGATTTTCAAGGCGCTCGACAAGATCGAAGCCAAGGCGAAGAAGGTCGCAGGCCACGTGCTTGAGGCCTCGGAAGGGGACATCGAATTCAAGGACGGGAAGTTCACGGTCAAGGGCACAGACAAATCGATCGACTTCGGCTCGGTGGCGCTCCACGCCTATTCGGCGCACAAGTTCAACGCCCAAGAACTCGAGCCCGGCCTGAAGGAAGGCGCGTTCTGGGACCCGACCAACTGGACCTTCCCGGCGGGCGTACACATCTGCGAACTCGAGATCGACCCGCAAACCGGCGTCGTCACAATCGATCGGTGGACCGCGGTCGACGACTTCGGCAAGCTGATCAATCCGATGATCGTCGAAGGCCAGGTGCATGGCGGCATCGCGCAGGGCGTCGGTCAGGCGCTGCTCGAAGGCGCGCACTACGATAGCGACGGCCAGCTCTTGACGGCGAGCTTTATGGACTATTGCATGCCGCGCGCCGACGACCTGCCCTCGTACAAAGTCGAGACGATCGAGACGGTCTGCCCGTCCAATCCGCTCGGCATCAAGGGCTGCGGCGAGGCGGGGGCGATCGCGGCTCCGCCGGCCGTTATCAACGCGATTACCGATGCGCTCGGCCATGAAGACGTAGTGATGCCCGCCACCCCGCAGGTCGTCTGGCGCGCTGCGCAAAAGACCATGATGAAGCGCGCCGCGGAATGAAACTGAGCGCACGGCCGCGATCCGCCGCCCCTTCTGTCGTCCTCTTTGGGAGAATTCGACATGTACGCCTTTGAATATCATCGCCCGGAGACGCTCTCCGGCGCCGTCGCCGATCTCGCAAACCCCGACGCCAAGGCGCTGGCTGGCGGCATGACCCTGCTTCCGACCATGAAGCAGCGTCTTGCGTCGCCGGCGGCGCTCATCGATCTCAAGAACGTTCACGAGCTCGCCGGCGTCACCCGCGAAGGGGACAATCTCGTGATCGGCGCCATGACCCGGCACGCGGACGTTGCTCGCAGCAATGTCGTGCAAGCGGCAATTCCGGCAGTGGCGAAACTCGCCAGCGGCATCGGTGACCCGCACGTGCGCAACATGGGCACGATCGGCGGTTCGCTCGCCAACAACGATCCAGCCGCAGACTATCCGGCGGCGGCGCTTGCCCTCGGCGCGACGATTGTCACCAGCAAGCGCCACGTTCTAGCGCAGGATTTTTTCACCGGCCTGTTTGAAACGGCGCTGGAGACCGGCGAACTCATCACCCAGGTCAGCTTTCCGATCCCGCAGAAAGCCGCCTACATGAAATTCCCCAACCCGGCGTCGCGCTACGCGCTGGTGGGCGTCTTCGTCGCCAAGATTGCCGGCGGCGTTCGGGTCGCGGTGACCGGTGCCGGGGCGAGCGGCGTTTTTCGCGCAACCGCATTGGAAACTGCGCTGAATGCGAATTTCGCGCCGGCCGCGCTTGATGGCGTCTCCGTGCCTGCGGGCGGCCTCAATTCTGACCTCCATGCCGACGCGGATTACCGCGCTCATCTCATTGGAGTGATGGCGAGACGCGCCGTGGCAGCGGCGGGCTGAGGCGCAAGAAGCGGCAAAGTCCAAACCGTTCCTGCTCAAGCCGGGCTTGACCCGGCCGTAGCGCTTTTTGCACCGTGCGCCGGCGGATCCTCGACGCGGAGTTTGATTTGTCCGGGCAAACGCCGGCCCTTCCGGCCTCGATCGACGAAACTTTAGCCCTGCTTGGCAGGGCCTCCTACGTCGGCGATCGCCCGCTGGCGACGGTGATTTTCTTAAGCCTGCGGCTTGGGAGGCCGCTGTTTCTCGAAGGCGAGGCCGGCGTCGGCAAGACAGAGGTCGCCAAGGTTCTCGCCGCTTCGCTCGATCGGAGGCTGATCCGCCTGCAATGCTACGAGGGCCTCGATGTCGCGAGCGCGGTCTATGAATGGAACTATCCCGCGCAGATGATGGCGATTCGACTGGCCGAGGCGGCTGGCGAGCATGACAAGGATCGCATCGAGCACGACATCTTCTCGCAGCGCTATCTCATCAAGCGCCCGCTCCTGCAGGCGTTGGAGCCCGGCGTCAACGGGGCGCCGGTGCTTCTGATCGACGAGATCGATCGCGCCGACGAGGCCTTCGAAGCCTATCTGCTCGAGATCCTGTCCGACTTCCAGGTGACGATTCCGGAAATCGGCGTCATGACGGCGCCCGAACCTCCGATCGTCGTCATCACCTCCAACCGCACGCGCGAAATTCACGACGCGCTCAAGCGCCGTTGTCTCTATCACTGGCTCGGCTATCCCGACTTGGGGCGCGAGATGGCGATCGTACGCGCCAAGGCGCCGCGCGCGGCGGAGCGACTGACTGCGGAACTCGTCGCATTTGTTCAGCGCCTGCGGAAACAGGACCTGTTCAAGTCGCCGGGCGTCGCCGAAACCCTGGACTGGGCGGCCGCGCTGACCGAGCTCGATGCGGTGGCCCTCGATCCGGCGCAGGTCTCCGACACGCTCGGCGTGTTGCTGAAATATCAGGACGATATCGCCAAGATAGAGGGCGCAAAGGCGCAGACACTGATCGAGGAGACGCGCGCCGAGCTTCGCCGGCTGGAGATCGGATAGGCCGGGAGAGCTGTTTTCTACCGTTGCCGCCGCTCCCGAAGCCGTTCGCGCCGCCTGTTCGACAGCACCGTACACACGCGCGATGACAAACGCAGCGGTCGACACTATTTCTTCCAAGCGACGCGTGCGACCGGCGCTTCGCGCCCGGAGTGAGATCGAGCCAAGCGAAATGAGCGCGATTTTGGAAGCCGAACCGGCAAGCGGCGGCGTCTTGGCGCAAAACATCATTCACTTCGCCCGCGCCCTGCGCGAGGCGGGCGTGCCGTTGGGTCCGGGAGCGGTGCTTGACGCGCTGGCTGCGGTAGAGGCGGCCGGCATCGGGGATCGTCAGGACTTCTACACGACGCTTCATTCGGTATTCGTCAAGAAGCATGAGCACAGCCTGCTGTTTGACCAGGCGTTCCGCATCTTCTGGAAGCGAAAGGGTTTCATCGAAAAGCTGATTGCGATGCTGTCCCCGCGGGCGCCCAGCCGACCCGACTTGAAGCCGCCTGAAGCCGGGGCCAGCCGAGTCGCCGACGCCCTGTTCAAGTCGGCTCACGACCAGGCCAAACCGGCTCCCGCGATTGAACTCGACGCCCGCCTGACCATGTCAGGGACCGAGATTTTGCGATCAAAGGATTTCGCCCAAATGAGCGCGGCGGAGATTGAGGAGGCTCGGAAGGCGATCAAGCGGCTCGCCATGCCCGAAGACAAGCGTCGAACGCGGCGCTTCGCGCCGGCCGGCCGGCCGGCTCGGATTGACGCGCGCCGCAGCTTTCGCCGTTCGTTGCAGCCTGGAGGCGTGATCGATCTCGAGTTTCGCTCAGCCGTCGATCGCGCCCCTCCAGTCGTCGCTCTATGCGACATTTCCGGGTCCATGAACGAATACACCCGTCTCTTTTTGCATTTCCTGCATGTCTTGGGGGAGACGCGGCGCGTATCGACTTTCCTGTTTGGCACCCGCTTGACCAACGTGACCCGCGCGATGCGCGCTCGCGATCCCGATGACGCGCTGGCGCGGTGTTCGGCCATGGCGGTCGACTGGTCCGGCGGCACCCGCATCGGCGAGGCGCTGGCCCGCTTCAACCGGGATTGGTCGCGGCGCGTGCTTGGTCAAGGCGCAATTACGCTCCTCATCACCGATGGGCTTGAACGGGACAACCTCGATAAGCTCGCCTCCGAGATGGAGCGGCTCGCCAAATCGAGCCGGCGCGTGATCTGGGTCAACCCGCTGCTCCGCTTTGGCGACTTTGCCGCCAAGGCGGGGGGGATTCGAACCATGCTGCCTTACGTCGATTCGTTTCGTCCTATCCACAATCTCGCCAGCATGGCCGATCTTTGCCGGGCATTGGGCGGTCGAGACTCGGCCGACAATCCGAAGGCGCGGCTCCTGGCCGTCGATTGATTTCACGCCCGCAGCCTTGCAGAGCGGCTGGCGCGGCGCCATTCTCTAGTGAATATATCGGTCGCTGAGAAGAAAGGACCGCGGTCCGATTTCGGCGCCGACAAAAGGAGGCCTTTTTAATGCTGACTCGAGACGAAGACGTTCTCGCCGCTGCGGAATCGTGGCGGGAAGCCGGACGAGACGTGGCGATTGCGACCGTGGTCGAGACCTGGGGCTCAGCGCCCCGCCCGATCGGCTCGCATCTCGTCATCGACGCAGAGGGGAATTTTCTCGGCTCTGTATCCGGCGGGTGCGTCGAGGGCGCAGTCGTGGAAGAGGCGGCGGACGTGATCGCCGATGGGGCGCCGCGGATGCTCGAGTTCGGCGTCGCAGACGAGACCGCCTGGCGCGTCGGACTCTCCTGCGGCGGCCGCATCAAGGTCTATGTCGAGAAGCTGGCCTGATGCGGCTCGACGTCCTCAAGGCGATGAACCTGGCTCGCAGCGAACGGCGCGCGGGCGCTATCGTCACCCGTCTTTCGGACGGCGACCAGCGCTTCGTTCGCGCCGAAGTTGTCGACGCCGATCCTCTCGCCATGGAATTGGAGGCGACGCTGCGCATGGGCAAAAGCGCAACGGTCACGCATAAGGGCGAGGACTATTTTCTGACAGTTCAAGCGCCGGCGCTGCGCCTTACCCTCATTGGTGCCGTGCATATCTCGCAAGCGCTGGCGCCGATCGCGCGAATCGCTGGTCTCGACGTATCGATCATCGATCCGCGCACCGCTTTCGC
>DASXXT010000315.1:0-3284 GCA_036502965.1 Roseiarcus sp. | reverse complement strand
GTTGCGCACAACCTATGACGCGAGTTAAGCCGGCGGCGATTTTTTTATTTTTTTCGGCTTTAACCCATTGAAAAGACCCGAATCGGACAAAGGAATCCAAGGAAATGCAAGGAATTTTCCTTGGATTTATTTGGATTTGCTTGCGGCGAACTCGCGCTCTGGTTGAGTTGACGGTCTTGGGCGGCGCTGTCGTGCCCCAGTCAGCCCCAGCCTCGGGTTCGACCCTAGCCTTACGCGGGGCGCGCGTCGCTTTCGCGCAGCAGAAGGCCAGGGCGGGCCTCGATAACCACGAACGCTTGGGCGAACGCTCCCTCGTCGGTCAGGGTCAGGTGGACGAATGGCTCCGTTCCTGGCGGCAAAATCGCCCTCAGGCGTTCGGCGGCGCCGCCAGTCAGCCGCATGGTCGGCTGCCCCGACGGAAGATTGACCACCCCCATATCGCGCCAGAACACCCCCCGCCTCAATCCGGTGCCGAGCGCTTTGGCGCAGGCCTCCTTGGCGGCGAATCTTTTGGCGTAGGAAGCCGCGCGCCCGGCGCGTCGATCCGAGCGGCGCTGTTCGGTCTCGGTGAAGCAGCGGGCGGTAAAGCGCTTCCCGAAGCGCGCGAGCGTCGTCTCGATGCGCTCGATATCGCAGAGGTCGCTGCCGATGCCGACGATCAAAGCCGGCGCTCCACGGCCGCGCGCCCCTCGGTCATTGCCATGCGCATGGCCTTCACGGGTTCGGCGAGCCCGACAAAGATCGCCTCGCCGATGAGGAAATGGCCAATGTTGAGTTCGACGATCTGCGGCAGGGCGGCGATGAGCCGCGCCGTGTCGTAGTCGAGGCCGTGGCCGGCATGACACTCGAGCCCGAGCGCCTGGGTCTCCGCGGCTGCGACACGGAGGCGGCCGAATTCGTGATCGGTCTTGGCGGCTTCGCCCCGAGCCCGCGCGTCGCACCAAGCCCCGGTGTGGAGCTCGACGACTGGCGCTCCCAGTTCGGCGCTGGCTTTCAACGCCTCCGGCGAGGGTTCGATGAACATCGACACCCGGATTCCCTCCCGGGCGAGCTCGGCGACGAACGGCTTCAAGGCCTTGAACCCGCCGATCACATCCAGACCCCCTTCAGTGGTGCGTTCGGTCCGCTTTTCCGGCACGAGGCAACAGGCGTGCGGACGGATCTTGAGCGCAATGTCGAGCATGGCCTCGGTCGCGGCCATCTCAAAATTGAGCGGCTTGTCGATCGAAGCCTTGAGACGGCGCATGTCGTCGTCGTGAATGTGCCGGCGGTCCTCGCGCAGATGCGCCGTGATGCCGTCGGCGCCGGCTTCGATCGCCATGAGCGCCGCGCGAACGGGATCGGGGGCCGCGCCGCCGCGGGCGTTGCGGACGGTCGCGACATGATCGATGTTGACGCCAAGCCGAAGCGCTGTCATCGGGCCGCTCCTCTTTCGTTTGGCCGATCAGGCCGCGCCGGCGAGCGCGCGGCTCCCCGGTTTGACGGACGGCAGCGCCGCCAGTTCGGGCGGCAGCGCGTCGGGCGCGTAGGCTGGAATGTCGAGCGTCGCCAGCGCTACGCGCTTGACGCCGATGTCGGCTTTGCCGTCGGATCGGTCGATCAGGCAGGCGGCGCCGACGATCGTTCCGGGATGCTCGGCCAACGCCGCCAGCGTCTCACGCGAGGAGAGGCCAGTGGTGATGATGTCCTCGACCATCAGCACGCGCGCACCGGGAGGAATGGTGAAACCGCGGCGCAACTTGAAGACGCCGTCCTCCCGCTCGACGAAGATCGCCTTGGCGCCGAGCCAGCGTGCGGTCTCGTAGCCGGGAACGATGCCGCCGACCGCGGGCGAGGCGACGACATCGATCGCTCCAAACGCTTGGCGGGCTTTCTCGGCCAGCGCGCGGCAAAGGCGCTCGGTGCGAGCCGGATCCTGGAACACGAACATCTTTTGCAAAAACACCGGCGAGTGCAGCCCCGACGATAAGATGAAATGGCCGGTGAGCAAGGCGCCGGCGGCGCGAAACTCGTCAAGCGCCTGTTCCGCGGTTAGACTTGGACTCGTCATGTTTCCTCTTAGCAGGCCGCCCATCGCCGCGCCAAGACAACGCGGCTTTCGGCCGCGCCGAACCCATGAGGCGCTCATCCGATGCCGGCGACCCCATCCAGGTCTTATGAGACCAAGACGCTGGGCGATGGCGTCGACGCGACCGCGCCGGACGGAACGGCGGTGCGCCAGCTCTTGAGCCTCGCCGGCGGAAGCATGGCGCATTTCGAATTGTCCGCTGGCGCGGTGTCGCACGCGGTCACTCATCGAACGGTCGAGGAAATCTGGTTTGTGGTCAGCGGGTGGGGCGCCATCTGGCGCCGTCAGGAGGGCGTAGAGCGGATCGACCCGCTCGTGCCGGGAACGGCGCTGACCATTCCGCTCGGCACGGCGTTTCAGTTTCGCGCTGAGGGCGCCTCGCCGTTCGCGTTCGTAGCGATCACCATGCCGCCCTGGCCTGGCATGGACGAGGCCCTGCCCGCGCAGGGGCCCTGGACGCCGACCGTCGCGGCCGGCTCCGCCTGAAGCGCGCCCTTGCGCGCGGCTTGGCTCGCTGATAGCGCAAAAGCCGCCGAGGCGCCGGATTAGCTCAGCGGTAGAGCAGCGGTTTTGTAAACCGAAGGTCGGGGGTTCAATCCCCTCATCCGGCACCAATGAAATCAATTGGTTAGCTCGCAAAAAATCCCCTCCACTGCCGGTAGTGCCCGCTCGCATCCATATGCTGTTCATATTTGCGGTGGGGAAAACGCGCTATGGTACTCTTTATGCGAGCACAACCTGAAAATACAACTTACTCGCCGCCATGCCTCGCACCTTGTGATAAGAACCATAACACGGTCGCCGCTCTCGCGCGCCGCTTGTCGATACCGAACGCACGCTGGATAAGTCTACGGATCACAGAGAATATGATCATGGGTATCGCCAGCACGACGATTGCCGCAATGATCGGGCTAGGGTCGAAGGGGTGGCTGACTGAGTGATATCCTGTCGGCGTCACGTCGCTCAGGTGTAAGTGGTGGTGCGCCTCGGCAGGAGGTTTCGTATCCATTGTGCTGGCCTGAACTCAATATCGTCGCATGGTGGGTTACCCGTTGGGTAATTAGGGACTGCATAGTTCCGATGGGGTAAGTCCGTGTGTGGCAAATGTGGCATGTGAAATCAAGGCAAACAGTTATCCGAAAGGCTCGCTGTGCGATCCAAGTCGCACTAGCTCAAGCGCGCCCTCACTCCTGCGGTAGCTGCGTGCCAACTTACC
>DASXXT010000314.1:0-2134 GCA_036502965.1 Roseiarcus sp. | reverse complement strand
GACTCCCAGCGGGCGGATACAACCCAACCGCTCTTAAACGCGCTTAAACGCTAGTAAATGCAAATAAACGCTAGTAAATTGGCTAGCGTTTACTAGCGTTTATTTTTCCGAATCGAGCCTTTGCAATGGGTTACGGGCGATGTAAGTAAGAAAATCGCCTCCTTGCCTGTCTCACGCGGCAGGTTGTGGGCCAAAGTTTCAAAGAGCCACGGCTTCTCCTCTTCCCACCCGCCTTCCGGCGAGCGGGAAAGAGGTTCCGCTAGTGGGAATGCATATCGCGTATTTCTGATTTTGTCAAGAAAATTCGCGGCTCTTATAGCGTTAGCTGTTGATATGGGCCGTTTCCGATGGCGCCTTTGATCCAGGTTTGCGGAGCGAGTTGGTCTCCCCAGGCTTCGAGGGCGCGCCGCCATCCGAGGTAGTTGGGCAAGTTCTTTGTGGCGACGCCGTTGAAGCGGTTGAGCCATTGCTTGAGGCGGCCGTGGTAGGCGTTGACGTTGTTGATGTGCAGATGCGGGGCTTCGGGAGCGGGTTTTCCTGGCGCGGGCACGGGCCGTGGAAGGGAATTCCCGCCCTGCGGGCGAAGGTCGCAATCGCCCTGCCGCCGTCGCCGATGAGAGGATTGCCAGGCGTGACGACGCCGGCGAGGGCGGCCCCGAGCGAAGCGCTGTCGACCTGAGGCAGGACGGCGTCGAAAGTCGCGCCTTTCCGGTCGCGGGCGACGAGAATGGGGATGTTGTCCGAATGGAGGCCAGGATGTCTGGCCATTCCGCCGCGGTTGCGGGCCGCGCGCGGCAGGTCGGACCGCCGGCCCTTGAAGGATTCGAGGATGAAGGTTTCGTCCGCTTCGACGATGCCGCGCAGCGTTCGTGGCTTGTTGGCGGATGGCGCGCGCAGAAACCGATGGCGCCAGCGGAACGCCGTCGTCGGATGCATCCCGCACAATTGCGCGGTCTTGGCGAGGCTCTTGCCCTCGATCATCGCCCGCGCGTGATCGAGCCATTTCTCCTTCTTGCGCAGACGCGCCATCGGCGTCTTGGTCAGCGCGTTGAATGTGCGCCCGCAACTCTTGCAGCGAAACCGCAACAGCCCATGCGAGCGGCCCCAGCCCACGATCTCGCGCCCCGCGCAATGCGGACAGCCCTGCGCCGCGACGCGCTCGGCGCCCCTCGTTCCCAGCGCGTCCTCCTGGCGGCCCCGCTTTCCGGCCTTCTTCGCCAGAGCCACGGCGTCCGCCTCGCCCGCTTTCTCCAGTGCCGCCATCGCCTCCGCGCGCTGCCCCGCGTTCATCCTCGAAATCGCCGCCAGCCAAGCTAAAAAATCCTCAGCCTTCATCGAATCGCTCCCTCGATCCGAACCATCCTAAAGCCAATCAACAGCTAACGCTGTAAGAGCCAAATGTCGGGATTCTTGTAGCGTTAGCTGGCCGTGGAGTTCGCTTTCTGCTCATTCGTTGCGCCGAACCACGTGGATGACCGGAACAAGCCCGGCCATGATGCCTTCTTTTGCCGCCACAGGGCCTTTCCCGACCCAACCAACAGCTATCGCTACAAGAGCCAAATGTCGCTCCTTTCGCGGTGCGCTTCGATCCGAAGACAGTCCGCTTCAGGCCCTCTCGGCTGCTGGCTTGTCCGCGAAAACGCAGCTCTGGCGGCGCCGCTCGCAAGTCGACGGTCGTTCGGCCCTTGCAGATAAGAGCATATGCTCCTAAGTGAGGGCATATACTCTGATATGGAGCAGTCTGATGAGTGCAGATCGGGTTCTCGTGACCGGCGCCGCAGGGTTCACCGGGGGCGCCGCCGTCGACGCGGCGCTGAAGCTCGGACTGCGCGTGCGGGCCTTCGTCCATGCGGATGACGCGCGAGCGGCGGCGTTGAGGGCGCGCGGCGTCGAGGTCGCCGTAGGGGATCTCTCCAATATCGACAGCGTTCGACCCGCCCTGGAGGGCGTTCGCGCCGCCTATTTCGTCTATCCGATCAGGCCCGGCATCATCGACGCTGCCGCGTATTTCGCGCAAGGCGCCAAAGAAGCCGGCGTCGGCGCCATCGTCAATATGTCGCAGATCTCCGCGCGCCGGGACTCGAAGAGTCATGCGGCGCAGGACCATTGGGTCTCGGAGCGGGTCTTCGACTGG
>DASXXT010000313.1:0-7525 GCA_036502965.1 Roseiarcus sp. | reverse complement strand
TGAGCGCGCGGGCGATAAGCAAGTCGATGATCTCGACATGGGCGCGCGCCGCAATCTCCGGCACAACTCCGCCGAACGGCGCGTGCGCGGCGATCTGGCTCATCACCTCGTCGGCAAGGATTTCGCCTGAGCCATCCGGCTTGAGCCGCACCACCGCGGCCGCCGTCTCATCGCAGGTGGTCTCAATGCCAAGAACGCGCATCATGAATAGCCCATAGCGTGAACAGCGGCTTGAGAAAACCCGTTTGCCGCCGCGAGGGCGCTTGCGGCGCCCGCTGCTCTGTCGCGTCGCTTCAAGGCATGGTAGGCTTCGGCGACAGGGAGCAAGAGATGAGCAGCCCGATCGGGCCGAACGAAATTCGCGTGGTGATCCGACCGGTCGAAGCCCGTGACTACGATCTCGGGCCCATTCCTGCCGAACTGTTCAAAAAGACCTTCGACGCGTTTCTGACTGCGCTCCTGGTGACGGACCGCGAACTTCAGCCTAAAGCGCGATCGAGCGAGTTCTTCATCTCTCAACTGGCGCTCAATCCCTATGAGTTCGGAATCTTGGAGAAGCGAAAAGCGTTTGGCCAAAACTCCCCGTCGGCGATCGAGTTCTTTCGGCGCTGCGCCGAGGGCATTTACCGTAGCGACTACCAGACCGTCGTTCGTCATCCCCGAGTGACGAGGGCGTTTATCCGCATCGTCAAGGCGCTCAATCCTTCGTTTCATGTCCTGGCGCAATTCAACGACGCGGAGTTGCCGATCGATGATTTCTTTCGCCGCCAGGTCGATCGGGTCGGCGCCAAGGACGACGGCATGATTCGGACCGACAACTGGTTCCTGGGCAGCGCGATCATGTCGTTCGAGGGACGGCTGGACGAAATCGATTATCGCGGCGCGGTATGGACTGGTGATCTGATGCTCCCGGCAGGAACGACGCATATCGAATGCGTTTTGGACAAGTCACAAGGCGAGGATGCGCTGAATCCATTCGGCAACAAGAATGTTTGCGTCACAGGAAGAGCAATTTATACTGGCGACAGTCAACTGCCCGAGCGAATAGAAGTGCTCACTATCGAGGAGAGAGCCCACGTGAACGCGGCGATCGACATCCGAGGCTCGCTGCGACTGCCGATCTCAACCGACGAGGACAACGATCTTGATTGCGTCGAGTAGCGATAAGCATTTCCTCCATTCGAGCGTCGTGCTTCGCCACGCGAACGGAGACTCTGGCGAAGCGGAACATCATATCGAGACGATCCTGACCGAGGCGGCGGTTCACAAACGTCGCGTATGGGTCAGCAGCGTGCTTTTCGCTGAACTCAGGCCATCGACGTTCGTCCCCGGACGATTCGCCACTCTGTTCGAATTGACGCGCTATATCCGGGCGCTGGCGACTCTGGTGACGCCCGACCCGAACGCCATGCTGCGCGTGGCCAGGCTCCGCGACGCCAAATGGCAGATGCCTGGCGACGGCCATGAAGGGAAACCGCGGACGATGTCGCTCGGCGACGCCATGCAGATTGCGTCGGCCTTGTGGATCAAGGAGGCGATTGGCGTGCCGGACCTCGAGTTCCTCACCTTCGACGACTGGTGCTTCCCCGATGGCAAGCTCGGCAATCGCCTCTGCCTGCTGCATCTCCAGGACCATGCGGTCGACGCCGGTGTCAGTCCGGATGTCAAGGCGGCAATTCGCATGACGCGCCTCGAACCGGTCGTCCACGCGCGGGCCTACCCCGATTCCGTGCCAGCGGGATAAGCTCCGTCACCTTCTGGCATGGCGTCAGTTCTTTCCAAGCCGCACGAGTTCCGCGTCAATGACCGGCGCAAGCATGGTCCTGACGGCGAAGACCGAGCCCTCGAGGCTGTAATGGCCGTAGTCGACGGCCAGCAGGTCTTGCGGCAGGTTCTCGCCGATCAGCCGCCGGCAGCCCTCCGGGCCGCAGAGCTTCGCCGCCTGCGAAACATAGCGAACGCCCTCGCCCCAGTCCTTGGCGGCGAGCGCGCGGTCCGTGTCGAGCGAGTCGGGCCTGACGCCAACAGGCGAAAATTCCGCCGCCGCGCCGCGCTCGAGAACGTCGCGGCCGACGAGAATGGGTAGAATGGGAGCCCAGGTCGGAACCTGGCCGGCGACGATGATCGAGCGCACGCCATCCGCGTGCAGGCGCCGCGCACCGGCGACCAGCGCGTCGAGATAGCCGGGATAGCGCCAGTTGGCCTCGTGGTCATATTGGGCGAAGTAGCCGCCGACAATGACAATGTCCGGTTTGATCGTCCGGATTGCATCGAACACATAATCGTTGATCGCGCGGCAGCGCGGCGTGCCCGCTACGCCTTGATCCATGGTGACGTTCTCGACCAGGGGCACGCAAAAGACAGAGGAGAGCGTCAGAAGATTGGCCTTGGCGCCGTAGACCTCCTGCAATCCGGCGAAGAGATGCGCGGCGTGCGAGTCGCCGACAATGAGAATCGTCGGCTTCCGCGGGTCTAAGATCGCCGCGCAATGATGAGCCTCGAAGAAGCTCGCCGCCCGCCTGCGTTCCTCGTCGAGCGGATAGGGCGACTCGTCGCGCTGATAGAAGCAGTCCAGCAGCGACTGGCTCTGAGCGCCATTGGCGTCATAGCCGAAAATGCTGTCTACGAGGGGCGGAAAGCGGGAGGGAAAGCCCTTGGCGTCGTAGGTCAGCTTGCCGGCGAATCCGGTCAGAGCGAGCAAGCCCACGAGGACCAACGCAGTCGCGAATGGCCGGCGGCGAAACGGAACCGCTACCGGCTGCTCGATCAGCCGGTAAGTGAGCGCAGCGAGAACCACGGCCACGCCGGCAAGGGCGAACAGGACCGGCGTCGTCGGGATGACGCCCGGCCAGATGCGGGCGAATGCGAACAGCGGCCAGTGCCACAAATAGAGCGGATAAGAGATCACGCCGAAGAAACCGGCCACGCGATTGCCAAGCGCGATCTCGCCCGGAAGCGAATGCGGATTGGCGATGACCAGCGCTGAGCCGACGGTCGGAATCGCCGCCAGCCAGCCGGGAAAGGGTTGCGTCTCATTCAGGAACAGGAAGGCGCCGAGCATCAGCGCGATTCCGGCTCCAGCGCCGATATTCGCGATCCTCCGCGAGGGATAGGGGAGCGCCTCGAGCCAGAACACCTCGCGATAGGCGATCAGCGCGCCGAGCGCGAGTTCCCATCCGCGCGTCCAGGGCAGGTAAAACGCGGCGACCGGATCGATCGGAATGAGCACGACGCTGTACGCGAATGAGGCGGCGAACACCCCGAGAATGACGATAAGGACGAGCCGCCGCTCAAGCTTGAACAGCGCTAGCAGAAGGACCGACCAGACGAGATAGAATTGCTCTTCGATGCTGAGCGACCAAAGATGCAAGAGCGGCTTGGTCGTTGCGTCCGCGCCGAAATAGCCCCCGACGCCCGCCAGTCGCATGAGCCAAAAATTCACGGTGAAGTACGAATTGCCGAGCAGCCCGCCGCCGATCTCACGGAATTGCGTTGGCGCAGCCATGAACCAACCGACGATCCAAACGAAACTCACCACTACGAGAAGCGCAGGCAGAATGCGCTTGGCGCGTCGGGCGTAGAACATCGCCAGCGAGAATCGTCCGGCTGCGTATTGGTTGAGAATGATTCGCGAAATGAGAAATCCCGAGATGACAAAGAAGATGTCGACGCCGACGAAGCCCCCGGGAAGCCAGGCGCGATCGGCGTGGAAGACGACCACGCCGATGACCGCGAGCGCGCGCAATCCGTTGATGTCGGCTCTGAAATCGAGCGCCGCCGCCGCTCGCGCCGCGATGAGGTCAGGCGTTTCGAGGGCTTTGTCCAACACGTGGTCCTGTGGGCGGCCGGCAAAGCCCGACCGTTCGCCGCGACGGCGTAAATCGCCCGGCGGCGATCGGCAAGCGGCGGCTTCAGGCTTTGACCCGCCCGCGCCCCGCTCCATAATGGCGGCGCATGCAGACGAAAAGGTTTGACGCGCCGGCTTCCCTTCTCCCTCCGGGAGAAGGTGGCGCGCGTAGCGCGCCGGATGAGGGAAGCAACCCCAAGGCGAAGGCGCGCTTCGCGCGCGAACCCTCACCCCAATCCCTCTCCCGTAGCAGAGGGGGAGCATGTCCCCGGGTCGCCCTGTTCCGCGAACGCAAAGACGCAAATGCGAGCGCGGCGCAGCTGCGCAAACTTGGCTTTTCCGTCGTCTGCCTTCCCGTGATCGAGATCCAGACCAGACCCATCCGGCCGCAGCGATCGCACTATGGCGCCGTGGTCGCGACCAGCGACAAGGCGTTCCATGCCGACGGGCCGTCCGACACGTCGTCGCCGCTCTATGTCGTCGGCGCGCGGACCGGGCGTGCGGCTGTGGCGCGCGGCTGGCGGCTGGCCTCGCCGCCTGCGCGGGATGCCGACGAAATGGTCAGAACGCTGGCCGGCGCGCTGAAGCCTGAGGCGAGCGTGCTCTACCTTGCCGGGCGCGATCGCAAGGAGATCATCGAGGCTGCGCTGTCTGGCGCCTTTGGCGTCGAAATCGCCGAAGCCTATACGGCGGAGGCGCGCGAGGCTTGGCGCCCGGCGGAAGCGCGATCTCTCGCATCTTGCGTCGCGGCGCTGCATTATTCGCGCCGCTCGGCCAACCTCGCGGCCACCCTCGCCAAGGCTGCCGGCGTGGAGGCCTGTTTCCTTAAGCTTAAGCATGTCTGCATGTCGCGCGACGTTGCAGAGCCATTACAGGCAATCGGCGCAAGCCGCATCGCGATCGCCGAAACGCCCGATGAAGCGGGACTTTTTCGAAGCTTGCGCGAAGAGCTCGGCGGGTTTCCTTCCCTTGGGTCGTCCCGTATATAGGGCCCGCGAGAAAACCGAGAGCGCGAGGCGATGGTCGACGAGGAAATACAGGACGTTTCGGCTGGGCCGACCGGCGCCCCGGTCAATCGTGACGCGCGGCGCGAGCCGGAGGTCATCGAAGGAGAAATTGCAGCGCGCGAGTCCGACGACAGCGGGTCCCCTCCGGGTTCGGCAACGGCCGAAAACGGAGCTGACCCTCGCCGGGCCCCCACCCCGCGAACTGACATTCGTAGTCTGCTGGCCGGCGCCCTGGGTGGGCTCATTGTCTCCGCGCTGGGCCTCGGCGCCGGCTACACGCTTCTGGCCTCTAAAGCCGACGTGTCGGAGAGCGCGAATCGATTGAGCGCTCTCGAAACGCAGGCGCGACAGAGCAACGAGGCGATCGTCGCCGAGGCCAATCGCGAGAGCGCGGCCGTCGCCAACCTCGAGAAGCGGATCGGCGCGCTCGAGGCCAGCGCCGGAGCGTCAAGTGCGGCGGACCTCGACAAACGGGTGATGGCGTTGGAAGCGGCCAGCGCCGCAAGTGGCGCCGCCAGCGAAGCGACCCAACGTTTGGCGGCTCAAGCCAAGGACTTGCGCGCCGACGTCGATGCTGAGAAGCGCGAGGTTCCTGAATTGTCGGCGCGAGTCGCGAAGCTCGAATCAGACGCGCCAAAGGCGAACGCCGCCGGCCCCGATCTCGCCGCCCTCGCTGCTCGCGTCGACAAGATCGAGGGCGCCCTTTCCGCGCCGAAGAGTGAAACGCGTGCTGCGGCAGAGAAACCCGCAGCCGCTGATGACGCCACCGCGATCGCCATTATCGCCGAGGTTGCGGAAGAAAGGTTGCGCTCGGGCGCGGGTTTTGGACCCGAACTCGCCGCCCTGCAACGTCTCGGGGTCGATTCCGCGGCGCTGGCGCCGCTGCAAGCTGTGGTCAATGGGGCGCCCACCAATGGCGCGCTGGCTGCCTCGTTCAGCGCGGTTGCGCCGCACGTCTTGGCCGCGACGGCCCCGGCAGAGCAGGGCAGCGTGACGGATCGTTTCCTCGCCCATCTCCACAATCTCGTGCGGGTGCGCGAACTCAACGAGACAGCTGGGGACCATCCCCAGGCTTTGGTCTCCCAGATCGAGGCCGGAAGCCGGCGCGGCGATATCGGCGCCGCGCTCGCCTCTTTCGATAAGCTCCCCGAAGCGGCGCGTAAGGCCGCTGGCGATTGGCCGACCCTGGCCCGCGCGCGGCAGGCGGCGGAGGCAGCGCTTCAGTCGATCCGCGAGGCGGCGGTCGTGCGGCTCGCGGGCGGCCCAAAACCGTGAGGTCTGGGCGGCCGGGCGTCCAGGCGCCTTCCGGCGAACGTTTGGCGTTTTGAAGCGGAGTCAAGATGGTTCGCCTGCTGATTTTCCTGGCAGCGCTGGCGCTGGCCGCTTGGGGCCTGACGTGGCTCGCGAACAATCCGGGCGTCGTGGACCTCACCTGGCGGGGCGAGGAATACGAGGTCTCGTTGATGTTCGCGCTCGCCGCCGTCCTGGCGTTGGCGATCGCGATCGCGATCGTGTGGGGCGTGCTGCGTTTCGTCTTCCGCATCCCTTCGCTGGTTTCCGTCGGCGCGCAGGCGCGCAGGCGTGAGAAGGGCTTCCGGGCGCTGTCGCGCGGCATGCTCGCCGTCGGCGCGGGCGACGCGCGAGCCGCAGCCAAGCACGCGTCGGACGCGAGCCGGCTGATCGGGCGCGAGCCGATGACCAAACTCCTGCAAGCGCAATCGGCGCAGCTCGCCGGTGACCGAGCCAGAGCCGTCGCGGCCTATAATTCGATGCTGGAACATCATGAGACGCATGGCCTCGGCCTGCGCGGCCTGCATGTCGAGGCGCGGCGCGCCGGCGATCATGCGGCGGCGCTGCAATACGCGATGCGCGCCCACGCGCGGGCGCCTGCGGCCTGGGCCGGGCAGGCGGTCCTCGACGACCGCACGCGACGCGGAGATTGGGCGGGCGCGCTCGCAACCGTCGACTCGAACGGCGCCGCTCGGCTCATCGACAAGCCGACCGCGAACCGCTGGCGGGCGGTGATCAAGACGGCGATGGCCGAGGAAGCGATGGAGCGTGATCCCAAGGCTGCGCTCGTCTTGGCGCAGGAGGCTTGCAAACTCGCGCCGACGCTCGTGCCCGCGGCGACGATCAGTGGTCGGCTGACAGCGCAGGCCGGCGACTATCGCCGCGCCAGCCGCATGCTCGAAGCTGCTTACGCGCAGACACCCCATCCCGACCTCGCCGCGGCCTATCTGCGTGTCCGCCACGGCGATTCGTCCGAGGACCGGCTGACCCGGGCTCGGGCGCTCGCCCGCATGGCGCCCAACGATCCCGAATCGCTTCTCACTGTGGGACGGGCGGCGCTTGAGGCGCGCGAATTGTCGGCCGCGCGTGCGGCGATCACCCCGCTCATCGCCTCGGATTCGCCGGACGGCCGACCGACCCGTCGCGTCTGCTTGCTGATGGCCGACATCGAGGAGGCTGAGGGCAATCACGGCGCGGTGCGCGAGTGGCTTGGCCGCGCAGCGCGCGCCCCGCGCGACAAGGCCTGGGTGGCGGATGGGGTGATCAGCGACCGTTGGGCGCCGGTCTCGCCGTCGGGAACGCTCGACGGCTTCGTCTGGCGCACGCCTGACGAGCGCATCGCCGCCCCGGCGGAGAGTGCGCCGGCCCCGCCTGCGCCGCC
>DASXXT010000312.1:0-7989 GCA_036502965.1 Roseiarcus sp. | reverse complement strand
CAGTCTCTCGCGACGTGCATTCCCGAAGAATCGATCACGTCCATCTGCACGCGGCTCAGCGCGCTCAACATCGGCGCCTTCCCGGTCTGCGACGCCCACGGGGCGCTGGTCGGCATCATCTCCGAGCGCGACGTGGTGCGCGCTTTCGCCAAGGACGGGGCCAGGCTCGCGGATATGCACGTTCGCGACTTGATGACGCGCGAGATCACGACCTGCACGCAGGAAACGACCATGATCGAGGCGGAGAAGGTCATGAACAAGCACCGCGTTCGTCATTTGCCGGTCATGGATGGCGGAAAGCTCGTCGGCATGCTGTCGATCCGGG
Organism: Roseiarcus sp.; assembly: GCA_036502965.1. GTDB lineage: Bacteria > Pseudomonadota > Alphaproteobacteria > Rhizobiales > Beijerinckiaceae > Roseiarcus. The sequence continues at coordinate 7,664 of DASXXT010000312.1, read as the reverse complement.
ACGTCATGGTGTGGCGGCAGCAGGAAGCGCGCGACGAGGTCAACGTTCTGCGCGACGCGATGATCGCCGTCCGGAACCGGTAACGCGGCCCCAGGTGGTCAGAGCGCCTTCAGGCCTTCCATCAACCGACGATGGCCCTCGGGAATCGGAACCGGGCGGTTCGTCGCCCGCTCGACATAGACGTGGGTGTAACGACCCGCGGCGGCGGCCTCGCGAGCACCAGCTTTGAACACCGCGAGATGGTAGCGCACCGAGGAGTGGCCGAGATGCTCGACCGCGACTCCGACTTCGGCCGGCTCTGGATAGGTGAGGCTTGCATAGAATCGGCAATTGCTTTCGACGACCAGGCCGATGACCGGACTCGAGACCGGATCGAGCAGCCCCGCCTCGATGAGGATCGTGTTCACCGCCGAATCGAACAGCGCGTAGTAGACGACGTTGTTGAGATGGCCGTAGGCGTCATTGTCGGTCCAGCGCGTCGCTGAGATCACGAATCGGGCGAAAGCCGCCCGGGAAGGCGGCCCTTGGCGATCGGGGTCGGCGGCCATGCTGTCTCGGCGGTCGCGGGTGGCTTCGCCTCTTAGCCCGCAGGCGGCTATCATGACAAGGCGGCGAGCCGCCTTGCCGCGAAGAGAGAGCAAAAGCGCGCGATGGCCAACGACGAGAGCGAACCCGTTCCTTTCGCCGCCGCACGCGAGCCGCCGCCGCGCGCTCTGACCAGGGTTTCGCCGATGGTGCGCCGGCTGGTGGCGCCGAACGCCTCGCCCTTCACCTGCAATGGCACCTGCACCTATATCGTGGGACGCGACAGGGTCGCGATCGTCGATCCGGGTCCGGACGACGATTCGCATCTCTCGGCGCTGCTCGCCGCGGTTGACGGCGAGCGCGTTGAGATCATTCTCGTCACCCATACCCATCGCGATCACAGCGTCGGCGCAAGGAAGCTTCGCGCGGCGACGGGCGCGCGGATGATCGGCGCCGCGCCGTTCACGCCCCGCGGCGATGGTTCGACCGGCCTCGATTCCGCACACGACCGCGACTATTCGCCTGACGCGATTCTCGTCGACGGCGAGCGCTGGCAGGGCGCCGGCTATACGCTGGAGGCTGTCGCCACGCCCGGACATTGCTCCAATCATGTATGCTTCGCGCTTGTGGAGGAAGGCGCGCTGTTTTCCGGCGATCATGTCATGGCCTGGTCGACGTCGGTTGTCGCGCCACCCGACGGTTCGATGCGCGCCTACTTGGACTCGCTCGACAAGCTGCGCGGACGCGCCGAGACGATCTATTGGCCTGGCCACGGCGGTCCCGTCGCCGAACCGCAACGGTACTTACGCGCGCTGATCCATCATCGGCGCCAGCGCGAAGCCTCGATCCTCAACACGCTCGCCGACGGCCCGCAGACGATTCCGGCGCTCGTCGCCAAGGTGTATGTCGGCGTTAACCCGTCCTTGACGCACGCCGCTGGCTTTTCGACCCTTGCCCATCTCGAGGATTTGAGCGAGCGCGGGCTGGTGGTCGCCGAGGTGGAGGATGGCGCGGAGTCGCGCTTCCGTCTCGCCTAGGGCGAGTTGCTTTTGGATTAGGCGGCCGAAAAGGAACGGCGCGGGCGACATCAGATGGTCGGCCATATTACGAACCGAGCGCATGAAAGCCCGCTTGCATCAACTTGTCCGCTTCGCTCGCCCTTTGCGCTTCGGAGCGTGCTCCGTAGAGGACAAGGATCAATCTGTGTCCATTATGAACAGCTGAGCCGACCAGGCCGAACCCGCTCGCGGCCAAATGGCCGGTTTTCAAGCCATCCGCCCCAATATTCATGCTCAAAAGAGGGTTTCGGTTCACTTGACGGATGCCGTTCCATGTGAACTCGGTCTCACCGAAGTAATGGTAGAACTGGGGGTAGGTCCCGATCACGTAGGCCGCCAGACGCGCCATGTCGCGTGCGGTCACCCTTTGCCCTCCGCTGCCGTTCCCCCAAGCGTTCGCGAACCTTGAATGGCTCATTCCTAATTCGCGGGCTCGTTGGTTCATGCGCGCTGCGAACGCGTTTTCAGAACCCGCAACGCCTTCGGCGAGGGCGACAGCGGCGTCGTTGCCTGATGTGATCAGAAGGCCGCGCAGCAGATCGTCGATGCTGACTTGCGTGTTCGCTTGCGCAAACATGCTGGAGCCGCCGGATTCGGCGTCACCTTCTCGCGCGGCCTTTGGCGAGATCGGCAATCGGTCCCCGAGACTTCGCCTGCCTTCCGCAATCTCTCGAAAAACGATCTCGGCCGTGAGGATTTTGGTTGTCGAGGCGGGCGCCACCGGCGCATCAGCGTGCTTCTGGAACAGCACCGTTCCGGTATTGTAGTCGATCAGCAGAGCAGTGGGCGCGGTGGTCTGGAATGGCGCAGCTCGACTGGCGATCGTTCCGGCCAGCATGAACAATAGGATCGTAAGCGAAAGCCGGACAACGCCAGGCCTTAACATTCTGCGAAGTGCGAGCATATGAATTGGCTTCGATGATCAAGCAGCGACTCTCATCTCCGGTTGGACCGGCGGCGAGAACAACATCGAACTTTGCCCAAGTCGAGCTCGCTGGCAACTGGTCACTATTCCCCGGCAAGGCGCCGCCGGGTCCGGGACGCTAAGGCCAGTCCCGGCCGCGGCCGCCATTGATTTTCCGCCAAAGCCGGGGCATTGACGGCGGCGATCGTTCAGGGCGGGCCGAAGCGTCGACGAGGCTCGCTCCATTGCATTCAGCTACCGCCGCCCCATGTCTTGAGAGGTGGCTGCGTCGGGCGAAAGGAAAGTGTGATGGTTCGCTCGATTCGGCTGCTGGCCGCAGCCGCGTTTGCGGCCGGCCTCGCGGCGGCGCCGGCCGCGAACGCCCAGACAGGGCCGCAGGATGAGGCGGCTGTGCAGACGACGGGGCCTCTGGGGGCGACGCCCCAAAAGGCAAAGCCCCGTCAGATAGCGCTCAAAAAGCGCGCAAAGCGTCCGGCCCCGGCCGGCAGGCAGATCACGGTGCATGCCCGGCCGTCCTACCTAACCGCCGGCACACAGGTTCCGGTGGGCACGGTCGGCAACGGCTACGTCTACAGCACGTTCAACCAGCCGACGCCGATCGAGGGCACCTTCGTGGGCATGCGCGGCCGGGAGAGGATCACTGATCCGCTCGGCAACGCCGCGCCGGGCTGGGTTCTGTTCAAATTCTGAACTCGGCGCGCGAGGTGGGGCGCAGATCAGACGAGGTGGGGCGCAGATCAGAGCGGCGGGAACAGCGCCTCGACCGCAACCTCAAATCCCGGCGGATCGAGGCGCGCGACGCCGCCTGTCAACACTCTGGTCTCCATCGCGTCGCTAGCCCCACGCTTGTGATGAATGGCCACGCGCCGATCAGGATCGAGGATGAGATAGTGCTCTACGCTCGGGATCGAGAAATAGCCGCTAAGCTTGCGGCCATGATCGACCGCAGCCGTAGTTGGCGACAGGACTTCGACCACGATGACGGGATTGTCGATCTCGATAGCGTCGGCCGGAGCCCGAGGGCCGCATGTGACGGAAGCATCCGGTTCGTAGGTCGTCCGGGCGTCGACTCGGACCGCCATGCCGTCCGGATAGACGCGGCACGATAGCCCTTTGAGCCGAATTGCCTCCCTCAGCGCCACATAAGCCTCGGCCTTCGTCTCCGCATGGAGGGACCGCTCCGGCGACATCATCACCGGAACGCCGTCGTGCAGTTCCCAGCGTTCTTCCTTGCCCTCGGCCCAGAGGAGGAACTCGTCGACCGTCATCTGTTTCAGAGCGGTGGACATCGCGTCGCCATTAAGCCGGCGGAAAGCGTGGGCGGAAGCAGCATAACCGGCCGCCCGTCGCTCCTGTCTCCCAATCAGTTCATCGTCGGGATCGAGAACTGCGCCCCGTCCTTGATGCCGGACGGCCAGCGGGCGGTCACGGTCTTGGTCCGGGTGTAGAAGCGGATCGAATCCGGACCATGCTGGTTGAGATCGCCGAAGCCCGAGCGTTTCCAGCCGCCAAACGTATAGTAGGCGACCGGCACCGGGATTGGCACATTGACCCCAATCATGCCGACCTTGACCTTGGTCGCGAAATCGCGCGCGGCGTCGCCGTCGCGGGTGAAGATCGCGACGCCGTTGCCGTATTCGTGGTCGTTGCACAATCCCAACGCCTCGCCGTAATCGTGCGCGCGCACGACTGATAGCACCGGGCCGAAGATCTCCTCCTTGTAGATGCGCATGTCTTTCGTCACGTTATCGAACAGGCAGCCGCCCAGGTAGAAGCCGTTCTCGTAGCCCTGCATCTTGAAGTCTCGGCCATCGACGACGAGCTTCGCACCTTCTTTGACGCCGATATCGACATATCCGCGCACCTTCTCGAGCGCAGCCTTTGTCACCAGCGGCCCGTAATCGGCGCCGGAGTCGGTCGACGGTCCGATCTTCAAGGATTCGACCCGCGGTATGAGGCGCCGCATGAGATCGTCGGCGGTCTTTTGTCCGACGGGAACCGCGACCGAGACCGCCATGCAGCGCTCGCCCGCCGAGCCGTAGCCAGCGCCTATCAGTGCGTCGACCGTCTGCTCCATGTCCGCGTCCGGCATGACCACCATATGGTTCTTGGCGCCGCCGAAGCACTGCACGCGCTTGCCCGTCGCCGTGCCGCGCGAATAGATGTACTCGGCGATCGGAGTCGAACCGACGAAGCCGATCGCCTGAATGTCGGGATCATCGAGGATGGCGTCGACCGCCTCCTTGTCGCCGTTGACCACGTTGAGGATGCCCGGAGGCCCGCCCGCCTCGACGAAGATTTCGCCGAGCCGCATCGGCACGCCTGGGTCGCGCTCCGAGGGCTTGAGGATAAAAGCGTTGCCGCAGGCGATTGCCGGCGCGAGCTTCCACAATGGGATCATCGCCGGAAAATTGAACGGCGTGATGCCGGCGACGACGCCGAGCGGCTGGCGCATCGAATAGAGATCGATGCCGGGGCCGGCGCCGTCGGTATATTCGCCCTTCATCAGATGCGGGACGCCGAGCGCGAATTCCACCACCTCGACGCCGCGCTGAATGTCGCCCTTGGCGTCGGCAACTGTTTTACCGTGCTCGCGGGCCAGAATGTCGGCGAGCTCGTCATTGTATTTCGCGATGAGATCGAGGAACTTCATCAAGACGCGAGCGCGGCGCTGAGGGTTGACCGCCGCCCAGGCCGGCTGCGCCGCCTTGGCGTTTTCGACCGCCGCGCGAACCTCAGCCTTGGAGGCGAGCGCGACATGCGCGCGCACTGTGCCGTCCATCGGCTGGAAGACGTCTGCAGTTCTTCCCGACTTGCCGACGACCTGCTTGCCGCCGATAAAATGACCATATTCGATCATGATTCCGCTCCCTGATGTCGGTGTACTGGGCGCTTTATGCGCCACGAGTTGGCGCACAGCAATCTCGGAGATCGCCGGCTCGATAAGCGCCAAGCATCTGGCAAGGGCGGTCACACTCGACAAGAGGATGTTCTTGTGAGGCCCGATCTTGTACCGGAGACGGTGACGCTCGTCGCGTCGACGCGGCATCGATCCGGAGATAACCAAAGTGGCTGCTCCGCCCATCCTCGACAACAAGCGCGCTTCGTCGAAATCGCTCTTCACGCCAGCGGCGTTGCTGCGCGAAGCGCGGCGGCAGAAGGGATTGATCGACGTCCCGGCGCCGTCGGTCTGCATTTTTGATCCGGATGGCGATTTGGCGCGACGGTTGCGACAGACGGGCGCGTCGAAACCCTTTGCGGCGTGGCCCTGCTATCATACGGACCTCGACACGTTTGAACTTGGCGGGCGGCGCGTCGGCATCGTCGGCCGCGTGGTTGGGGCCTCCTTCGCCGTTCTCGTCGCCGAGGAGCTGTTCGCCAGCGGATGCCGCCTGCTGGTCAGCCTGACCTCGGCGGGGCAGATCACGCCGTGTGGCCCGCCGCCCTATTTCGTGGTGATCGACCGCGCGTTGCGGGATGAGGGCGCAAGCTACCACTACGCCCCGCCGTCCGAGTTTGCCGACGCCGACCCCGGCCTGGTGAAGATCACCGCCGCTGCGCTGGCCAAGATCGGGCCTCGTTGCGTCGTCGGGGCAAGCTGGACGACGGACGCTCCATTCCGCGAAACGGCCGAAGCCATCGAGGCCGCCCGCAATAAGGGCGTCCTTGCGGTCGAAATGGAGGCGGCAGCGCTTTACACATTCGCCCGCGCTGCCGGCGTTCGCATCCTCTGCCTCGCGCACGTCACCAATACGATGGGACTTGCGGGTGACGACTTCGAGAAGGGCGAAGCGGACGGGACGAGGGACGCCCTCGTTGTCCTCGAACCAACAATCGCCGCATTGCGCGATCCTGACGCCGAAGCGCTCGATTGACACCGCCGCCAAGGCTCGTAATGTGAAAACGCGCGTCGCGGATGGAAGCCGGTGCAAGTCCGGCACGGTCGCGCCACTGTAATCGGTCCGTTCGGCCGAAAGTCAGGCCCTTTCCGCGACGAAGCATATCTCAAAACGGGGACGCGATATCCCCAAGGAGTTCGACATGACGGCGTCAACATTTGCTCCCGCCGCCGCACGGCCCGCTGCGATCCCGATTCGTGAATTGCTTCCCTGGGTCATTTTCGCCGGCCTTATTTGTTTGCTCGGCGTCTATTTCATCGGCGCGGAGGAAGGCGCGATTTCGATCATCAAGGGCATGTACGTGCATGAATTCGTGCACGACAGCCGCCATCTGCTCGGCTTCCCCTGCCATTAGGCGTCCCGCTAATTCGGCTTCCGGCGGGAGGGTTACCCATGAGGGCAAACCCCGAGCCGGGAAGACATGCGTTGGCTTGAGCACGCCGCGTCGAACGTCTGTGACGGCGTCGGCGTCAGTTTTGGGTCGAGGATGATCGTATTGACGCCAAGTTCTTTGTTGTGGCGGGGGATGATCGTCGGCTTCGTCGCCGCCCTGCTTTCGTTCGGTCTGTTGAAAATCGTCGGCGAACCGGCGGTCGACCGCGCCCTCGCCTTTGAATCGGCGATGGACGAGGCGAAAGCCGAGGCCGAGCACGATGCGGCTGTGGCCAAAGGCGAAACCCTGCCGCCGGAGGAAGCCTATCCGGAGCTGGTCAGCCGCCCGGTCCAGGGCGGCATCGGCCTCTTCACCGGCGTTACCGTCTACAATCTGGCCTTTGGCGGCTTGTTCGCGCTTGCTTTCGCAATTCTGTACGGCCGGATTGGGAATTGGAGCCCTCGCGTGACCTCGGCGTTGCTCGCGCTCAGCGGCTTCCTCGCCGTCTACGCCGTCCCGATCATCAAGTATCCCGCCAACCCGCCGTCCATCGGCAACCCCGACACGATCGGTCTGCGCACGGCGATTTATTTCGGGATGATCCTGCTGTCGCTCGGCGCCATGATCGCCGCCTGGAACGTCCGCAATCGCCTCGTCGATCAGCTCGGCGCGTGGAGCGCATCGCTGGTCGGCACCGCTGTCTTTCTTGTCGCGGTGGTCATCTTCGCCCTTGTGATGCCCCCGTTGGGCGAGGTTCCTGAAGGCTTCCCGGCCGTGGCGCTGTGGCAATTCCGCATGGCCTCGCTCGGCGCTCAGGCGATCATGTGGACGGTGCTTGGGCTCGGCTTCGGCGCCTGGGTCCAACGCGACTTCGCGCGAAGCGC
>DASXXT010000311.1:0-6389 GCA_036502965.1 Roseiarcus sp. | reverse complement strand
ACGGCGTTCGCTCGTTGGGGACGAGCGCGCAAACGCCGCCCGCGCGAGCGGGGTCCGGTCCGGCGATCGCCGCCACAACCAAAACCGCCGCGGCCACCATCACCCCGAGGCGGTTGCGCCCGGCTGTCCGACTGTCGTTCGACATGAGGGTCGCTCCCGCGGATTGTTCGGCTCTGTGCGAGGCGTCTTACGAGGCGTCTCCAAGAAGCGCCGCGTCGAGCGGAGGCGGTTCCAGCCTTCGTTGATCCGCCGGTAGCTATCCCCAACCAGAGGGAATGTCGAGCGGCCCGCTCGCGCGATGGCCAGAATTATACGCACTACTTTAGTTTAATTATCTAGCAGTAAAAACCGCTTTATAGACTGGCCATCTTGTTCAGAGTTGCAGAAAAACGAGCCGAGGTCATTGAAAAGATTGAATCGCGCGCAAAACAGCACGCCGTCAGGCCGCCGGGGTCTCACTCCTGCGGCAGCGCCAGCGGCTGAATCGGAACAGCCGAGGCCACCGGCCCCGGGCCTGCCCCATCGCGCTGATAAATGTCGGAACGGAACTGAACGACGCCGTCAGGCGTCGCCCAGGCGGTAACATAGATCCAGTAGACGTTCACCGGCTGGGCGAGCTTCACGTCCAGGCGGTCGCCGGAGCGGATCACCGCGTCGATCTGGTCGCGGCCCCAGCCCGGTGTTTCCTTCAACAGCCAGGCGACATAGTCGCGCACGTCCTGCACCCGCACACAACCCGACGACACGAAGCGGAAGTCGTCGCCAAAAATGCCCTTCGACGGCGTGTCGTGCATGTAGACGCCGTACGGATTCGGGATGTTGATGCGCACGAAGCCGAGCGAATTGAGGTCGGCGCCCGTATCCTGGCGATACTTGTAATGGGTGGCCTCTTCGGTGTTCCAGTCGATCGAGGACGGAGAAACCTCCTGCCCTTCCTTATTGAAGACGCGGATCTTCTCGTCCGTAAGATAGTTCGGATCGCCCTTCATCTTCGGGATCAGATCCTTCTTGATGAGCGAAGGCGGCACGATCCAGAACGGGTTGAAATTGATCTCGGTCGCTTTGGTCTGCATGATCGGCGACTGACGATCGATCTTGCCGACGCCAGCGGCGTGGTGGGAATAGACGACCCCATTTTCGACCGTCTCAACCGAGGCGGCGGGAATGTTCACAAGGACAAAGCGAGGGCCAAGATCACCCGAATAGGCCCTCAGCCGAACGATATTGGTCTCAAGCTGTTGCAGGCGCGCTGCGGCGGACACGTTGAGTTCGGTTAACGTCGCCTCATTGACGACGCCGGTTTGGCCGAGTCCGTGACGCGCCTGGAAACGCTTGACCGCCGCCTCGACGAAGGAATCGAACACCGGCCCCGCACCAGCGACCGGATCGAGATCCCCGGAGGCGACCAGGCGTTCGCGCAAGGCCTGAACCGTCCTGGATTTCGAACCCACTCTCAGTTCGGGGCCGCCCGGCAGGGCATCCCAGCCGCCGTGGGCGACGATGTCCTGATATTTCTGGATGGCCGCCTGCGTCGCGTCGACCGTTGCTGGCGACAGGATGGGAGTCGCCTCGCGTCCGACAGCCATCTGAGGCGACGCCTCATAGCTTTGCGGCCATTCCGCTTGACTGACGTCCTGTTCCTGGGCCTTCGACGGTGTCGAGCCCAGAGCAACGGCGAAAGCAACGCATGCCGCCGCGCTAAAAAGTGCGCGGCGCGAGAGCCGCGAAACGATCCTGCCACGCATCAACTGAGATCTCCAAAAACGGACGGCTTTCGTCCCGATCCCTAGCCGCCCCGCCCAAGGTTCAGAAGGACGTAGCGGCGACCGCGAAAAGCCTTCGCGCTTCCACACCCAACATAGGTTCCACTCAGGCGTTTTTATGGCCGCTCCCTTAACGGCAGATAAATGCAAAGCCGGGGCGCTCCCCCAAGGGGCGTCCCGGCTCGCTTGTCGGACTGGAAGGCGCTGAGCGGCGCGTCAGAGCCGATACTTGATCTGGTCGGTCCAGTATCGCTCGAGGCGCAGCAGGGAGGCGTTCATCCGAACGAAGTCGTCGCCGGGGATGCCGCCGATCTGTTCGATCGTACGGGCATGCTTCTCGTAGATGCCGGCGACGATGCGGTGGACCTCCTTACCCCGTTCGGTCAGGCTGATCCGAACCGAGCGACGGTCGACGCGCGAACGGGAATGATGGAGAAAACCCACCTCGACCAGCTTCTTGACGTTGTAGGAAACATTCGAGCCGAGATAATAGCCGCGCGTGCGCAATTCGCCGGCGGTCAATTCCTTGTCGCCGATATTGTACAAGAGCAACGCCTGCACCGCGTTGACGTCGGAACGCCCGCGACGGTCGAACTCATCCTTGATAACGTCCAGCAATCGACGATGAAGCCGCTCGACCATCGTCAAAGTCTCTAGGTACAAGCCGGATACCCGAAGGTCAGGCTCCAACCGAACTGCAATATCTTGTGTTTTGACTGCGTTAATCATTGCACACCCGTCTGTTCGCTTCTCAGCCGCCGAGCGTTCCTTCGGTCTTCTTATGTGTAGAACTGTAACGGAAGCGCGTGAATACGAGTTTAAGAGTCAGGATGAATCCAAAGTTTTCAGACGCTGGTAAATTTCAATTGAATCAAAGGCTTTATTTACGTTGACAAGACGCAAACGTAAAGCGGGGGCATACTGTTCGGCAGGCGAACGCTGGGGAATTAACGTCAGGCCCGTTCGCGCGCCGCCCTCCAGCTTAATAGGAAATAACCTGCCACCAGCGCGATGTTGAGCAGCGCGCCGCCATATCCGATCGCGGCCGCGCGCGGGCTGAGAATCGGGGATGCGGCCTCGACCACCGCGCACAAAAGCCATATCGCCCCACCCCAGGCCGCTGCCAGCCATAAGCCGATCGCCGCCAGCAAATCGAGGCAGGCGAAAGCGACAATCGTCGCCTGCAGAGGGAGCGCCATCGTCGTGAATTGGCCAAGCGTCGGGAGCGCGCCGAGAATGATCGCCCAGTGGAACAGACCCTTCGCCATCCAGACCCAAGCCAGCGTGCGCATGTACCAGATGAGTGCGGTCGCCCAACCCACCCCGGAAATCGCCGATCTGAGATCGTGGTCTTTGGTCGGTATCGGCGATCGATCGACAAGCTCGACCGCTCCATCACGGCTCTGGCGCATGATGTACTTCATGCGTCCCGCGACGGAAACTTGAGCTCGCCGTCGCCGAGGGGAGCGAAATAGGCATCGATCTCCACCCGCGACGGCGGCGGGCTCCAGCGCGGGCGATTGTCCTTGTCGACGATCACGGCGCGAACGCCCTCGTAAAAGTCATGGCCGCGGCAAATTCGCGAGACGATGCGGTAGTCCATCCTCAGCGCCTCGTCAAAATCAATCGTTGCGCCCAACGCCATCTGCTTGAGCGCGATCGCCTGGCTGGTCGGCGACTTCTCCTGCATCGCCGCCCGCGACGGCGCCGCGAAGGCGCGGCCCTGCGTCTCCGCTTCGCGTAACGCCTCCAGGATCGCGGTTCGATCGAGCCCCGAGAAACAAGCCTCGATCGCTTCTGTCTCGCTGGTCAGAGTTGAACGGGGCGCCGTGGCGGCGAAGCGGGTGAGCGCGGTCTTGACCGGCTCCTCGCTTTCCAGCGCCAGCGCCAGCGCCGGAAAGGCAGCGCTTGGGACAAAGGTCTGAGCCAAGCCCAACGCGACAGCGTCGCCCGCATCAGCGCGCAGGCCGGTCAGCGCGAAATAGACGCCCGCGCGAAACGGAAGACGCGACAGAAACCAGGCCGCGCCGACATCGGGAAAGAAGCCGATGCCCACCTCCGGCATCGCGAAGACGAAACGCTCGCCAGCTACCGTATGCGCGGCGTTCACCGCCAGACCGACACCCCCGCCCATCGCGACGCCATCCACCAGGGCGACGATCGGTTTCGGGTAGGTCTTGATCCGCCGATCGAGCTGATATTCCTCACGCCAAAAAATCAATTGGGCGTCATGATCGCCCGCGCGGCCGAGCTCGTAGAGGCGCCGGATGTCTCCGCCGGCGCAAAAGGCTCGCTCGCCCGCTCCGAGGAGCACGATCCGGTCGACAGCGGCATCCCTTTCCCATTCGTCGAGCGCGACCGCAATCAACCTCACCATAGTAAGGGTCAGAGCGTTCAGCGCCTTGGGGCGGTTGAGCACAATGACGCCGGCGCGGCCGCGGCGCTCGATGAGCGCCTCCGCGTCTGGCGACGGCGCCCTCACGCCGCGGCGACCTCCGAGAGCACCGCGTCGATCGCCTTGGCGACATCCTCAATCGGGGCCATACCGTCGACTTCATGCAAAAGACCCCGCTCGCGATAGAATGGGGTCACCGCAGCCGTGTCGCGTTCGTATGCGGCAAGTCGTGACTTGAACACTTCCGGATCGTCGTCCTTGCGCACGGGCTGGCCGGCGGCTTTCGCTTCCTCGGCGCGGCGGACGATTCGCTCGACCAGCCTGGGGGCATCCGCGGTCAGTTCGATCGCGGCGTCGAGCTTGAGCCCCTTGGCGGCAAGCATGGCCTCCAGCGCGCGCGCCTGCGCCAGCGTGCGCGGAAATCCGTCGAGAATAAAGCCGCGCCTCGCGTCCTGCTGCTCAATCCGATCGTTGATGATGTCGACCACGATGTCGTCCGACACCAGCGCGCCCGATTCCATCACCGCCTTCGCCTTGAGCCCGATCGGCGTTGCCGCCGCGACCGCCGCGCGCAACATCTCGCCTGTCGACAATTGCGGGATGTTGAGAATTTTGCTCAGCCTCTGCGCCTGCGTGCCCTTGCCCGCCCCCGGCGGCCCGAGCAGGATCAGCCTCATCGTTTCCGCCCCTTCAATCTGGCCTTTCGGATCAGGCCTTCGTATTGATGCGCCTGCAGATGACCGTGAATCTGGGCGACAGTGTCCATCGTCACGTTGACCACGATCAAGAGCGAGGTGCCGCCAAAATAGAACGGCAGCGCCGCGTAGGAAATCAACCATTCTGGCAAAAGGCAGATCACGGCGAGATAGAGCGCGCCAAGGACCGTGATTCGAGTGAGAACGTAATCGATATATTGCGCGGTGCGCTCGCCCGGTCTGACCCCGGGGATGAAACCGCCGTGTTTCTTCAAATTGTCCGCAGTGTCGGAGGGATTGAAGACGGTCGCGGTGTAGAAGAAGGCGAAGAAGATGATCAGCGCCGCGTAGAGGATGAGATAGAACGCGCTGCCGCGCCCTAGCAGAGCCGAGATCGTCGACAATACGCCCGAACTCGTCGAGCCTTGGGCGAAATTCGCGACGGTCGTGGGCAACAGCAGCAGCGAAGAGGCGAAGATCGGCGGAATGACGCCAGATGTGTTGAGCTTCAACGGCAGGAACGAACTCTGTCCCTCGTACATCTTGTTGCCGACTTGCCGGCGCGGGTAGGTGATCGGCACCCGGCGTTGCGCCCGCTCCATGAAGACGATGAAGGCGACGACGACGAACACCATGATGACGACCGCCAGCACCAGGCCGGTGGAGATCGACCCCTGCCGGCCAAGCTCGAACAATTGCACCACCGCTTGCGGCAACCGGGCGACGATACCGGCGAAGATGATGAGCGAGGATCCATTGCCGACGCCCCGCGATGTGATCTGCTCGCCGAGCCAAACTAGAAACATCGTGCCGCCGGTCAACGTCACGATCGTTGAGACGCGAAACAGAAGCCCCGGATCGCTGACGATGCCGGCGCGTCCCTCGAGCCCAATGGAAATGCCGTAAGCCTGGAAGACGGCGAGAATGACTGTCAGATAGCGCGTGTACTGATTGAGAATCTTGCGCCCCTGCTCGCCCTCCTTCTTGATCGCCTCGAGCGACGGCACCACGGAGCTCAGGAGCTGGATGATGATCGAGGCGGAGATGTATGGCATGATGTTGAGCGCGAACACCGCCATGCGCTGAACGGCGCCGCCCGAAAACATGTTGAACATGTCGAGGACGCCCTGCTTCTGTCCGGGGAATGACGCCTCGAACGCCGCGGGGTCAATTCCGGGAAGCGGGATGTAGGTTCCGAGCCGGTAGATCACCAACTCGCCAAGCGTGAACCAGATGCGCTTCTTGAGTTCGTCGGCCTTAGCGAAGGCTGACCAGTTGATATTGGCTGCGAGTTGTTCGGCGGCCGACGCCATGGCGGATTTGCTCCGGGCGGCGCTTCAGGACCAGCGCCTCATCTTGTATCATGTCGCTTCCGCCAGCCGAGGCCGACTTTGGCGGAAACGCCCCTAGCATATGGTCGTCGCGTGCGCCAATGTCACCCTACGGGCGACCAGCGCTCAGGAGGCGGCCGGAGGAGCGGTCTCTTGCCGCAGCGTCTTCAGGCTGCCGCCGGCTTTCTCGATTGCCGCCGCGGCG
>DASXXT010000310.1:0-1936 GCA_036502965.1 Roseiarcus sp. | reverse complement strand
GCCCATGCCGACGCTGCCGATCGAGAAGGGACGCCCTGGGCCGGCGCTGCTCGCCCACGTCCTCGTCTCCAAATATTGCGATCATCTCCCGCTGCATCGCCAGGCCGACATTTACGGGCGCAGCGGGGTGGAGATCGACCGATCCGTCATGGCGGGCTGGGTCGGTCATATGGCGGCGCTCCTGAAGCCCCTGGCCGAGCGGATCGCGCGTCATGTGCGCGCCGGCGCCGCGCTCCATGCTGACGATACGCCGGTTCCCGTGCTCGATCCCGGCCGTGGCCGAACGAAAACCGGCCGACTATGGACGGCGGTGAGAGACGAGAGCCCCTATGGATCGACGGCGCCGCCGGCGGCCTTCTATCTCTACTCGCCCGATCGCAAGGCCGAGCGCGCCCACGCCTTGCTCAAGGGCTGTCGGGGCCATCTCCATGCCGATGCCTACGCGGGCTTCGCCGGACTTTATGAAGCCGATCCCCTAACGGGCGCGCCCGCCCCGCTGACGGAGGTCGCCTGTTGGGCGCATGCGCGGCGCAAGATTTACGACATCCATGTCGAGACGAAATCACCCGCGGCGGCGCAGGCGCTCGAAATGATCGCGCGACTGTTTGCGATCGAAGCCAGCATCAAGGGCAAACCGCCGGCCGAGCGCCTCGCCGCGCGTCGCGCAAAGGCGACGCCGATTCTCTCCGAGTTGCGCGCTTTCCTCGACGCCACAATGGAGAAGATTAGCGGCAAGAGCAGCCTCGCCGGCGCCTTCCGCTACGCCGCATCGCGCTGGACGGCGCTGACGCGCTACGTCGACAACGGGCGCCTCGAAATGTCCAACAACGCCGCCGAGCGCGCAATGAGGCCTCTGGCCCTCGGAAGAAAAAACTATCTGTTCGCCGGCTCAGACGAAGGCGGACGGCGCGCCGCCATCATGTACACGCTCATCGAGACCGCTCGCCTTAACGACGTCGACCCGGAAGCTTGGCTTGGCGACATCATCAGCCGCATAGCCGATCACCCGAACACGAAGATCGACGAACTGCTCCCCTGGAAATGGACCAGAGCCGGCGCGCAGGCGATTGCCGCATAGTGGCCCGCGGCCGTCACGTCACGCTTACCCGTCAACTTGTCGAATCAAGGAAGCAAAAGACCATCGCCCTGCGCGACCTTATGCAGCCGCGGCGGCCTCGCGCCATGCGTTCATCGCCGCGGCGCGGAAGGCCCGGAGGGTCGCTCGTGTTGTTAGATGACGCTGGACATTGAAAGTGTTGTAGACGGCGGCGTGGGTTGGAGAGAAACCTTTGTGCTGAAGCCCGGGCTCTTGAAACGCCGGCGGGATCCGGCTCAATCCGTCTTCTTTTCGCCCTCCGGCAGGCCGGCTTTGCGCAGGCCTTCGACGATGCGCTGATATTGCTCGTTGAAGGTCGGATCGTCACTCCAGTGGATGCCGGCCCAGCTCTGAACGGTGAAGTCCGGATAGAATTTCCGCAATTGGGCGACGGCCTCTTTGGCCTCCTTGTCGTGGCCGGCCCAGGCGTTGGCGGCGGCTAGGTCGACATACGGGTACATGGAGTCGTTGCCGCTCGCGATCGACTTGCCGCACCATTCGATCGCCTGTTCCCACTGGGCCAGATGGGTGTGGAGATGGCACATGTAGAACTGCCACTCGGGCACGTGCGGATCGTGCGGGCTCAGCCGCAAAGTGCGTCGGAAATGGGGAGTGGCTGGTGGAGCAAAGGAGAGTCGAACTGCGAACCTCTTTCTCACGCGTTCGGTAATGTCTCGCGATTTGTTTGCGCGAGTGGGTTCGCGCGTTACGCGGCCACGGCCACAGTTGATCGATCGGCACGGTTTCAATCATTCTAGTATGCATGTCAGAAAATCCTTTTTATTCAATTCAAATCGCCGTCCCCAACGGCAACGATCTTCAATACTTTGATGCAACATT
>DASXXT010000309.1:0-13379 GCA_036502965.1 Roseiarcus sp. | reverse complement strand
GCGTCGGCCGCGCGGTCGAGAAAGGCGAATCGAAAGGTTTCATGAAAGTCGTGGTCGACCGCGACACCGACGCGATCCTCGGCGCCGCGATTCTTGGCGTGGGAGGCGACGAAGCCGTCCATGGCGTGATCGAGGCGATGGCCGCAGGCGTGACGGCTTCCGCCTATACGCGCGTGATGGCGATTCACCCCACCGTCTCCGAGCTTGTGCCCACGATCTTTGGCGAACTCTCGCCGTGAATACGCTTTACCGTCGCCGAGACAACGTGGCTTGCCGATCGTGTTGCAATGTCTTTCGCCCGGCCTTTTGTGCTAGACTTGTTCGAAATTGTCAGACGGAGAACGGACATTGCCCGAAGCGTCCCAACCGACTCCGCGTAATGCAATTGGATCGCTCGCGCTGATTGTTGCCGTGGTCGCCGTCGCCGCCGCAGCCTTCGCCTACACAGCCGGCTGGTTCTCGCCGGAGCGCCTGACGCCGCAGGCGCTTGTTGAGGGCTTCGCTGGGCCATCAGGTCCCCCGCTCGGCCACCGACGCAATCACTCCAAGGGAATTTGCTTCGCGGGCGTGTTTGAGGCGAACGGCTCAGGATCGGAGCTGTCGCGCGCTCAGGTGTTCGCTAAAGGTCAGTATCCCGTAATCGGACGCTTCAATTTGGCTGTGGCGGACCCGAACGCCGAGGACGCCAAGGTGCGCGTGCGGGGCTTAGGGCTCATGATCTCCACCCCGGACGGACAGGAATGGCGGATGGCGATGATCGACCCGCCGTTCTTTCCTGTGGCGACGCCGGAGGCTTTCCGCGGCCTCCAGATCGCCTCCGCGAGCAAGGAGCCCGACGCGATGGCGAAGTTCGCCGGCGCCCATCCCGAGTTCGCAGCATTCGGCGGCTGGGCCAAAAGCGCTCCGTGGACGGGCAGCTACGCCGAGGAGCCTTACAACAGCCTCAACAGCTTCATCTTCACCGACGGCTCCGGAAACGACCACGCGGTGCGCTGGTCGCTGGCGCCCACCGCGCAGCCAGTCCCGATCCCGCCCGACGAGCTCGCGAAGCGAGGGCCCAACTTCCTCGAAACTGAGATTACGGACCGCATCAAGAACGGCCCGCTGCGTTGGACGATGCGGGTCATTGTCGCCAACGCCGGGGATCAGACCGCGGACCCCAGCAAGGCGTGGCCGGAAGACCGTCGCAGCGTCGAGGTTGGCTCGCTTATCGTGCAGCAGATCGAAGCCGAGGCGGTCGGCCCATGCCGCGACATCAATTTCGATCCCGCCGTCCTGCCGAACGGCATACGGACGTCGGACGATCCGTTCCCCGCAGCCCGCTCGTCGGCATACAGGGTCTCCTATGACCGCCGTACGGCCGAGGAGAAGGACTATCCGCGAACCGCCACGGGAGCGGCCCAATGACGAACGTTCAACGGATCCGTCCAGTGATGATCATTCGACGCTTCAACCCGTTGCAGCGAACGCTGCACTGGATCATGGCGGTCTGCATCCTCGCAATGCTGTTCATCGGCGTCGGCATGGCCTCCACGGTTGCGCCGGAGTACCTGACGCTCGTCAACATTCACAAGCCGCTCGGGATTCTAATCCTGATCCTCGCGCTCATCCGTCTCGTTGTGCGCTTGCGCTACGGCGCCCCGCCCCTGCCCATGGATCTGCCGGAACCCATGAAGCTCGCGGCGTATCTCTCGCATTACGCGCTCTATGCGCTCATGATCGCGATGCCGCTCATCGGCTGGGGGTTCCTGTCCGCCGCCGCGTATCCGGTGGTGTTGTGGCCGGGCGTCTGGCTTCCGCAGATCCTGCCGCTGAACCCCAGCCTGCATACGGCGCTATGGAACGCGCATTTCTATCTCGCCTTCCTGTTTTTCGCGCTGGTCCTGATGCACCTCGCCGCGGCGCTGTTCCACGCGCTGATCCGGCGGGATGGCGTTTTCGATTCGATGGGACCCGCATTGACACATGACGAGGTCGCGCCGGCGCCGGGGCCCAAAGCGCCGGGACCTATTCAATCCAGGTAGCGCCACTCTCGCCGGTCAGAAATCGGTGAGAGTCCCATTCCCACAGGAACCGAACGTGAGTTTCAGTCTTGGGAGACGACCGAGATGTCTGACAACGAGCGGGACAAGAGCAAGGCGAACTACTATCGACCGCACATACTGCGATAACGTTCGCATTACCTTGGCCTTGTTCGCCGAGCTCCTCCTTGTGGAGGCAAGCGAGCCGCAATTCCCTACATTGGCCTCCATAACCCCGGCTATACTCGTAGCCATGGTGGCGGTGGTGGTAGCCATCGCCAGGGTCTATTTGGACACCTCCCGGTCCAATCTCGAAAGTCTGTGAAAATGCGGACGCGGGTAGGGCAAAGAGAGCCGTGGCGGCTATAGTGAGTGCGAATTTGTGCACGGACAGTCTCCTCCGAGTTGTGATGAACACAGCAACCGAGCAGAATGCCAAAAAGTTCCAGAAGGAGACCCCACGATAATAAAATAGCGGGTTGCCAAAGGAGAGGACCTAGGAGCTGGTGCCGGCCGCCTCCACTTTCCCGTTTCCGGTTCCTACAGAGGATGTTGTGTGGCTTATCTCTCCGTCGCGTTCCCGGTGCTGCCTGTAAGCCCGGACATGGGTTGGGGTCGAGCGCAATCGCGGGGAATGGCATAGCGCGTCGCCAACGCGCTCCGGCGCCTGGCAATGGGCATTGACAGAAATACCGACCAGTTGGTATGCTACCGAATGACCGAATCACGCTACCGATGGGTGATCGTTGCGGCGGGCGGCCTCCTGGGCTGCGTCGCGATCGGATCGATGTTCTCGCTGCCCGTTCTGCTGCAGCCCATTGCTCGGGACACCGGCTGGTCCGTGACCGGCGTGTCGAGCGCCATGACCATCGGCTTTCTCGCCATGGCGTTCGGCAGCATCGCCTGGGGCAGCCTCTCCGATCGGTTCGGTCCGCGCGCAATTGTCCTGACCGGGACGATCATCCTGGTGGTCAGCTTGGCTCTGGCGGCCCAAGCGACATCGCTTCTCGCATTCCAGTTGATCTTCGGGTTGCTCGTGGGCGGAGGCGCGGCAGCTATCTTCGCGCCGATGATGGCCTGCGTCACGGGCTGGTTCGACACCCATCGCAGCCTTGCGGTATCGCTTGTCTCGGCGGGTATGGGCATGGCGCCCATGACCATGGCGCCCTTGGCCGCATGGCTCGTTTCGGCTGTGAGCTGGCGAATCACGCTTGAGATCCTCGCCGCGGTCGCCGCCCTCCTCATGATTCCGGCGGCGCTCCTGGTACGCCGCCCGCCGGCGCTGCTCGGGGTCAGCGCGGCGTCGGAGGGCGGGCCGCAATCTGGCATGTCCATCGGCGAGGCGTTGCGATCGCCGCAATTCATCGTGCTGGTCACGACCAATTTCTTCTGCTGCGCAACCCATTCCGGGCCGATCTTTCATACGGTGAGCTATGCGCAAACGTGCGGGATTCCGCTCGTGGCCGCGGTTTCCATCTACAGCGTCGAGGGCCTTGCGGGCATGGGCGGCCGGATCGGCTTCGGACTCCTTGGCGATCGGTTCGGCGCCAAGCGCGTTCTGGTCCTCGGCCTGCTTGCGCAGGCGTTCGGCGCCCTGGCCTACGTCTTCGCCCGAGGCATCGGCGAATTCTATACCGTCGCAGCCGTGTTCGGCTTCATCTATGCGGGCGTCATGCCGCTCTACGCGGTTCTGGCGCGCGAAAACTTTCCGCTCCGGATGATGGGAACTGTCATTGGCGGCACGGCGATGGCCGGCAGCCTCGGCATGGCGCTGGGACCGCTGGCCGGGGGGCTCATCTACGACGCTCTCGCCAGCTACACGTGGCTGTACGTCGGCTCGTGGGCGATGGGGATCGGCGCCTTCCTGATGGCCTTGACCTTCAGGCCCTTGCCGAGGGAGGAGCAGGTTCCGGCAGCCGCGCCCGCCTGACCGCCGCCAAACTATGTCTCGCCCGTCGCTATGCTGCGACAGCCCTCTGAAGCGCCGCCGCTTTTTGGCCTGCGTTAGCGCTCTCATGCTCTCTTTTCAAAACCAGGGAGCTTGCCGATTCGTTCCGCGAGAAAATCGACCAGCAGCCGGACACGCACGACAGCCGAGCGCTCCGGGACGATCAGCATAGTCAGCGGAACGGGCGGCGGAGAGTAGTCGGGCAGCATCACTTCGAGGCGGCCTTCTGCGAGCAGGTCGTCCACCAGCCAGATATGGGCTGGACCAAAACCGCGCCCTGCGGCGAGGGCTTCGCGCGCCGCAAGCCCGTGATCGACCCGCAGCCGTCCGCCGAATGGGGCGACATGACGCTCGCCGTCCGGCCGCTCCAGCGAGAGCAATTCGCTCCCGGCGATGTTCAACATGCGGACGCCTTCAAGTCCCCTCAAGTCGTCGGGCGTCGTTGGCCGCCCATGCCTCGCCAGATAGCCGGGGGAGGCGACGAGGACGCGCCGGCTCAGGCCGAGCGCCCGTGCTTTCATGGAGCTGTCGGCAAGCGGACCAAGGCGCACCGCAATATCCATGCCCTCCCGAACGAGATCGATGCGCTCATCGGTCAAGCTGAGATCGACCGCTATGTCGGGATAGAGATCCTGAAAGGCAAAAATCAAGCGGCCGACGTGCCGAACGCCGAGCGCCGCCGTGCAGGATATGCGAACCGTCCCGGCGGTGGCGCCGCGCGCGCTCCGCGCTTCATCGCTCGCCTGCTCAATCAGGCGTAGGATCTGGACGACATTGGCGTAGTAGCGGCTGCCTTCTTCAGTCAGCGTGACGCGGCGCGTCGTCCGGCTCAGAAGCGCCACGCCCAAGGCTTCCTCAAGCTCGCGCAAATGCCGCGTTATGCTCGACTGGCCGACATTGAGGTCGCGCGCGACAGCCGAAAGGTTCGCACGCTCCGCAACGCGGACAAAGGTGCGGATGCGGTCGAGCGTGACGTCTGATCTATCCATTCATCGGCATTATCATATCCATATGCGCTATGTAGCGCATGAATGTGGTGCGGCCTAGCTTGGGCTTCGACAATCTCCACAGGCAGGCGCTGGCCCATGAACGTGCTCCTCGTTTTCGCTCACCCCGAACCCCAATCCCTTGCGGCGTCGCTGCGCGATGTCGCGATCCGCGAACTGGAAGCCGAAGGCCACGAAGTGTGGGTTTCCGACCTCTACGCCATGCGCTGGAAATCGGAGGTCGGTCGGCCGGACTTCCCATCGCTCGCTCCGGACGCCCGTTTGAAGGTTGCTTCGGCTTCCGGCCAGGCCTTCGCGGCTCAGGCGCTCACCGAGGACGTGAGGGTCGAGCAGGAGAAGCTGCTGTGGGCCGATGCGCTCATCCTTCAGTTTCCGCTCTGGTGGTATTCGATGCCGGCGATCCTCAAGGGCTGGGTCGATCGCGTCTACGCCTATGGCTTTGCCTATGGCGTCGGCGAACACAGCGACAAGCATTGGGGAGACCGTTTCGGCGAGGGGACATTCGCCGGCAGACGCGCGATGCTGATCGTGACAACGGGCGGTTGGAAAGAGCATTATTCCGCGCGGGGGATCAACGGCCCGATCGACGACCTGCTGTTCCCGATCAATCACGGGATTCTCTACTATCCCGGCTTCGATGTCCTGCCGCCGTTCGTCGCCTATCGGGTGGACAAGCTCGACAAGGCTGGGTTTGACGACATCGCTTCGCAGCTTCAAGAGCGTATGCGAGTGCTCGCGACGACCGCCCCCATCCCCTATCGGCGGCAGAATGGCGGAGACTATCTGATCCCGAGTTGCTGTCTTCGTCCGGAACTCGGCGATCCGGGGGTCGGCTTCGGTCTTCATCTGAACCGTGCAGTCGCGCCTCGGCAGGCGGCGTTTCATCGACATGCGCCGCCCATGGATGGCCCGCGCCTCGCACAGGCCGACGCGGGGGGAGAGGCGCGGGCGGATTGAGCGGCGGGATCCTCTCCGACACTTGGGAGTGCGGCGGGCGGAAGGCTCGCTTCATCTGTGATCCTTATTGACGCGGATCTCTTGCTCTATGCCGGCGCCCGCGTGACCGCCTCAGGCTCGCCAGGAAGTCCCTCCCTTTCATCGCGAAAAAGCTCTGGCGACTTTTTGGCTTTTGTCGCGTTAGCTGTTGATCGGTCCTTTTACGGGCGCGGGTCGGACGGTCCATCGTCATGGCGAGGCTTGGCCCGGCCATCCACGTGTTTTACATGTCGAAATTCGACAGGAAAGCAGCGTGGTGCAAAGCATTGTTCTTGTTAGATTTTACTGCCGGAGGAGTCAATGTCGGGACTCGTCATTGAGGCGGCGTGGCCTGGATGGCCGGGACAAGCCCGGCCACGACGATGAGGCGCAAGCAAAAGGAGGCCGACCAACATCTAACGCTAAAGAGCCAACATTTTGTTGCTGAAAAGCGGAATCTAGATTATAATTATTCCTTCACTCAGTATTCAGCGGCGGACCTATTATGATCGAAGACCAAGAAGCGGATTCCCAACGCGCCCGCGAACGGGCGGCCGCGAGAGCGCGCAGAATGGCGAAAGCCGCCTTCAGCCAGAGCTCGTTCGATCTTCTCGCGTCTGGCTACACCCCTGAGCAGATCGCGGAAGCCCGCAAGGTCAGCATTCGGACGGTCCGGCGCGAGATCGATACCGCCATCGCCCGGCGCCGGCTCGACGCTCCCGAGCGATACATCCATGTGCAGGTCGCAAGGCTTACCAAAGCGCAGCGCTTCGCGGACGCGGCGCTTGAGCGTGGCGACTTGAAGGCAGTGCGGGCGCTCGTTGAAGTTGTCGCAGCGATGGATCGCTATCATGGGTTAATCGATACATCCAAGGACCGCGCCAGGCCCAGCGTGCTCGAACAGCACCCTACGGCTGCGCCCGCGCCGCCTCTCAGGCTGTTCCATGCCGATCCGCTTCCCGAAGGGACCCAAGCGGAATAGGAAGGGGTGACAGCTTTAGGTGCCTAAACCGTTGAAAACGCTCGATCGCGACCAAAAGTCCTGGCGGGCTTGGCGTCCCAGGCGCGCTATGCCTCGAAGCGGTTGGTCTTCGGGAAGCCCTTAGGCGGCAGGCGCCCGGCCTCGGCGCGGTTGCCGATCCATTCGTTGAGCTCGGGTCTTGCGACAGTGAACGTGCGCCCGGCCGAGTCGCGCCAGGTGAGACCCTCGGCGATGGCAAAGACTTTGGCGTCGGAAACGCCGCCGTCCTTATAGCGCTGAAGCCGCGTGCCCTTGCCGCGCGCCATTTCATTGAGCTGGGCCAGCGGGAACACGAGAAGCTTGCGATTCTGCCCGATGATCGCGACATGGTCGCCGGCGGCGGGCACGATCAGCGTTGCGGTCGCCGGCGCCGAGACATTGAGCACCGCCCTGCCCTTGCGAGTCGAGGACAGAAGCTCGTCGTCGCCGACGATGAAGCCGTTGCCGTCGCTCGACCCGACGAGGCGCTTGGCGCCCGCCGCGTAAGCCCAGACGGCGACGATCGAAGCGCTCTCATCGAGGTCGGCCATGAGACGGATCGGCTCGCCCTGCCCTCGTCCGCCGGGCAACTTAGAGGCGTCGAGCGTGAACACCTTGCCGTCGCTCGCCAGCACGAGAATCTTCGAGGTCGTTTCGGCGAAGAACGAGGTCTTCAAGCCGTCGTCGCCCTTGAACGTGGCGGCGGACAGATCGGCGACCTGGCCTTTCAGCGCCCGGATCCAGCCTTTCTGCGACACGACGATGGTCAAGGGTTCGCGCTCGATCATCGCCTCGGCAAGGTCCGCGATGATGACGTCCGGTGCGGCTTCGAAACTGGTGCGTCGCCGGCCGAGCTTCGTGTCGGGACCGAATTTCTTTTTGACGTCGCGGATCTCGACCGCGATCATCTGCCATTGCTTCTTTTCGCTGGCGAGCAGCGCCTCGATCGTCGCTTTCTCCTTCCCCAGGTCATCCTGTTCCTTGCGCAGCGCCATTTCCTCGAGGCGGCGCAAGCTTCTTAGGCGCGTGTCGAGAACGTAAACGACCTGAGGCTCGGTCAGGCTGAAGCGGACTTTCAGCGCCTCTTTCGGATCATCGTCCTCGCGAACGATGCGGATCACCTCGTCGAGATTGAGAAAGACGATGATCATGCCGGCGAGCAGTTCGAGCCGCTTGTCGATGGCCGCCAATCGGTGACGCGAGCGCCGCACCAGGACCGTGCGGCGATGATCGAGCCATTGCCTGAGCGCTTCGCCTAGTGAAACGACCCTGGGCGTGACGCCGTCGACCAGCACATTCATGTTGATCGAGACCCGCGCCTCGAGTTCGGTCAGCCTGAACAAGGATTCCATCAGCGTTTCCGGCTCGACCGCGCGGGTGCGCGGCTCGAGCACGATGCGCACGTCCTCGGTGGATTCGTCGCGGACGTCCGCCAGCAGCGGTATTTTGCGTTCGTTGAGAAGATTGGCGATCTGCTCGATAAGCCGGGACTTCTGCACCCCGTAGGGAATTTCGTTGACGACTGCGACCCAACCGCCGCGGCCCGTATCCTCCTTCGTCCAGCGCGCTCGCACCCGAAAGGCGCCGCGGCCGGTCCGGTAGGTATCGATGATCGCTGACTTACCGTCGATGACCACGCCGCCGGTCGGGAAATCCGGACCCGGCACGAAAGTAGCGAGCGCTTCGGCGTCGGCGTCGGGATGGGCGATGAGATAGAGCGCGGCGTCGCAAAGTTCGGCGATGTTGTGCGGCGGAATCGACGTCGCCATGCCGACCGCGATGCCCTGCGCGCCGTTGGCGAGCAGGTTCGGCACGGCCGACGGCATCACGATCGGCTCTTTCGTATCGCCCGAGTAGTTGTCACGCCAATCGACCGAGTCTTCCTCGACGCCCTCCATGAGGAGGCGCGCCACATCGGTCATGCGCGCCTCGGTGTAGCGGTAGGCGGCGGCGTTGTCGCCGTCGATGTTGCCGAAATTGCCCTGCCCTTCGATGAGCGGATAGCGCGAGACGAAGTCCTGGGCGAGACGCACCAGCGCCTCGTAGATCGCCTGGTCGCCGTGCGGATGGAACGAGCCCATCACGTCGCCAACGATCTTCGCGCATTTCTTGAAGGCCGAGCCGGGGTCGAGCCTGAGGATGTGCATGCCGTAGAGGATGCGGCGGTGCACGGGTTTAAGTCCGTCGCGGGCGTCGGGCAGCGCCCGTCCCATGATGGTGGAAAGGGCATAGGCGAGATAGCGCTCCTCGAGCGCGTCGCGCAGGTTGATGTCGATCGGGACCGAAGGCGGTGCTGGGGGCGGCGGAACAGGTTTGGCCATGCGCCGGGGTTAGCCCGGGCGCTGAGTCGGGGCAAGGGCGGCGCGGGATGAGCTGTCGACGGCACAACGAAAGAACCGCCCGAGCGGCTTTCGCAAGCCGACCGTTTCGCTTTCCAGTCGGTCGCACTGGCAGCGGCGGTCAGATCTCGTGCCTAAACCTAAGTATTAAACGACCAATCCGTTCGATTTGAGGGCAGACCCTTGCGGCCAATTGAGGGGCCTTTCGGCTGCCGTCATAGTACGAGGCCATGGCGGCCGCGTTTCCTTAGGCTGCCTCCCGGAAGGCGCGCGCCGGGCCGGCGTTGACCTCGCCATCGGCAAGACTCGTTCCGCCGCGCGTTTCCCAGGAGCCCTCCTACGCGAACTGCATAAAATCGCGCCATTGATGCTGCTCAATTTCGCGCATAATTGTATGCGGATCAGTCGGTTGCTGGATGAAGATGAAATCTTACCGATGCGGACACGGCTGCGTGATTGAAGATTCGGGAACATTCCCGAGGTCGCTGAATTGATTCTCCAACGTGCGCCGAGTTGGGGCCATGAGAGGAGTTGCACAAAATTGCGCCATATTGATGCTGCTCAATTTTGCGCCACGCTACCGCAGCCGTCTATGACCCGGGTGCCGGATAAAGGTGGATTTGCTGAACGGGCTGCGACTGGATCTGAGCGCAGCCCCGCTTCGCCAATCATCATCGAAATCCTGGGCGAACTCCTCAAATTTGTTGTGAAGTCTCGCTTGCCAATTGGAAGGCTCCAGCAGCAGCATTACATCAGTGAGTCGAGCCGTCGGCATAAGACTTGCTGCGGCAGAATGGTCGAGTGTGGACTTGAGTTGAAAGGAGGAAAACTCCCAGGGTTCGGCATCATTCCAACTTGGTAACCCGCAAAGGGAACGGAGATGATCGCTCGAATCGCTGCGGTATTGCTAGCTGTGTCCGCGAGCAGCGCGGATGCGCATGACTATTGGTCGGACGGGAAACCCGTTCCCGATTGGGTAAAGGCTTCGTGCTGCGGACCGGCGGACGCTCATCATCTTCGCCCAGACCAGGTGCACCGGATTTCTGACGACTATTATTCCGTCGATGGCTATGTCCGCCGGATTCCTGTCGGCCAGGCGCTGCCTAGCCAGGATGGAGACTATTGGATCTTCTACAGGGATGACGGGAGCGGAATCCAGTCCGGGGTCTACTGCTTCTTTGTGCCGATGGCCTTCTGATCTCCGTAAAGGGTTTGTTAGACTCTGATCCGGCGCCGAGGCGTTTCCGCGCCCGAGCGGAACTGCGGAAGATCATCAATCGACGCGGGCGCCTGTAGCTTCGTGAGCGTGCTTTCCTGTGGGGCCGGCCCCCCAAGGGGGTGACGCGCCGCCTCCATGCGCTTACATATCGGGCTCGCGGCCGGATGAGGTTCGCGGGCCCCGGCCCGCGCGCGGCGCCGTCGCCGCCCCGCTAGCCGCGCCAATGCGCGCGCCTATTGGGGAGAGCCGGCGATGTCGCCGATGATATCGATCGCCGCGGTGACTAAACGTTACAAGTCGGGCCTCGTCGCGCTCGACTCGGTCAATCTGGAAATCGCCAGGGGCGAGATTTTCGCTCTGCTGGGTCCGAACGGCGCCGGCAAGACGACGCTGATCGGGGTCGTGTGCGGCTCGGTGTCGATGACTGCGGGCAAGGTTCTCATCGACGGGTATGACGTCGTTCGCGACTACCGTGCCGCGCGCGCCATGGTCGGGCTGGTGCCGCAGGAGATCGCCCTCGATATTTTTAGCACGGTCCGCAGGGCGATGACCTTCAGCCGCGGACTTTTCGGGCAGCGCCCCAATCCCGCCTATATCGAACAATTGCTGCACGACCTTTCGTTGTGGGACAAACGGGACACTCGAATCGTTGAATTGTCAGGCGGAATGAAACGGCGCGTCATGATCGCCAAGGCGCTCAGCCACGAGCCCGACGTGCTGTTCCTCGACGAGCCGACCGCAGGCGTCGACGTCAACCTGCGCCGCGACATGTGGGCGCTTGTTCGGCGGCTGCGTAGCCAGGATGTCACGGTCATTCTGACCACCCATTACATCGAGGAGGCCGAGGAGATGGCGGACCGGGTAGGCGTCATCGACCACGGCCGGATCGTGCTCGTGGACGACAAGGCGGCGCTCATGCGCAAGCTCGGCAAGCGGCGGTTGACGCTGGCGCTGCAGAAGCCGCTGCCAGCGCTGCCAAAAGAACTTGCCGGCTGGCCGCTCGAACTCGAGGACGATGGCCTGCGCCTTTCCTATCGCTTCGACGCGGCGGCCGAGGACACTGGCGTTCCGACGCTTTTGCGTCGCCTGGACGAGATCGGCGTCGATTTCAAGGATCTCGACACGAGCACGACCACGCTCGAGGACATCTTCGTCGATCTGGTGGGGCGGGCGGCGTGAGAGCTTCTGCGGTCAATCTGAGCGGCGTCTGGGCGATCTACCGTGCTGAACTCCAGCGCACACAGCGCACAATTCTGCAGAGCGTGGCGACGCCAGTGATCACCACCGCGCTCTATTTCATCGTGTTCGGTGCGGCGATCGGCGGGCGTATCCGCGAAGTCAGCGGGGTCAGCTACGGCGCATTCATCGTGCCAGGTCTCATAATGCTTTCGCTTCTGACGCAAAGCATCTCCAACGCCTCGATCGCTATCTATTTTCCCAAATTCACCGGCGCGATCTATGAGCTCCTCTCGGCGCCGCTATCCTCGATCGAGGCGGTTTGCGCCTATGTCGGCGCGGCGGCGACCAAATCGATCGGCATCGGGCTTGTCATTCTCATAACCGCGGCGCTGTTGGTCCCGGTGCGCATCGAGCACCCATTCTGGATGATCGCCTTCCTGGCGCTGACCGCGATCGCCTTCAGCCTGTTCGGCTTCATCATCGGCATCTGGGCCGGAAACTTCGAGCAGCTGGCGGTCATCCCTTCGCTGGTGGTGACGCCGCTCACGTTTCTCGGCGGCGCCTTCTACTCGATTGACATGCTGCCGCCCTTTTGGCGCGCGGTCAGCCTGTTCAATCCCGTGGTCTATCTCATCAGCGGCTTCCGTTGGAGCTTCTATGGCCAAGGCGATGTCAGCGTCGCCGCGAGTCTCGGGTTCACTGCGCTGTTCATCGCCGTGTGCCTCGGGGTCCTGACATGGATCTTCCGCACGGGATGGCGGCTGAAGCCGTAACGCATAAAGCACGGTTGAATTGACCGTCGAACGGCTCGCCTTCAATATCCCTTGAACATTCTCTACGGAGCTAAGTCCCCGCCATGCCTTCAGGCCTGATTATCGTCACCGGAGGCTCGCGCGGCATCGGCGCTGCCATCTGCCGCCGCCTCGCTGCGGACGGCCACGCGGTCGCGGTCAACTACGCCGCCGACGCCAAGGCGGCTGACACGACCGTCGCGGAAATCAAGAAGTCAGGTGGACGGGCGCAGGCTTTCCAGGCCGATGTCGCGGATTCGGCTCAGCTTCATCGTCTGTTCGAGCAGGCGACGGAAGCGCTGGGGCCGCTCGCCGGCGTCGTCAACAACGCCGGCGTCTCCGGACGCTTCGCTCCGACCGGCGAGCGAGAGGCTGCGGAACTGACGCAGCTTTTTCAGATCAATGTGATTGGGACCATCCTCGCCTGCAAAGAGGCCGTGCTTCGGCTCTCGACCAAGCACGGCGGGAGCGGCGGGGCGATCGTCAACATTTCGTCGATCGCCGCGAGGCTTGGCGGCCTGCCAGGACTGGCGTCCTATGCGGCGACCAAGGGGGCGGTCGAGAGCTTCACCAAAGGCCTCGCAACCGAAGTCGGGCCCGAGGGCATCCGGGCCAACGTCGTCGCGCCCGGCTTCACCGCAACCGACATGAACCGCGACGTCCTTGCCCAAGCGTCCTTCCGCGAGCGCATCGAGGGAATGACTCCGTTGCGCCGCGTCGGCGCGCCCGAGGAGATAGCGGAGGCCGCAGCCTGGCTCATTTCGCCCGCGGCCGCCTTTGTCACCGGCAGTGTGCTGACGGTCTCCGGCGGGCGCTAGAGCCATCCGGCGGGCGAATCGGAGCCGGTCGTCACGGACGTCCGGGCCTCCCTCGGCTCGGGAGGCCGGCGACTACTTCTGC
>DASXXT010000308.1:0-3999 GCA_036502965.1 Roseiarcus sp. | reverse complement strand
TACCCAATCGAGCAGCTGTCCGAATCTGTTTTTCGCTTCGAAAGCGCCAATTTTCCTCATGACGGCCATTAGTCTAAGCGGTGGTGCCGTCAGGTTGAACGGTCGTCGTCATTCCGAGGAGCGCAGCGACGAGCGCCCGTTCGACGCCACGGGCGAGGTCAAGCCGCTCCGCCGGCAATGGGCGATCTGGCGCTGGGCGCGGACGCTTTGAGAGGGACTTTGCCGATAACTGGACTCGCTAGCCCGATTCGCAGAACTGACTGAAGCAGGATGATTTCAAGTTGACTCAGACCGTCATTGCGAGCGAAGCGAGGCAATCCAGGAGAACTTGGGCGCCCTAAGCTCCTGGATCGCTTCGTCGCTGCGCTCTTCGGAATGACGACGACCGTTCAACCTGACGGCACCACCGCTTAGACTAATGGCCGTCATGAGGAAAATTGGCGCTTTCGAAGCGAAAAACAGATTCGGACAGCTGCTCGATTGGGTAGCGGCTGGAGAAACGGTCGCGATCACCCGACGCGGCAAGGTCGTCGCGCATCTCGCGCCCCCAGGCGGCGCCATCAACATCGAAGCTGCCAACGCCGCCGTGGAGCGGATTCGAGCCCGCCGTCGCGGCGTGACTCTGGGCGGCGTGAAGATCGCCGGTCTCATGGCAGAGGGACGGGCGTGAGCCAGTCGCCGGGCGCAAGCGGTTGAATTTGCCTCCATTCTTGCGGCCACCTCGTCCCCTTCATGCGCAGAACCTCCAATTTGAGCGGCGTCGCCGCCATGCTCACCGCAACCGCCTCTTTCGTCGTAGGCGACAGCTTCATGAAGCTGGTCACGAGTGACCTTCCGCCCTTTGAGGTGCTCTTCCTGCGCGGGGTCGCGGCCAGTCTTGCCTGTGGTCTCCTTCTCGTTTTGCTCGGGGACTGGCGCGTCGTTTCCTCAGCCCTGCACCCACGCGCGCTGCTGCGGGCTGCCGCAGAGACGCTAAGCGTGCTCTGCTACATCGTGGCGCTGGCTCGTCTGCCGATCGCCGACGTCATCGCCATCCTTCAGACGGGCCGCTGATTCTTATCCTGGCCGTCGCTTTCCTTCTTCGCGAGCGTGTCGGGGCGGCGCGTGTCGCTCTTGCGCTGGTTGGCTTCGCGGGCGCCTTTCTGGTCCCCAGCCAGGACCATCCGGAATCTCGCCCGCCGCTCTGCTCGCCTTTTCTTCAGCGGTGTTGATCGCGGCGCGTGATCTGGTCGGGCGTGACCTGCCGGCCAGCATTCCGGTGATGGTTGTGACGTTCGCGACCAATGTCATGATGATGGTCGTGGCGGCGGCCCTGTCGCTCGGCTTCGAAAGCTGGCAAGCGCCAAGGGACTGCCACCTCGCCTTTCTCGGCTTCGCCGGACTGTTTGTCACGTTCGGGCATGTCGGGCTCTTGCTCGCCTATCGGCTCGGTCGGACAGCCGCGGTCGCCCGCTTCTTCTACAGCTTCGCGCTCTGGGCCGTGCTATCCGGCTTTTTCGTCTTTGGCGCCCTCCCGAACGCTCTTGCGCTTGCCGGGATCGCGCTGATCGCAGGCAGCGGCGTCGCCATTGTCCTCATCGACCAGCGCCGCGGCGAGGAAATCGCCCTGACAGAGGCGCTATGACGGCAACGCCCCGACCTGCTGAGGCCAACCCTACAGATATTGCGCCCCCGCTTCGGTCGCGAAGCGGCTCGGGTCGCCCTCCCAATCGATCCGGCCATGTTCAAGCACGTAGACGCGGTCCGCGTGGGGCAGGGCGAATGTGACGTTCTGCTCGCCGAGCAGCACGGTGATCTCAGTCGTCTGCCGAAGCCGCCCGAGCGCCTTTGAAATCTGCTCCATGATGACGGGGGCGAGACCCAGCGTCGGCTCGTCGAGGATCAAAAGATCGGGCTTCATCATCAGTGCGCGCGCGATGGTAAGCATTTGCTGCTCGCCGCCCGACAAGGTCGCTGCGGTCTGGCTCTGCCGCTCTCTCAGGATCGGGAACAGGTTGAACAGCCACTCCCGGCGCTCGCCGCGCTCCTCGTCTCCGAGCCGATGCCCGCCCATGTCCAGATTCTCGCTGACCGTCATTAAGCCGAACAGTTCGCGACCCTCCGGCGACTGCACAATCCCTTCGCGCGCGATCATCGCGGCCGTCCTGCTCCGCAGCGATCGACCTTGTCGGCGAATCTCGCCGGCATAGGGGATGAGGCCCGAGACAGCGTTGAACAGCGTCGTCTTGCCGGCGCCGTTCAGTCCGACTATCGCGACGAATTCCCCGTGATGAACATGCAGCGAGACGGCCTCCAGCGCCTGCGCCTTGTCATAGACGACGCTGAGATTGTCGATTTCGAGAAACGGCGTTTGGGCGTCGTCGAAAGCGGATTCTGGGCGCGCCGCTGTCTCGATCGCTCCGCCGAGATAGACCTTGCGCACGGTCTCATTCGCCATCACTTGCGCGACCGAGCCCTCGGCGATCTTTTCCCCGACATGCATGGCGTAAACGCGGTCGACGAGCGCCGACATGCTTTTCACGTTGTGATCGACGATGAGCACCGCCCGCCCGTCGTCGCGCATTTCTGTGATGAGGTTGGCGAAGGAGGCTGTCTCCCGCACGGTCAGGCCAGCGAACGGCTCGTCGATCAGCACCACCTGCGGATCGCGGGCGATCGCCTTGGCGATCTCGATTTTGCGTAAGTCCGCGAACGGCAGCGTCGCGGGGCGCCGATGAAGCACCCCGGCCAACCCGACCCGCTCGGCGATCGCGCGCGCCCGCGCGTCTGCGGCCGCGCGAGGAAGAAGATCCAGCAATCGATCGGGCAAGAGCCCAAGCACGATGTTCTCCAGCACGGTCTGCCGATGCAGAGGGCGCGAATGCTGGAACACCATGCCAACCCCGAGCCTAGCGATCCGGTGCGGCGGCCAACCGGAAACTTCCCTGCCATCGACCCGCACCGATCCGGCGTCGGGCCGCTCGACGCCGAGGATCGATTTCATCACCGTCGATTTGCCCGATCCATTCGGCCCGATGAGTCCGAGGATTTCTCCGGCATGAACAGAGAAGCTGACGTCCCTAACTGCAGTGAGACCGCCGAACCGCTTCTGTAGGCCGCTGACCTCAAGCTTGGCCTGGGCGTTCATGTCGCCTCCCGCGCGCCCTTGACCATGCCGAGCAACCCGGCCAGGAAGAAAAGAACGACGACCGAGACGCCGTCCTTCGTACCTCGGAACTCCCACGAGATGGGCGATTTGCTTGAATTAGCTCCAGCGCTCTTTCGCTCTTCCCAATCTACCGTAGATCGAGCCAATGGCCCCCTGACGGAGTATCACGCCCACCATAACAAACAATGAGCCGCCGACGCCTCAGTTCTTCAAAAATGCTCGCGATAGCGCGCTTGTCGACGGACCATAGCCACCAACCCTCTTCCGGAAGTGAAAGACTACCGTGCGAAGGAGACGCGGCGATCCAATCCCTCAGAGATCCCTGGTCCACCTCGATCTCCAGATGCTGATCGCTAAGAAAATTCAGTTCGTAAATCTCGCGCAGGGAATCGCACGGGCGGCGGCCTGGTCACACCGGCGTCCGCGCCAGCGGACAAGGCAATCGACGTTACCGGGCCGAATCCTCCGTGAAGTTTGCGGCTGCCGGACTTGAACAGGCGCACGGGGTTAGATTCCGGATAGCCGACCCCAGTATGCCAATACCGTCGGGTGGGCGGCCTAGCCTTGTCATCAGTCGAGACTGAAGTCGTACCAGCCTTCCAGATCCACCGCAGCCTGCGGAGAGCTGTACAACGCACTACAATCCGCAATGCGCTCGCCCCATAACCACCGCATCGAGTCGTCCGAGCCGTTGCCTTTCGGCCGCCTCAATCCAAAAGCAGCTCGTTCTAGCGTGGCGCTCTGGTCACCCGCCGGACCGTCAGATTGATCCTGCCCCCCCGAGGCAGGAGGGTCGAGGATCCGGCGATGATGCGGTCGACGCCGTGGAACGCGAGACGGCCCTCGCCCGC
>DASXXT010000307.1:0-4423 GCA_036502965.1 Roseiarcus sp. | reverse complement strand
AAGCTCGTTGGTCTTGCCCGCCATCGCCGACACGACCACCGCGACCTCCGAGCCGGCGTCGATCTCTCGTTTCACGTGCGCTGCAACGTTGCGGATGCGCTGAAGGTCGGCGACCGACGTGCCGCCGAATTTCATCACCAGACGTGGCATGGATCCTTAGGCCTTGGGGGAGACGCGCAGGCTCGCGCGATGCGTAGGGGCGGCCTATAAAGGCGCGCGCCGGGTGGGTCAACGCTCAGGCCGTCCAGGCGAAGGGTACGGAGAGGGTCGCGATGTCAGTCAGGCCGTCGCCGAGCATCATGTCCGAGGAGGTCGCGCGCTTCGAGGCGCTGGGCGACGCGTGGTGGGATCCGGACGGGCCGATGGCGCCGCTCCATCGCCTGAATCCGGTGCGGATCGGCTGGGCGCGCGACCTGATCATGCGGCATTTCAAGCTTGAGACGCTGGTCGGCGCGCCGCTCGCCGGCGTCGACATCCTCGACGTCGGCTGCGGGGCCGGACTGTTCGCCGAGCCGTTGGCGCGGCTTGGCGCCAATGCCTTCGGCGTCGATCCGGCGCCCGCCGCGATCGAGGCCGCCCGCCGACATGCCGAGGAGACTGGCGCCAGGCTCGCTTATCGCATGGGCACGGTCGAGGAGCTGACGGAGGAGCCGCGGCGGTTCGACGTCGTGAGCGCGATGGAGGTGATCGAGCACGCGGCCGATCCGAAACGCTTCGTCGCCACCGCCGCCTCGCTGGTCAAGCCCGGCGGGCTTTTGCTCGTCTCGACTCTCAACCGCACGCTGAAAAGCTTCGCTCTCGCTATTGTCGGGGCCGAATATGTGTTGCGTTGGCTCGAGCCCGGAACGCATCGCTGGGAGCAATTCGTGACGCCGCTCGAGCTCACCGGCTTCGCCCGAGCCGCGGGCTTAAGGCGCCAGAGCCTGCGCGGAATCGTCTACGATCCGTTCAGCGCCGCCTGGCGGCTGTCGTCCGATTTGGGCGTGAATTACCTGTTCGCCGCGACCAAGCCGGACCCATAGGGCGTCGAAAGACGCTCGTCTTTTCGATGGTGAGCGCCTTCGCGCCCTACTTCCCCGGGCATTCCTTCTGCAGCCGATCCATCGCCTGGGCGAAGCCGGTCAGCGAATAGGTGTCGATCGATTGGTGGCCTCGGAGCGACGCGGCCTTGATCACCAATTTCACGCCCTTGCGCATCACCGTGATCAGCGCGCTCTCTTTCGCCGCGTTCTTGACCCAGAGGTTTCCGCCCTTGGGAAGCATCTCGAACGCCGCCTGGTCGACCAATGCGACCGGGGCCGGGGCGACAGACGTCTTCGATTTGGCGTCCGACTTCGACGCTGCTTTCTCACCCGGCTTGGCGTCGGTCTTTGATTCGGCAGTGTCCCCGGCCGCGACATCGAAGCCCATGATGAAGGACACTTCGTTGCGCACCCCTTCCGATGGACGGTCGGATATGAACGCATAGCCCGGATCGCGGGTGAGGCTCGCGGGCTCGCGCGATTTCGGCTGCGCGAGGGTGTAGCAGATGCGTCCCTTGCCGACTTGGCCGACGAACACATTCCAGTCGCCGAAGGTCGCGACCAGCGATGGCTTGGACGCCTCTTCCTTCGCGCCAGATTTGGGGGCGGGCTTGGCGGCCTTGGTCGCGGCGGCGGCGGGCGGGAGGAGGGCGCTCGCGGCGCAAACCGCAGCGGCGGCAAACCCTATGGCCCGAAGGGACGAAAGGACGGGACGCGTCATCACAACAATCCTTTAAACCGGGCCTTGGCGTTGTGGGCCACGCCCGCGGCGGGCTTCCCTGCCGTCCGATCCGGGCAAAATTCCGGCCTTTCGCCTTGCCGGTCCGCGCAGGGACTGCAATCCTGCATTTGGTTACTGAAAAATTAGTAAAATTAGGAGCCGGTGATGAAAGCGCTGATCTGTCCGTCGCTTGGCCCCGCCGAAAACCTGTTGGTGACGGAGGTCGCGGCGCCTGCGGCCGGCGACGGCGAGGCTCTGGTCAAGGTCGCCTATGCGGGGCTCAATTTCTTCGACACGCTGATCATCGAGGGCAAATACCAGGTGAGGCCCAAGCCGCCGTTTTCGCCTGGCGGCGAGTTCTCCGGCCGCGTGGTCGCGCTCGGACAAGGAGCGCAAGAGTTTGAGGTTGGCGACCGGGTCATGGGCGTCTGCCCGTACGGCGCCGCCGCCGAGCAGATCGCAATCCCCACGGCCCGGCTGGCGAAGATCCCCGACGGTCTCGCCCTCGACAAGGCCGCAGGCCTTTCGGTCGCGTACGGCACAGCCCTGCACGCGCTCAAACAGCGCGCGGAGATGAAACCCGGCGAGACCCTTTTCGTACTTGGCGCTTCGGGCGGCGTCGGACTCGCGGCGGTGGAGATCGGCAAGGCGATGGGCGCGCGCGTGATCGCGGGAGCGTCGTCAGAGGAAAAGCTCGCCTTCGCCCGCCGCTGCGGCGCAGCTGAGGCGATCAACACCGCAGGCGATGACATGCGAGGGCGCCTGAAGGAGCTCGCGCCCAAGGGCGTCGATGTCGTCTACGATCCGGTTGGCGGCGCTCTCACCGAAGCGGCCCTGCGTTCGCTCGCCTGGAAAGGGCGGCTCCTGGTGATTGGCTTCGCATCGGGCGAGATCCCCCGCCCGCCCCTCAATATCCCGCTGTTAAAGGGCTGCGACATCCGGGGCGTCTATTGGGGCGAGTTCATCACACGCGAACCGGAAGCGCATCGCGAGAACGTGGCTCAATTGATGGACTGGGCGAAGTCTGGCGTCTTGAGCGTTCATGTCCACGCCACATATCCGCTGGAAGATTACCGGAAGGCGTTCGAGGCGATCGCCAAGCGCCAGGTGCTTGGCAAAACCCTGTTCAACCTCAATGCGTCCGTGGGCTAGGGTTCAGAACCAATCATTTGGACCGATTTCGACCCCTGCGAGGCATTCACCACACCGCTCACCGATGGCCGCCCTCGCCTCTTTGTTACCCCTCAAGATCGTCCCTGTGAACGGTCGGGGCGGGCCAGAAAGCGGACTTTAACTGAGGGCCCCTCATCGTCAGCCCACGCTAGAGCTAGGGCCGCCGCCATTTATTTTCATCACTCGAGGTCCGGCTGATGTTTCAAATAGGCGTAGATTGCGCCGAGTTCTTCATCATCCATCTTACCGATCGACCGCCATGGCATCTTGTTAGCGTCAAGATGATTGCCATTGGGATCGATGCCGGTGCGCAGCGTCGCGATAAAATCTTCAAGCTTCCAGTCCTTCACAATCGCGAGGGGGGGGCCGATCGGGCCGAACTGCCCAGGCACGCCGCCCTGAAGATCAGCGCCATGACAATCGCGGCAGTCGTGATAGGAGAGGATGTATTCGTCGTATTCCGCGGTTGCCGCTTTGGACGGCGCCTTGATCGCGCCGCTGAAAACTGGATGGCCTGTCGGCAGCTTGCCAGCCCCAAGCATGATAAGGCCCAGCGGGCTCAACGTATCCGGCGGGTCCGGCGTGGGCCTGCCGGCGGCTGGCAGGCTGCGCAGATAAGCGATGACAGCTTGAATGTCCTGATCGCTTAGCCTGCTGGCGTTGGTGAGCGACATAATCGTCAGCCAGCGTCCGTCCGCATCGATGCTGCTCCGGATCGCCCGAAAGATTTGGCCTTCCGACCAGCGACTCAACGAGCCCGCTGGTGTCAGGTTGGCTGCAATGAAGTGGCCAAGCGGAGCCGGGAGATGCTCGCCGAGATCCCGCCCTCCCGTCATCCTGCCGGCGCTCGAATGACAAGCGCCGCAGAAACCAGACGCGATCGCCTGTCCACGCCGAATTTGCTCAGATGTAGCGGCGACCTGGATATTGGGCACGGGTGCATGCCGGGCGTGCGACTTGGAAAGCCCCGCGGCCATCAATACGGCGGGCGCCAGACACGCGATCGCCGCAAGTCCGGCCAACGATGCCCCGGCCCAACGAACAAGAAGCGCTTTGGAGCGCAAAGCGCGGACCGCCACGATGGCTAGTACCCAGAAGGCCGCCAGAAGCGCCGCCAGGGCGTTCATGGGAGTCATTGCTTCGTGTCCCGAATGAGCGGTTTTTGTCGCCGCGTTAGGGATTGAAGCAACGGGAAGCTACAGACCTGTTTCCGCGCCAGGAGATCGGGTTACTGTCGTAACTCAATGACGGCGAGCCTGACATCGGTCGCCAGAAGTCAAGGGTGCACTAGCCTGCTCTTCGATTAGCTTATGGGAATCCGCAGCGTCACGGATCCCAGCGACATGGGCGGGGTTTCGGCGCTGGCGCGCTGAGGTCGAGACAGTCACCGCTCCCGGACTGCGTAGGTCAGGTGGGTCACCCGCTGCGTCGGCTCCGCGCGGACCGGCTCCAGGGCCACGCGGCCCGCGTCCACGCCCTCGAACAGGCGGATTCCGGAGCCGAACAG
>DASXXT010000306.1:0-20014 GCA_036502965.1 Roseiarcus sp. | reverse complement strand
CTTTGTGGTGGGTCAAACGCTGCTTCAGGATAAGCCACGCGCCTGTCCACCCCATAATAAGTCCGACGGTGAGTATCGTCACAGAAACTTCAGGAGCGGCCGTCACAATGGGCCATTCCCGGCCAATCTCCTTAACGAGGTCGCTAAGCCACTCCATACGTCGATCACTGACTCTTCCCGCGATTCGACGCAACGGCACTGCCTATTGATTCGCAAAGACTTCCCAAAAATGTCTCGGGCTGTCCGGCCGCGGGCCGAGGTAAGCGTCTCGGCCTGCGTAGGCGCCGTGAGCTCGGAAATGTGGCTCACAATCGGCCAGGCGAATGGTGTGGGTTGCTCATGTGGATCTGTCGCTTGTTCACGGCTTGGCGCGCTCGTAGGCGTTGGTGATCGGCGCGAGCGGCGGCTCAACAAGCGTGACGTGGCCGTCAAGTGAGAGGTCGAAGCTCGCGACGTTGATGGTCTGCCCGACCTGATCGAGGACGACGTTTCCAGCAAACAGGGTCGTCACTTGCGGATTGAGGCCGGTGATTTCGACGCGCACCGGGATCGACTGCGCGCCCTTCGCGAGTTCGCGGTCCGAATAGAGGTTGACGCCGATGTCATAATGGCCCGGCGCGATACACCGGATCGTCGCCGTTTCCTTGTTCGATTCCGACTGCGCCATCGACCCGTCGGCGAGTGTGATCTGCGACGTCGAATAGCCGAGGCTGTCGCGATCGAGCGACGCGCACCCGGCCTCGCGCGCCCCATAAAAGACAGGCTTCTTGTCCGGCCCGACGAGCCAAAGGTCGACGTCGGAATCGAGCGCGACAGGCCAGTCGGCGGTGATCAGAAATTCCGCCTTCGGCTTGAGGCCGTCGACCTTGGCCTTGGTCGGCGCGACCGCGACAATCACGACGGAAAGAATGCAGAGGAGAAGATCGGCAAGGCCGATCCACATTGGCGACCGGTCAACTGTCATCTATCGACCTATTTTCAACAGGAATTGCGAGCGTTGCGGCAGGGCGCGCGGGTTTGGGCGCGGCTCAATGCCTCGGCCCGCTCTGGCCCCGAATGGCGATCAGCCGTTTCTGACGCACATGATTTTGATGAACTCGCCTGTCCCGAGGTTGCGGAACGGCGCGCTCTTGGCGAGGTCCTGCTGGGCTTCGACGCCGCACCACAATTCGTTCGACACGGCGCCGATAATGGCGACGTCTCGAGAGAACCCCGGCTCCGGTGAGCAATCTTGCGGCTGCATCCCGGCTACGCAAATCATGGCGACGATGTTGAAAGTCATAAGTGTGCGCTCCTGTTGGGGGTCTTCTTTGGCCACTAAGATCTGGCGAGGCGCCGACCGACGCGATTTGGCCGCTCAGGGCCGCCGCTTCGGCGTGATCCCCATGAGCCCGCCGATCATGTCCAGCGCCACCCGCAGACGGTCGGAGACCACCGCGTCGGCGCGCCAGGGGGTGGCGAGCTCGGGGACGAAGCCGCGGCAGTCGCGCACGCCCGCGCCTTCGATGACGATCCGGGTCACGATCGGCCAGGCGTGCGGGCCGACCCGATCCTCGGCTTCCCTGAGCCGGTCCCGGGCCTGCAGTGCGACGTCGGCCTGCGGCAGGCCGGGGCGAGGCCCGAAGCCGGTCGAGCCCATCCGCTCGGGCGCGACCGCACGCAATTGATCGAGCCGGGCGCGATGATGGGTGCGCCGCAGCGATTCGCCGACCAGCCAACGGATGTCGTTGAGCTTCGGATCGTTGGGCGCCAGCACCCGATTGGCGCGCATGGTGTCGAACGGATCGAGAAGGCGACGCGTCCGGTCGGCGTCGAGAGTCGGGGTCTGCCCCGCATCCTTGGCGCGGGCGAGGCGCTCGGGAGTGGCGTCGAGCCGCTCCTGGACCGCGTTGAGCATCTCCTGCGGCGACTTGCGCTTGGTCGGCTTCCGGGCGCTGCTCATCGGGCGGTCTCCTCCGCGAGTTCCGCGCACAGCGCCGCAGCTTTGACCGGCTCCGCCAGTTCCGCGCACGGCGCCACGACTTTGGCCGGCGCCTCCGCGAGTTCCGCGCACAACGCCGCCGGCGAGGTGCAATAAGACTACTCGAGGATGGGGGCTACGAATTTAGGCAAGCCGCGAGAGCTGACCCGAACGTCCGCCGGAGTGTGCTTGTGGGCGCGATGCAAGTCCTTGAGATGGCGCGCGCAAGAGCGTATGCCCTCCGCTCGCTCGGTGTCGGCTTTTGGAGGACGGCGCCGGCGAGGCGGGGAGGTGGTCATAGAGCTTGCCCTTTCTGTTTTGCCGTGTTATGTTCTCGATTTGTACAGTATCGGGGAAAACAGAATTGGTTGTCAAGATTCTGTTTTTTTGAATTGCGGTTTTTCGGAAATGAGGTTAATACCGTGAGTCGGCAGGTCATCGATGGCCGGGACGCGCCACAGCGGCCCACGCCTTTCACTTGGAGAAAGCAAGTTGCAGGAGCTTCCGCTTTGACTGTCGACTGGATTCGCGCCGGCCTCAAAAGGACCGGCAAAACCCGCAGCGGCCTCGCCAAGGCGCTCGGCCGCTCGCCCTCCGCCGTCACAGACCTTCTCAATGGCCACCGCCGCCTGCGCGCCGACGAGATCGCGACGGTGTCCGACTATCTCGGCATTGAGCCGCCGCGCCTCATCGGTGGCGGACCGCCGCGGCCGCCCAGCGCGCCACTGATCGGCTACGTCGGCGCCGGCGCGGTCGCGCATTTCTACGCCGATGGTCAGGGCCCATTCGACGACGTCGACGCGCCTCTCGACTCGAAGCCGACGACGGTCGCGGTGCAGGTCCGCGGCCACTCGCTGGGCGTATTGTTCGACAACTGGCTCGTCTTCTACGACGACATCCGCAATCCGGCGGACGATAGTCTTGTCGGACGCATGTGCGTCTGCGGCCTCACCGATGGGCGGGTCCTGATCAAGTCGTTGAAGCGCAGCCCCCAGACCGGCTTGTGGAATCTTCTGTCCAACACCGAGCCGCCGATCTACGACGTCGGCCTCGATTGGGCCGCGCCGGTGCGCGAAATGCGGCCAAGGTAGGGGACGAAGCCTAGCACGCAGGCATGTCCTCTCCGCCATCGGCGCTCGAGATCGCGCAAGCGCTTATCCGCTTTCCCTCGGTGACGCCGACCGATGGCGGCGCATTGCCCTATTTGCGCGATCTCTTGGGCAAAGCCGGTTTCTCGGCTGAGCTCGTCACCTTCGAGGCGCCGGGAACGCCTGCCGTTCTCAACCTTTATGCGCGGTTCGGCGCGGCCAAGCCCAATCTCGCCTTCGCCGGCCACACCGACGTCGTGCCGCCGGGCGATAAGGCGCTCTGGCGCTTCGACCCGTTCTCGGGCGAAATCGCGGACGGCCAACTCTGGGGCCGCGGCGCCTGCGACATGAAGGGCGGCGTCGCGGCCTCGGTCGCCGCCGCCTTGCGCTTCATCGCCAGGGGAGCGTTCGGAGGTTCAATCAGCTTCCTCATCACCGGCGACGAAGAAGGCCGGGCGATCAACGGAACGGTCAAGCTGGTCGACTGGGCGCTCGCCAAGGGGGAAACGTTCGACCATTGCATCCTGGGCGAATCGACCTCCGTCGAGGCGGTCGGTGACACCATCAAGCACGGGCGACGCGGCTCCCTCAACGGACGGCTCACGATCCGCGGCCGCCAGGGTCACGCGGCCTACCCGCATATCGCCGACAATCCGATCCGGGCGCTCGCGCCGATCCTGACGGCGCTGCTCGCGCCGCCGCTCGATTCCGGCAACGCCGACTTCGAGCCCACGAACCTCGAAGTGGTCTCGGTCGACGTCGGCAATCCGGCGTACAACGTTATCCCCGGCGAGGTGCGCCTTAGGTTCAACGTTCGCTTCAACGATCTCTGGACGCTCGATTCGCTCTCCGCGGAGATCAAGCGCCGGGTGGCGGCGGCGGACGCGGGCGGGCGCGCGACAGTGACCTTCGAGCCGAGCAACGCGGTCGCCTTTCTGACCAAGCCGGGGCCGTTCATCGACCTCGTCGCCGAAGCGGTTACGGACGTGACCGGGCGCAAGCCTTCGCTTTCAACGGGCGGAGGCACTTCCGACGCGCGCTTTATTAAGAACGCCTGTCCGGTGGTCGAGCTCGGCCTGGTCAACGCCACCATCCATGGCGTCGACGAACGGGTCGCGCTCGACGATCTCGAAGCGCTTTCGCGCATCTATGAGCGGGCGCTCGAGCTTTATTTCGCTCAAGCGCCGGCGTAGTCGACCCGAACTAGATAGAGGCCGTGAGGCGGGGCGACCGGGCCGCAGTGGCTGCGATCGGCGGCCTCGAATGCCGCCTTGAACGCGCCGGCGCTCCAGCGGCTGGTGCCGACCTCGACCAGCGTGCCCACCA
This sequence comes from Roseiarcus sp., assembly GCA_036502965.1. Lineage (GTDB taxonomy): Bacteria > Pseudomonadota > Alphaproteobacteria > Rhizobiales > Beijerinckiaceae > Roseiarcus. The sequence continues at coordinate 15,640 of DASXXT010000306.1, read as the reverse complement.
TCGAGCGCACCTGCCGATGCAGGAATGACCGCGCGCTCGCCTCGAAGAGAACCTCATCGCCCTCGCGCCTGACGTCGAGCCGGTCGAGCATGCGGATCGGCGAATTCGCCTGGCATTGCGAATCGCGAAAGGTGGAGAAATCGTGCCGGCCGATGAGTACAAGCGCCGCCGTGTGCATGGCCGCCGCGTGGAGCGCTGGCTTTACCCGCCAGGCGCGTCCGCGCTCGAGCGTCAGCGGCGCGCGGCGATTGACGATGCGGTAGAGATAATGGCGGGCGCTTGCGCTGCGCCGGGCGTCGAAATCGGCGCCCACGCGCTCGGCTGCGAGAATCGCCACGGGATGGGGATGAAGCAGCGCGTTGAGCCCCTCGCCGAGCCGGAACGGGGCCCAGTCGCGCTCAAGGTCGACATGCGCGACCTGGCCCAGCGCATGCACGCCGGCGTCCGTGCGCCCCGCGCCATGGGCAGTCACGCGCGCGCCGGTCATCGCGAACAGAGCGCCCTCCAGAACCTCCTGAACCGAGAGGCCATTCTCCTGCCGCTGCCAGCCGACGAACGGCGCGCCGTCATATTCGAGGATGAGCTTAAAACGCGGCATGCGCCGCTTTGCCCGAATCGCCGCGCGGAGCCGCGGCGATGGCTTCGTCGAGGACCTCGTAGACACGGGGGTCGCCACAACGGGCGACGTTGAAGCGCAGGCAGCCGCGCGCCTCGTCGGAGGCGCTAAAGGCTGGGCCGGGCGCGAACATCACCTTCCTCGTCAGCGCGTAGCGAGCGACGTCGGCGGCGCTGACGCCTTCGGGCAGCCGAGCCCACAAATAGATGCCGGCGCGCGGCTCGATCCAGGGGACAAGGCCGTGGCGGCGGAGGTTCTGCACAGCGCGCCCCATAGCGTCAGCAAGCTTCCGTCGCAGGCCGTCGAGATGGCGCCGATAACCGCTTTCCGTCAGCACCCGATGCAGAATGTGGGCCCCAGTCGCGCTGTTGCCCATGGTCGTAGCCAGCTTGAGATCGACAAGCTGCGCGATCCAGTCTTCCCGCGCGGCGATGTAGCCGCAGCGCATCGCGGCGCCGACAGCCTTGGTGGCGCTGCCGACCTGCACGACCCGGCGCAGGCCGTCGAGCGCGGCGAGCCTGGTAGAGGGCTCGGCCTCGAAGTCCGCGAACGTGTCGTCCTCGAGGATGAGAACGTCGTGCTGCTCGGCCAGTCTAAGTACTCGATGGACGGTCGCCGCCGAGGGCGTCACCCCGGTTGGGTTCTGCAAGCCCCCGCCGGTGAGATAGAGGCGCGGACGATGCTCGGCGAACAGGCGCTCAAGCTCGGCGACGTCGGGGCCGTCGGGAGTCATCGGGACCGTGAGGCTCTGGGAGCGGTTGGCGCGCAGGAGCGCATGGAAATTGAAGTAGCAGGGATCGTCGACGACCACCGTGTCGTTTGGACTGAGGAGAAAGCGGCAGACAAGATCGAGCGCCTGCGAGCATGAATCCGTCACGACAATCTGGCCGGAATCCGCCAGCACGGCGCGCTCGGCGAGGCGCACGGAGAACAACCGCCGCAACGGAGCATAGCCGAGCGGCTCGTCATATTGGCGCCGGCGCTCAGGATCCTCGCGCGCGGCAAGGCGCAACGCCCTCTGGACGCCGAGATCGAGCACCCAGGAATCGGGCAGCCAGCCGGCGCCCGGACAGAGGAAATCGGGCGAGCCGACCATAGCGTGCCGATTGATCCACGACGGATCGATCGCGGGCTCAGGCGGCGGGTCGGCGGCTGAGAGCGTGAGCGGGCGTGCGGCGCCCGCGACGAAGAATCCCGAGCCACGCCGGGCGACAACTGCGCCTTCGGCCGCGAGCCGATCGTAAGCCTCGACGACCGTCGATTTCGAGACTTCGAGCTTGACGGCAAGCTCGCGCACCGAGGGGAGCCGGGCGCCTCGGGCGAGCGCGCGGTTGGCGATACGTCCGCGGATGAACGCCGCAGTCGTCTCGACGCGAGAGGCGGGCCGATCGTCCATGCACCTTCCACTTGAAACTGTACAGCCAGTGGATTGGTACAGTTTGGGAGGCACTGTATTGAACTGTCTCTGGCGCTGCAAGCCCTCACGTCCGATCTTAGCCAAAGAAAGGACGAATCCGATGACTTCCAAAAGCCGTATGTGGCGGTCAATTCGCGCAGGCGCGAGACGAGCGGCGGCTTGGCCGTTCCGGGTCGCCGCCGCGCGAGCGACGCTGGGGACGCTGGCCACTATGGATCGCCGCGAGCTGGCGGATATCGGCCTCTACCCAAGCGACGTGCGCGACACCTCGGCGTTGCCGCTTGACAGCGATCCGACCGCGTTGCTGGCCGCGCGAGCCCGCGAGCGCCAGGCCAATGCTTTCGCCGCCCCGCCCAGCGCCTGGGACGGAGGCCGGACGGAAGAAGATCGAAACGGCGAACCGAGACGAAATCCTCCTTCCCCGGGCTCGCACTCGGGAGCGGCGCGAGCCTTTGCCGCTAGAACAGGCTGAGCTGCGCCCCGCCGCCGCTCGCCGCCGGGATGGGCTTGCGGAAGAGGTCGGTGCGCAGCGCGCGCGACGTCTCGGATAAACCGAGCCGGCGCGCGGCCATCTCGAATCGGCGCCCGATCATCCAGGCATAGGGGCCTGAGCCCGCCATGCGTCGGCCCCATTGGGCCTCATAATCCTTGCCCTCGCGCATCGACTGCATGAGCGACACCGCGCGCTTGAGCCGGTCGGGATAATGGACTTGCAGCCACTCGCGGAACATATCGCGCAATTCGCCCGGCAGCCGCAGCACGACGTAGCTCCCCTCGCGTGCGCCGGCGGAATAGGCGCGGGTCAGGATCGTCTCCAATTCCTCGTCATTGATCGCGGGAATGACAGGCGCGGCCATCACGCCGGCCGGCACGCCGGCGTCGTTGAGCGCCTCGATCGCTTCGAGCCTCTTCTGCGGCGTCGGGGCGCGCGGCTCCATCCGGCGGGCGAGCGCGCGATCGAGCGTCGTCACCGAGACAAAGACCTTGACCAGGTTGTGGCGCGCCATCGGCGCCAGGAGGTCGAGGTCGCGCAGAATGAGGTTCGATTTGGTGACGATGGTGAGCGGGTGGCGGGCTTGGGCTAGCGTCTCGATCAGCGATCGGGTGATCCGGTACTGCCGCTCGATCGGCTGATAAGGATCAGTGTTGGCGCCGAAGGCGATGGGCGCCGGATGATACTTGGGCGACGCCAGCTCGCGCGCCAGAAGCTCAGCGGCGTTTTCCTTGGCGAACAGGCGGGTTTCGAAATCGAGCCCGGCCGAGAGCCCCATATAAGCGTGGCTCGGCCGGGCGTAGCAATAAAAGCAGCCGTGTTCGCAGCCGCGATAGGGATTGATCGACCGATCGAATCCAATGTCAGGCGAGTCGTTGCGCGTGATGATGGCCTTGGGCTTTTCCCACGTGACCTCGGTCGCCAACGGCTCCGGCGCTTCCTCGCGGGTCCAGCCGTCGTCGAAATCCTCGCGCTTCTGAAGCTCGAAACGGCCCGATGCATTGGTCGCGGCGCCGCGTCCGCGCCTGAGATCGGCCGGCAGGATGCGTTCGGCGATCGCTTCGGGCCGATGTCGTGGGTCGGGGGCGGCGGTGCGGATCAGGGTCGGGTTCATGGGCATGTTCCGTAGCGTAATTGGAACAAATCATGAACATGGTAACTCCGCAGCAAGGCGACGTCAAGCACGATGCCGAGGAGCCTGGGTAGTTCTGCCCATTGCTCGGTCGGTACAACCGTGAAATTGTAGCATGTCACGCTTGGGAATTTGGGTACAAATTTGCGCTAGCTTTGTCCGCCTTAGCCGAAGATTGTATGCCGCGGCGCCTCCTAGCTGTTGTAGGCCCGCCGCCGCGACTAGCAGCGTTTTAGTTATCGGTTGGGGAGAAAAGCGCTTCGCTGATCCTAGTTTAGGGAGCAGGGAGATGATCAATAAGAAAAAGAATTCGCCGCTGGTGGGAATGATCGCCTTTAGTTTATCGGCTTGGGCGTCGGCAGCTTCGAGCGGATCTTCAACGCCAATCCAAGAGGCCCAGCCGGTCAGCCGCCCGACACAATATGCGCCGATCCAGAGCATCCGTCATGATTTCGGCTCGAAATCGGTGAGCGGTTACTTCGTAGAGCGCGCCGCGACCTGTGCTGTCATGCTGATGGTCTTCGAAAAGGTCGACACGGAACAAGTGATGCCTCCATCTGCGACGCGTGTCCGTCTCCTGCTAAATCCTGGCCAGATCGCGGGATTGGACAGCGAAGACGGCCCCTCGATCAACTTCACCTGCGGAGGCGGCGCTTCGATGCTGCTGGTTGACGTCGGCGACAGAAACAGATTGATGGAACTGCAATCAGTTACCTTGCCAAAAGCCCAATCAGTTACCTTGCGAAAAGCCATTGCCGAATAGCATGAAGAGAAACGCTCAGTCCCATCCACGTATCTACCGGACGACTGTTCATGAACGTATAGTCGGCGAGGCAAGTTCCCGGATCACGCGGCAAACGGCGGTCGTTGTGGCCATCAGCCTGAATCTGAGCTTTCCCGCAATTTCGCAGCATCAGGAAATCACTGGCAAGCCGTATAGAATTATCGACGGCAAAGTCGACGCGAGGACCTATAACGGCTATCGGCGGTACCATGCGGTTTGCAACCACTGCCATGGGCCGGACGGAATGGGCTCCTCGTTTGGCCCTTCGCTTGTCGACCACCCCCGCGATATCGAGACCTTCCGACGTGTAGTGCGCGAGGGCCAAAGCAGTGGCGCGTCAGTCATGAAGGGCTTTGCCGGCGATGCCAACGTCGCGCCATTCGTGGACGACATCTACGCCTATCTTCAGGCCCGCGCCGATGGTGTCCTCAACCGCGGACGTCCGATCGGTTTCGGCGAGTAGCGCCGATAACGCCTTGGCGGCTGGGCGCTGGGTCTGGAGCCGCAGCAACCTTGGCTTAGCGGCGCGACTGACTGGTCGTCGGAATGCGAATCTTTGCCGGCTCGACCGGCGATTTTTCATTCCACGAGTTTGATGGCGCGGCTTACTCGGCGCTAGCGACTGACCTCTGGCAATGCGCCGACGGCGTCGAATTCGCTGAAGGCTTCTCCGCCGCGATGCTCCAACCGTGTCGTGGTCTTGGCTCGCTCCGCTTCGTCGCTCGCGCTAGCCTCAAGTCAATTCGAGAACGTGTCGCAGCTGTTGATGTCGCCGCTCTTCAAGCCCGTCGTCAGCCATTTCTGCCGCATCGCCGAGGAGCCGTGCGTAAAGCTGTCGGGCACGGCGTAGCCGCGTGCGGCGGTCTGCAACCGGTCGTCGCCGATCGCCTGCGCCGTCGCCAGCGCCTTTTCGACGTCGCCTGGTTGGAGGATTTTCCATTTGTCGTTCGCGTGGTTGGCCCACACGCCGGCGAGGCAGTCCGCCTGCAGCTCAATCCGCACTGAAACGGCATTGGCCTGGGTCTGGCTCACGCGCTGCTTATAATTGTCGGCCTTATCGAGAATGCCGAGCAGGTCCTGCACGTGATGGCCGATCTCGTGCGCCACGACATAGGAATAGGCGAAGTCGCCTCCGCCGCCGTACTTGTTCTTCATATCGCGAAAGAAGGCAGTGTCGAGGTAAACCTTCTTGTCGATTGGGCAGTAGAACGGCCCCATCGCCGATTGCGCGCCGCCGCACCCGGACCGCGTCGCGCCATCATAGATGACGAGCGTCGCCGGCTGGTATTTGACGCCCGCCTGCGCCGGCAGCACCTCCGCCCAGACTGCCTCCGTGCCGCCGACGACCTTGGAAAGAAAAGCGCGCATCGGATCGTTCGGTTCAGGCGGGGCGCTTGACGGCGGCGCGCTCTGCTGCCCGACCCCCATCATTTCAGCTCCGCTGATGAGCACCTGGGGCGAAATGCCGGTGAAATAACTGATGGCGAAAATGACGACGATGGCGCCGATGCCGAGCCCGCCGGCGCCGACCGCCCCGCCGCGCTGTCCGCGCCGATCCTCGATATTCGAGGAGGACGGCATGTTGTCGTATTCCATGGCCACCTCCGAACAAAAGCCGGTTAACGCATTTTAACCATCCTATCAGACAAAGCGCTGACGGAGTAGCGGCTCAGCATCCTCGCGCGTCGCAAAGCCTTTGTTTATGCCTTTGCCAGACAGTGTCTGGACTTTGGCTTGCAGAAGGCTGCGCAACATGCCGCCGACTTATTCCCTGGTCGTGCCGATCTTCAACGAGGAGGCCGTCATCCCGGTTCTGGTCAAGCGCCTCGACGCCCTGCTCGATTCCCTCGACGCCGAGGCTGAGGTGATTGTCGTCGACGACGGTTCTCGAGACACAAGCGCAATCGTGATCGAGGCCAAAGCGCGCGCCGACAAGCGCTACCGGCTGATCAAGCTGTCGCGCAATTTCGGCCATCAGATCGCAATCACGGTCGGGCTCGATCACGCCGCTGGCCGCGCGGTCATCGTGATGGACGCGGATCTGCAGGACCCGCCCGAGGTCGTATTGGAGATGATCGCCAAATGGAAGAACGGCTACGACGTCGTCTCAGCCGAGCGCGCCTCGCGTCAAGGCGAAAGCCGGTTCAAGCGCGCGACGGCCGATCTCTTCTATCGCCTCATGGGGAGGCTCGGCGATGTCCCGATGGCCCGCAACGCCGGCGATTTCCGCCTGGTCGATCGCCGGGCGCTCGACTGCTTTCTCGCCATGCCGGAGCGCGACCGGTTCGTGCGCGGCATGTTCGCCTGGATCGGATTTCGCCAGGGAACGGTGACCTTCGATCGCCCGCCGCGCGCCGCGGGCGAGAGCAAATATTCGCTTCATAAAATGATCCGCCTGGCGGCGAACGGAATCATCTCGTTCTCCGACGCGCCGCTTCGCCTTGCGCTGTGGGCCGGCGGTACGGCGTCCGCGCTCGCGTTCGTCTATGGATTGAGCGTGATCGGGCGCTGGGCGCTCAGTGACCCGAGCCTCGAGCGCGGCTGGAGTTCGACCATCGTGGTCATCGCCGCGCTTGGCGGCGCCAACATGCTGATGACCGGCGTCATCGGGCTCTATGTCGGGCGCATTTATGCCGAGGCGAAGGGCCGGCCGCTCTATATCGTCGAGCGCGCCGTGGGCTTTGAGGACGCGCCGACCGCCGCTCGACGGCCGGCGCGGACGTCGAACTAGAGCGCGCCGGGAGAAATGGGAACGGGTCTTCCGCCAACAGCGCGCGAAACCAAGGCAGCAGGGAGCACTCGGCGATCCGACTCGGTGGGCTGGAAAGATGGGCGCGGGCGACCGGCCCGTTCACGCGAGACCGCATTGCCACCGCGCGCGTTTTGCGCTTTACCCTCCGGGAGGCGCGCCCCGGTCGGGCCGGTAGCTCAATGGTTAGAGCCGGCCGCTCATAACGGTCTGGTTGCAGGTTCGAGTCCTGCCCGGCCCACCAAGTTTTTCTTGGGCTTCCGAGATTTACGCGCTTCGCTAAATATCCTACGCCCCAGTTTACGCCCCAGACACCGCCGACCATCGCCGCTCGACAAGCGACGCTGGAAATCATGCCGCGGGAGGGGACGTGCTGAGATCGCGCGCGCCACGCCACGCGGGTCACGCGGCCCTGCCGAGCATCGCCGTTGCTGCCGCCGCCCGCCGATCGACCTTGCCGAGCGTGTTGCGTGGCACGGCATCGACAGCCCACAGCCGCTCCGGCGCTTTGTAATCCGCGAGCTGCCGTTTTGTGTCCTTCAGAATGGCGCCAAGCGCAAGAATGGCTCCAAGCTTGACGCCACCCCCCGCGCCGCTCGACAGTTGCACGACGGCCGCGACCCGCTGGCCCAGCACGGGATCCGGCACGCCGAAGACCGCGGCGTCGCGCACCAAAGGATGGCTGAGCAGGGCCCGCTCGACCTCGACCGGGGAGATGTTGGACCCGCCGCGGATGATGATATCCTTCTTGCGGCCTATGAACCACAGCTCATCGCCCTCGCCTTGCCGCATCAGGTCACCGCTGCAGTACCAGCCATCGCGTGTCGCATCGTCGATGCGATCCGGCCCGACCCAATAGCCAATGGTCACGTAGGGACCACGAACAAGGAGCTCACCGACCTCGCCTCGCGGCGCCTCCCTGCCTTCGTCGTCCACGAGACGAATCTGCGCGCCCGGCGCAATCCGAGTGACAGGCCCAGGCTGCAAGCCAGGACGGAGCGCGCCGACTGCCTCGGTCGTGGCCCAGATGTTGCGCAGCGGGGCGCCGAAGGTCGCCTCGAAGTCGAGTTGGAGCTGGACGGGACACACATCCCCTCCGCATATGCAGTGCCGGAGCGAGCTGATCTTCCGCGGCCGCTTCCGCTGACCCTCCAGCAGGGCGTCATACATGAACGGCAAGCCGAGCATCCATGTGCATCCATGCAATTCGATCTGGTCGAGCACGGCATCCGGATCGAAGCGCTCTACCATGACCATGGGGGCGCCGCAGGTCACTGACGCCAAAAAAGTAAAGAGACCCGTGCCATGCACCATCGGGCACGCGTTGAGCACGGTCTGCCCAACGTCGAGATCAACATGCTGGAATGCATTCATTGTCGCCGACAGCGTCGTAGGCGTATGGGTGACGAACTTGGGCGCGCCTGTGGTTCCGGACGTTGTCAGCAGGAGCGCCGGCGCGTCCTTATCGGGCTCCAATGGTATGGCTCCGCCGCCGCTGCGGATGAGCAGCGCCGACCAAGGCGTTGCGCCTTTGTAAGCACCCCTCGTGCCAATGACGAAGCGCTTGTCTCCAGCGAGGATCTCCGGCTCAATGGTCTCGACGTAGGAATAAAGCTGCTGCTCGCCGAGATAGAGAGCGGGCTGCAGGCGCTGGAAGATTTCGCGCAGTTCGGTGGTCTTGAACCGCAGGTTCGTCGGGCACGCGATCGCCCCAATGCGAAAACACGCGTACACCGCAACCGCCATTTCGGGGCTGTTGGGCATGTGGAGGACAACCCGGTCGCCCGGCCGAACACCGCGGGCCAGAAAAGCGCGGGATAGCTGCTCAGCGCCGGTCAGCAGATCATGATAGGTCCACACCACGTCATCGTAGATGAAAGCAGTCCCGTTGGGCCGCGTCGTCGCCCGGTGGAACAAGGCGTTCATGGGAGTCATTGACTTTCTTTCCCGATTAAGCGGCCGTTGTCGCCGCCTCGGGAGGAAAGCACCGAGGAATTACAGGCCTGTTTCCGTGGCGGGAAATCGGGTTACAGCCGTAACGGAATGACCTCGCCGCGACGTCGGCCGGTAAGCGAGCCAGCCCATGTTGCTGGGCGATCCCCGAAGCTCCGGATCCCCCACTGGCAAACCGCGGCCGTCGACGCCGCTCAGCGGTTGGTCGCCCAGGCCGACATCAAACCTCAAGCGCGCGTAGGTGCGCAGTCGCGTGAACGGTACGTCGTCAACCTTCTGATGCGTGTAGGCGACTATGCTCACGTGGGCGCGCCCCACATCTCGGTGATCGACGCCGACATCGACTGGACAACGGTTATTTCGAGGAAATCAGGATGACCGATGTCTGCGTCGGCGACCGCGATCCGATTGTGGGGCGGGTTCGCGGCATCAGCGTCTCGAATGCCGCACTGAGCGGACGAACGGCAACACTGCGTGACTATGAAATCCCTTGCAAATCGAGTTCTGCTATCGATCGATTAACCCGGCGAGGCCCGGCCGCGCTCCGCGAAGTCCATGGTGAATATCTTGCCGCTGAGCAGCAAAGCGATTTCGTCGCCCGGAAGCGGCTTCTGACATTCAGATTGCGGGTTGAGCCAGAAGTTCGACCCGCGCGGCAACAATTGAAACAGATCGCGCGCCTTCGCTTCGAGGCATGTCTCCGGTTGTTTCAAATAAGCGGATACGCGCTTTGGCGCAGTAAACGCAGGGTGCCATGTCTTGCCCTTGAACTCGACGGTCGCGACGCTAATCTTTTCGTTGAGTTTGAGCGACCGTCGCTGTCCGGGTTCAAGCTCGGTCTCGGGAGCGAGAATGTAAAGTTCGCTGTCGAGCAGCGCCCGGTAGAAATCCGGGATTTTGGCTGGATTCGAAGCCGCCGACTGCATCAGCCTTTCCAGCGGGTTGACGGGCTCAAACATTGCTCAGCTCTCTGCTCTGAATTCGCCTCACTGCTTGGCCGACCGATCGTCTAAAGCGCGGTAGATCGTGTTGCGCGAAACGCCCAACCGTCGAGCGGTCTCGCTGACGTTGTTACCCGTCTCGGCATAGGTCGACAGCACCTGTGCGCGATGCCGACCTTGGAGGGTCCAGCTGCGCTTCCCCTCGATTTGCGGACCTGCGATCGAGGCGGCTTCCGGATAGTCAATGACGGAATCTTCGGTCTGAAGGGTGAGGCGAGACAGCGCATTTCGCAATTCGCGAATATTGCCGGGCCAGGCGCATTTGCTGAGGTGCTCGACTAAGCGGGGGCTAAGGGTTCGTCGGGCATCGATCGTCGCCAGAAGGTGTCTAGCGATCGCCTGAAAATCCGATCGCTCGGCGAGCGGCGGCAAAGTTACCTCGAGTGTGTTAAGACGAAACAATAAATCCGAGCGAAAACGACCTTTGGCGATGGATTCACTGAGATCGGCATTGGTAGCCGATATCAGGAGCACATCGACCTGACGCTTCGCGCCGCCGACCGGCCGCACCGTCCAATCATCGAGAAACCGAAGCAGGACGGCTTGCAAGGTCACTGGCATGTCGCCGATTTCGTCGAGGAACAGAGTCCCGCCATCGGCCTCCTTGACGAGCCCGGAGGATCCGCCTTTGCGGGCGCCGGTGAATGCTCCTTCGCCGTACCCAAACAGTTCCGCCTCGATCAGGCTCTCCGGCAAGGCGGCGCAATTGACAGCCACAAAAGATCCGCTGCGCCCGCTCGCAGCATGCGCGTGACGCGCCAGTTGCTCCTTCCCCGTGCCCGTTTCCCCTCTAATCAGAATCGGCATCTTGCGCTGAGCCGCGGCCTCCGTCTGCCGGACAATGCGAGCAACGACGGGGTCGACCGAGATGAATGGCGTGGGCGTAACGGCAGGAGCCGCGACCCGCGGTCTCGCGACGGCGCGTAACATCGGGGACACGTTCGGATGTTCGATCGTGGCGATGAAACTGCTGCCGACCTCATCCTGCAGGCGCTGGCGTTCACGCAATCGCCCCTCATCCATGAAGGAGCTAAATCTCGTCCTGAATATATCGGTGAAGCTGCGGCCTGGCGTGGTCGGCAAACCATGCAACAAAATGCGCGCCGCCTGATTAGCGGCCAGTATGCGGCCTGAATCGTCGACTGCGATGAGACCCGCTGTAAGCGTATGCAGGTACTCGCCGCGATTGTGAAAGGCAATCAAGATGTCGCGATGGTGGCGCTCACGAAACAGCCCGTTCTCGATCTGTGTTGCGGCCATGCAAACAAGGGCAGCGGTGTGGGTTTGACGGGAGACGCAATCGGACGAAGCATCAAGGATGCCCGCTAATGAACCATCCGGCGCAAAAATCGGAGAAGCAGCGCAAGTCAATGAACCGAAACTCGGGAAATAATGCTCGCTGCCATGGACGACGACCGGACGCTTTAGGAACGCGGCCGTACCGATCCCATTTGTGCCGCAAAGCGCTTCCGACCAGAGGCTACCAGGGCGGATATTCCTGGCTTCGGGAGTGTCAGCGAAACTCTTGTCGGCGACAATATCGAGCAACAGGCCCTCGGGCGTCGCAAAGGCGATGAGGAAATTTGAACCTGCAATTTGCTCGTGCAATGTTCGCATTTCCGCCAGCGCCAGACCACGAAGCAGGACACGTTGCTCCTGCTCGGATCGCAGGACCTTGGGGCTCGCCAAGTCGATTGACGGCGGCCTTGTCGAATCAAGGCCAAGCGCGACGCAACGCAGCCAGCTCTCATAGATTTCAACGGCGAGAAGATTGCTCGGAACTGTGCCGGATTGCCGCAGGATGCCATGCGCCTGGGTCGCCCGCTCTGCGACGGATACTTGCATTGGACCTCCACAGCTCGCGAGGCCCTGCGGCCCCGGGCACGCGAATCCCCCCAACGGTTTTTCTTTTCGCAATTTTTTAAATGCCGAGGATAGCGAACTAGAAACTGAAAGCAACCCTTCCACAATGCACGTCTCAGCCGCAGCCACACGTCCCGATGTCCCAGCGGGTGGCAGGGATTTAACGGATATTGGAGATAGGTTACGCGCTGGCCAGTGGCGACCGCCGACCTGGCTCTGCCGCAAAACGCCCTGTGATTCCACACGCGAATACCGTCACGAGACTGTTTCGTGTCGCAACAGAGCTGTTCAATCATCTGTTCCTCAACGGAACAGCGCAGGTTTAGCCGACCAGCAAGACACTGATTGATATCAGCGACTTATCATGGTGGCACGTTGCTTGCGCTAAATTGGTCAACTGCGCGTAGCTGACCGACATCCTGGTCGGCGTTTAACATCGGGAAGAAACATGAAGGCCTCCGTCCTCCACGCGTATGACGAGAAGCTGACAGCCAAGGAATTCGTCAAGTACGAGGACGTGGCGGATCCCAAGATTAGCCAACCGTCAGATGTCGTTGTGCGCATCGGGGGCGCCGGAGTGTGCCGAACCGACTTGCACATCGTCGAAGGCATTTGGCGCACCAAGGTCGAGGTCAATCTCCCTTACATCATGGGTCACGAAAACGCTGGGTGGGTCGAGGAAATCGGCAAAGGCGTGCAAGGGGTAAAAGTCGGTGACGCGGTTATCTGCCATCCCCTGGTCACCAGCGGCCATTGCTTAGCCTGCCGTCGCGGCGACGACATGCACGCCGAGGGAAGCAGCTTTCCTGGCATCAACGCTAACGGCGGTTACGCGCAGTTTTTGCTGACGGGTGAGCGTACGTTGATCAAATTGCCGAAGACGCTGGCTCCGAAAGATGTAGCCCCTTACACAGACGCGGGCCTTACCGCATATCGCGCGGCCAAAAAAGCGTCGCGGCATCTCCTGCCGGGCGAATACGCCGTTGTTGTCGGCGCCGGCGGCCTCGGCCACATCGGAATCCAGGTGTTGAGCGCGCTTTGCGCCGCCGAAATCATCGTCGTCGATCGCGCTGAAAAGCCCCTGGCGCTCGCCAAGGACTGTGGCGCGGACCACGTGGTCAAGGCGGACGGCGGCGAGGTCGACGCGGTCTTGGCGTTGACAAAGGGCAGGGGCGCCGAGGCGGTGATCGATTTCGTCGGCGAGGGCGACGCAGTCGCCAAAGGCTTGGCGATGACTCGAAACGGCGGGAGCTATTACGTCGTCGGCTACGGCGGAAAGATCGAGATTCCGACGATCGACATGATCACATCTGAGAAGACGATCGTGGGCAATCTCGTCGGCACCTATGCCGAACTGGTCGAACTCATGGCGTTGGCGGATCGCGGGCTCGTTAAGCTGCATACGCGCGAATACGAGTTGAGCGCAGCTAACGACGCTTTGCACGACCTGCACCACGGCCGCATCAACGGACGCGCGGTCCTGATCCCATGACTGACGATAGCGATAGCGCCAGCGATGCGCGACGGCCCGAACGCGAGGCCGACGCCTCGCAGGCGGGCCGCGAGAGCATGTTGGCCAGACACAAACTGATCGAAGCGATGATCGACAATAATTTGCGGCAACTCAAGTTTGACAGCGCGCGGGGCGGCGCGGACATCGAGCGCGCGTGCGCTTTGCGCGACATTGAGCGCGGCGGCGGCGATTCTGAGCCTACCGAGCGTCTCGCCGAAATCGATCGCCGCATAGAGCGGCTCGAGGACGAGCACCGAAGCCTCGTCGCTGAGCGCGAATGGCTCAATAGGTCCCTGCTCGAATTTGACGATCAGGCCGCTGCAAATGGGAGGTTTCTCACATGAACGCCGCCAGCGAGTCGATTGTTCGCGACGCTGGCCAGCTGACCGAGGAAGATCGCTCGAAGGACGAGTTTTTCGTGAAGCTGGCGCATGTCGCCGAAGCGATGATCGCTGCGCATGGAAAAGATTTTGCGATGGGCGCGCTGATTCTGACCGCCCGCTTCATCGCAGAAGGAAAGCCGCTCACCAAACCGGAAGTACGATGAGCGACTGAATGAACGCCGGCCACTTGACGCGAATCCGCCGCAACTATCCGGAGAACAGAGCGGGTCGGCGAGCGAAAGTCGATGCAGGATCGACCAGCGATCCAGAACAGAGAGTGACACGGAGGAGAAAGCAATGACGGCAAGTCTGACGCTCAACAAGATTACCGCGCAGAGAGGCATCAGCATTGGCGAAGCCGCCAATCGCGTCGCTGATCTCGGCTGGACGCCGAGCTACGTTCAGGAGGCGATGACCTTCCCGACCGACTATAAGATTTCGAAGGTTCCCCGCGATCCGATGAAGCAAGTGCTGCGTTCCTACTTCCCCATGCAGGAGGAAAAGGACAATCGCGTCTATGGCGCGCTTGATGCGGCGTTGCGCGGCGATATGTTCCGCAACGTGGAGCCGCGCTGGATCGAATGGATGAAGCTGTTCCTGGCGATCATCCCGTTTCCGGAAATCTCAGCCGCGCGCTCGATGGCCATGGTCGGCCGCTTGTCGCCCGGCGAAGAGCTGCGGACGGGCTTCACCATGCAGATGGTCGACGAGTTGCGCCACTCGACGATTCAGATGAATCTGAAGAAGTGGTACATGGAAAACTATATCGATCCGGCTGGGTTCGATATCACGGAAGCCGCGTTCGGCAAGTGCTACGCGTCCACGATCGGGCGCCAGTTCGCGGAGGGCTTCCTCACGGGCGACGCGATTACCGCCGCCAGCATCTATCTGACGGTGGTCGCCGAAACGGCCTTCACCAACACGCTATTCGTCGCGATGCCGTCGGAAGCCGCTCGCAACGGCGACTACGCGCTGCCTACCGTGTTCTTGTCGGTCCAGTCGGACGAGTCGCGCCATATCGGCAACGGCCATTCCATGTTGATGGCGATGCTGCACGATCCCTCGAACCATCAGTTGCTCGAGCGCGATCTCAAATACGCCTTCTGGCAGAACCATGCGATCGTCGACGCCGCCATCGGGACCTTCATCGAATACGGCACGACCAACCGCGACAAGAACAAGGAATCCTACGCGGAGCTTTGGCACCGCTGGATCTATGAAGATTACTATCGCACTTACATGCTGCCGCTTGAGAAATACGGCATCAAGATCCACCATGACGACGTCTCGGCAGCGTGGGATCGGATCGTCAAGAAAAATTACGTCCACTACACGGCGCAATTCTTCTCGGTCGGCTGGTCCGTGAATTTCTGGCGCATCGAGGCCCAGACCGAGAAGGACTTCGAGTGGTTCGAGCATAAGTACCCCGGCTGGTACGATCTATTCGGCGACTACTGGAAGTGGTACGCCAAACTGTCCAAGCCGGGCGAGTTGCAGATTCTCTTCAACAGCGACGTTGGCTATGTGTATCCGCACCGCTGCTGGAGCTGCATGGTTCCGTGTCTGATCCGCGAGGATTTCTGCTGCGACGAAGTCGACGGCAAGATGTACACCTATTGTTCGGAAGGCTGCCGCTGGACGCATAAGGTGGCTTTCGCCGCCGAATACGAAGGGCGCCCGACGCCGGCGATGGGCAAGTTCAGCGGTCGCCGCGAATGGGAAGACTGCTACCACGG
>DASXXT010000305.1:0-15553 GCA_036502965.1 Roseiarcus sp. | reverse complement strand
CTGCAACATTCGATTGCCGAACATGATGTGATGAGGGACGTCTCGGGTCTGCCGCTCATCGAGCGCAAGGCGCTGCTTGAGCCGTTGGTCGCAGGCAAGCCGGGCCTTCAGTTCAATAGTCAGCCGCTGCGGGCGAAATCAAGGGCGCATCATCGCAACGGCGATATCACGGTAGATGAGGGCAGCGCGGGCGAGATCGTCCTTCGGGACATATTCGTCGGGCTGGTGGGCGACGTCGAGCGAGCCAGGGCCGAGTACAATACCCACGGCGCCAACGTCATGAAAATGGACGAGGTCGCAGCCGCCCGTTAGTCCGCCTGGCTGGGGAAACGTCACCCCATGCGCGCGCGAAATGGCGACCGCGCTGCGCACGAGCGGCTCGTCGACTGCGGTCTCCGTCGACCCAGCCTTCGTGCGGATCGCCGCGATCTCCGCGTCCACGCCGTGGTCACGCTTCGCGCGCGTCAGGAGCGCCTGCAAGTCGTCCAGCGCGGCGTCGAGCGTCTCGCCCGGCAACAGCCGCCGGTCGAGCACGAGCTCGCAATTCTCGGGCACGACATTGTCGGCGACGCCTCCCGCGATTCGTGTCACCGTCAGGCTGGCGTGCCCGACAAGAGGATGGCTCAGGGCCCTCAATTCGCGATCACGAGCATCGAAGACGGATGTGAGTTGGCTCGCAGCGAGGATCGCATTCACGCCAAGTTCCGGGCGGCCGGAATGCGCGGCCTTGCCCTTGGCGCGGATAAGAGGGCGCAGACAACCTTTATGAGCTGCGAAGACCGCGTTGTTGGTCGGCTCGCCGATCACGATCAAGTCGGGCTTTGGCCGCTCTTTCGCGAGAGCCCGTGAACCGCCGCCGTCGATCTCTTCATCGGCGACGAACATCATGACCAGCATGCCGCGCCATAGATCGCGCTGCAACGCGAGGAGACGGCCGGCCTCGGCCATCGCCACAATCGGCCCCTTCGCGTCACAAGCGCCTCGACCGAAGAGTTTACCGTCGCGCTCCGTCAGACAAAACGGATCGCTGGTCCAGCCGCCGCCGACTGGAACCGTGTCCATATGCGAGTTGAAAGCGAAACACGGGCCGGCGCCATTATCGATACGCCCGACGACATTTGCGCGGCCGTCGGCAACGGGACGAACCTCTGTGGCGAAGCCGATGGCCTCGAGCTCGGACGCGAGGAGGGCGGCGGCCTCGACCTCCCGTCCCGGCGGGTTCTGCGTGTCGATGGCGACGAGCCGCTCAAGGAGGCCGGTAAGCCGAGCGACATCCGGCGCTGGCGCGAGATCCGCAAGGCTCACTGCACCTTCCCTCTCGCCGCGACTTCGTAGAACGTTTCGACTCGCCCCTGCCGGGCTGCGTAGATCCGATCGTACAGGTTCGTCACCACGCAGGCGTGGTTGGGAATGACAGTGACGAGCTCGCCGGTTTTGGGCTCTCCCGAGCCTGGCGGCGCACGAACATGTCCGTGCTCTTCGCTCAAGCCGTAGATCTCCCAGTCGGGATGCTCGAGGATGCGACCGAAACCGTTAAGCCCGAGCAGATCGGACGACAAGCTCTTCGACCCGGCGTCGATCACGCAGCGGTCCGGCGCTGCGTGCGACACGACTCGCGCCTGGACTCGCAGCGCGCAGTCGGCCAGCGCGCCGAGACCATGCGTTTCGACATGATTGCGGTCGCTGTAAATATAGGTTCCAGGCCGGTGCTCCGTCGCGACCGTCACTTCATGGGCGCTGTAGAGGTCGGGCGTTCCGCCGTTGCTGACGATTTCGACGGCAAGCCCGGAGCGCCTGCAGAGATCGACGGCCTCGGTCAGCCAAGCGTTGGTCTTGGCGACCGAGTTCTTTGGCGGATAGGTCATAAGCCCTTTGAATTTGAGCCCAGGCGCGCGGTCGATAGCCTGCGCCAGCGTGACGGCCTCGGCCGGCGATGTGACGCCGCAACGTTGCGCGCCCGTATCGCATTCGACGAGCACAGGCAGCTCAAGCCTAGCGCTTGACATAGCGGACGACAGGCCTTCGATCACTTCCTTTGAGTCCGCTACGACTTTCATGTCGGACCGACGAGCGAGCGCCACGAGGCGATCGAGCTTGGTCTGACCGATAAGGTTGTAGGTCAACAGGATGTCGGCGATGCCCGCGTCGACCATGACCTCCGCCTCGCCGAGCTTCTGGCAATTGACGCCTTTCGCGCCGAGCTTGATCTGCATATGGGCGAATTCCGGAATCTTGTGCGTCTTGATGTGCGGGCGAAGGCTCAACCCATGACGGTCGAGATAAGTCTGACAGCGCCGGAGATTGTTCTCCATCACGTCGACATCGACCACCGCACATGGCGTATCCAAGTCCTGCACAAGCACATTAGTCTCCTTCATCGATCGGGCCGGCGCGCACTCAGCGGGACTGGTCGCGGCCCGACAATGGCAGCATAGCCAAAATCAGGCAGCCGAGAATGACGCTGCGCCAGCCCTCCGAGGCGTTCACGACAGTGATCAGCGCCGTCATTGTCACGAGCAACACCGCTCCGGCGATCGTGCCAAGATAAGAGCCTTGTCCGCCAAGGATCGAGGTGCCCCCGAGCACCACCGCCGCAATCGACGACAATAAGTACGGGTCGCCGATACCGACATAGCCCTGTCCATTCATTGACAGGAGCAGTAGACCGGCGAGGCCGGCGCAAAACCCGGAGATGACATAGGTGACCAGCGTCAGTCGGCGAATCGGCACGCCCGACAGACGGCTAACCACTGGATTGGCGCCGATGGCGAAGATAAGCGAACCGCTGCGCGTTCCATGCAGCCAGAACAGGCAGACCGCCGCAACGATCGCCCAAAGGAGGATGCTGACCGAAATGGTCAGCACATGCGTCGAGCCCAGCCAATCAAGCGAGGCGTTGGTGACGGAGATCGCGCTCCCGCCGGCAATGAGGATGAGGAGCCCTTGCAGGATCGTCGCCATGGCCAAGGTCATGATCAGCGGAGGCAGACCCAGATAGCCGATGCCGAGGCCGTTCACCGCTCCGATACCGGCGGCGGCGAGAAGGCTGAGCGCAATCGCTCCGAGCCCAGTCGCGTCAGCGTCGAAAGAGACCAACGGCAGAATGATGGCGGTGACCGTGATGACCGCGCTGACTGAGAGATCGATCCCACCGCCGATCACCGCAATGGTCTGGCCGATTCCCACAAGGCCAATCACCGCGGCGAGCTCGACGATATAGCGCAGGTGGGCGTAGGCGCCGAAACCCCCGATTAACAGCGAGGCGGCGATCCAAAGCATCGCGACAATAGCGAAGGCGACGAGCGAGCGGCTGTACGCGGCCGCAAAGCGCTGCAAGCGCAGGACCGCGTTCATGACGCCCTCCGCAAAGAGCCGCGGATCAAAGGCAGCGCGACGGTCGCCACGATGATCAGTCCCTGGACAACGTATTGCGCCACCAGGGGCAGGCCCATGAAAAACATGACATTGATCAGGATGCTCATGAGCAAGCTGCCCGCGAGCGCCCCACGCATGGCGCCTTGGCCGCCCAGAAATCCGACCCCGCCAAGCACCGCAGCGGCGATGGCGGCAAGCGTCAGCGGTTCGCCGATCAAGGGATCGCCCGAGCCGGTCTGCGCAGCCACGTACAGGCCGGTGAAGGCCTGAAGATTGGCGCTGATGATGTAGGCGCTCATGCGCACGGTCGAGACGTTGACCCCGGAGCGGTAGGCGCCTTCGGCATTGTCGCCGACAGCGATCAGTCCGATCCCCAAGGGCGTTGCTTGATAGAGCTTCCAGAGAGTGACGAGCAGCACGAGCAGAAGCGCCGCTGTCGGATGACTGCCGGCGAGGAATTCGGACAGAGAGGGGGGAACAAATCCACCAGGCCGCGGCATGATGAGAAGCGCAACGCCGCGCAAGACGAACGAGAGCGCGAGAGTCACGATGATCGCCGGATATCGGCCAATCGCAACGAAACCGCCGACGATCGCGCCCACGCCTGTTCCGAGGGCGAGGAGCGCGAGGACGCCGCCGAAAACGCCAAGCGGTCCTTGCATGGTGGACGCCGCGACCACGGAGCCGAGGCTGACCATCGGACCCACGGAAAGATCGATTCCGCCGGTGAGCATGACGATGGTTTCCGCCGCCGCAACCATCGCGGTCGGGAACCAGCCCTGGACGAACTTGGCCATCGCCCCCACGGCTAAAATGCCGGGGAACAAGGCTGCGTAGGTCGCCGCGAACACAGCGAGGACCAGGAACAGCGCGCCGAGGCCTTCATTGCGCCGCCACTGGATCGCCCAATAGAGGCGCGCTCCTTGACCCAGCATCAGACCGCTTCTCCCTGAAGGGTCGGCGCCTTTCGTACGCCCATGGCGGCGGCGACGATGGCCTCCTCCGACGCCTCGGCGTGCGGCAGAGTGGCGGCCACTCTGCCCTTGTTGAACACCATGACCCGATCGCAAAGATGGACCAGCTCTGGCGTGTCGGAGCTGAGCAAAATGACGGCTTTGCCTTCCGCCGCCATTGCGCGCAGCGCAAGGTAGATCTCGCGCTTGGTTTCAACGTCGACGCCGCGGGTCGGATCATTCAGTAGTAAGACCGACGGCTCGAGCGCCAGCCATTTCGATAGCGCAACCTTCTGCTGGTTTCCGCCGGACAGCGCCTGGGTCGGCCGCCGCCGGTCGCCTCGAATATTGAGGCGCTGCGCCAGACGTTCCGTGATTGCAGTCTCCTGCGCTCCCCGGCGGCGCTCGGCGCTGTGACTGGCGAACAACGGCAGGAGCAGATTGAAGTTGATCGAGTGGGGCAGAAGCAGGCCTTCCTTGCGCCGATCCGCCGGAACGTAGGCGAGGCCGGCAGCGTTCGCATCGGCGACATTTGCGAAGGGAACGCTGCGCACCGCCGCTCCGTTGGCGAACACGCGGAACTGTTCGGTCTCGGCGCGAATGGCGCCGTAAAGGCCCATCATGAAGTCTTCCTGTCCATGGCCGACGAGGCCGCCGATCCCGAGGATTTCTCCGCGATAGAGCTCGAAATCGACGTCGACCGCCCCCCCGGCGCGGAAGCCTTTCGCCTCGAGGACGCGAGCTCCCGACGCGTGCGAGGCGTATGGCGGGAACAAGTTCCGGGGGTCGCGGCCAACCATCAGACGGATGAGGCCGTCGGGATCAAGCCCAGCCAAAGGGCGATCGGCGGTGACCGATCCGTCTTTCAGAACGGTGACGTACTCACAAAAGTCGAGGATCTCATTCAGTCGGTGTGAGATATAGAGAATTGCTATGCCACGGTCGCGCAGACGACGAACAAGCTTCATCAGGATAGCGACGTCCGGCGCAGCCAGTGAAGACGTCGGTTCGTCCAAGATGAGGACGCGCGGCTTGATAGAGAGCGCCTTAGCGATCTCGACGATCTGCCGGCGGCCGAGGGGGAGTCGCCCGACTGGCGTGTCCGGTGATTCGACCAACTCGAGCTCTTTGCCGATCTCCGCGACTGCGGCGGCCAGGCGCCCGTAGTCGACGACGCCGCCCCGGCGAGGGTAAGCGCCGAGGCCGATGTTTTCCGCAATGGAAAGATGGGGCGCAAGACTCAGCTCCTGCTGCACCACTGCGATGCCGAGCTGATGCGCCTCCTGTGGCGTAAGAGAAGCAATCGGGCGACCGTCGACCAGGATACGTCCGCTGTCGGGCCGAAGCGTGCCCGACAGCAGGTTGATCAGCGTGCTCTTGCCCGCTCCATTTTCGCCGAGCAGGGCGTGAATGCGGCCCGCGACGAGCTCGATCGAGACCTCGCGAAGGACGGGATTGCCGAAGAAAGCCTTCGAGACGCTCCGCGCTTCAAGGATCGTCTGACGCACGCCCATTTCACCGCGCTGTTGTATGGCGCGAAGCTACTTCTTCAGGCTCTTCGCGATCAGCTCGTCGAACAGCTTCGTATCGTAGGGCGAGTAGATGTAGCCGTCCGCGGCGAAGTCCTTGGCTCGGGCCAGGTAGCTGTCGAGATTGGCCTCGTCGATGATCGGCAGGGGCACGTCGATGTAGGCTGGGATGTCGTTGCCCTGCAAACCCTTAACGGCCGCATAGACGGCGAAGGCCGCGAGCCAGTTCGGCTGCTGCGTCGCCCACGCCGTGAGCTTCTTCTGCTTCCACATCTCGAGGAATGGCCGATAATTCTCGCCTGTGATCGGAACGAGCTTGCGCCCCTGCTTCTCGAATGCGGTCACCGCTCCCGCCGAGAGCGCCCCACCCTGGCTCCAGACCCCCTCGATCTCTGGATTGCTGAAGAGCAAATTGGTGACGGCTTCTTGAGCGGGCGCGGCGTTGTAGGGCGTATTGGTCTCCGCCAGAATCTTGATGCCCGGATTGGCCTTGAATACCGGCTCGGCGCCTTTGCGCCGATCGTCGCTGACCGAGACGCCAGCCGGCCCATTCAAGACAAGAATGTTGCCCTTGCCGTTGAGCTGCTTGACGAGCCATTCTGCAGCAAGTTTACCCCACTGGTTCTGATCGGTGTCGATCTTCGTGGTCAGGTCATTGGTGTCGACGAGGCTGTCAAAATTCGTGACCGCGATTCCTTTCGAGCAGGCGTCGGCGATGACGCGATCGAGCGCGGTGGCCGAACCGGCGTCGACGATGATCGCATCGAGCTTGGCGTCGATCATCGACTGGATCTGCTGGATCTGCGTGTTGGCGTTGCCCTGGGCGTCAGTGATCGTCAGGCTATCCACCAGGCCCTGCTTTTTCAGCGCGTTCGCCATATCCTCGATCGTGCCGGTGGTCTCCTTCATCCACGTCGGGATCGAATAGATGTTGGCCCAGCCGATCTTAAAGGGCGCCTTGTGCTCACCCTTGATGCAATTGGCCGCTGCAAGCGCGGAACCCGCGCTTGCAAGTTGCAAGAGGGCGAGACCGGCAGCGACGACAGGCGCGAGGTTAGGCCGCGCAAAATTCATCTTGTTCATGTCAGCGTTCTCCGTTCGCGAATGTTACTTGCCTGATCCGGGTCCGCGTCGACACCCCTCGATGTTGCATCGCCCCAGCCGTCCCCAACCGCCGATCGGCGTATGCGCACGTTAGCGATCCGTGTTTCAATAAGTCAACGCGCCCATGCTTGCGCGACTGGATCGGACGATTGTTGTAGGTGAAAGTCAGAAGGGTCGTGCGATCACTGACGCGGCGGTCGCTGCAAACCACACTTGACCATTGGAGCTCCCAGCGTGGCCGAACTGTACCGCGGACCGATCATAGACGCGCATTGCCATCTTTGGGATCTCGGCATGGACCGGCATCCTTGGCTTCGCCCCACCGGAGGCGCGATTCAAGCGCTGGGCGATCTTGACGCGATACGAAGAAATTATCTGGTCGATGACTACCGGCGCGACGGGGCGAACCAGAACGTCGTCGCCTCGGTGCACATAGAAGCCGCCTGGGACCGGGCCGACGATCCTCTCGCCGAAATCCGATGGCTTGAGACGCTCGACAAGTCGTCAGGCGTCGCTGCCCGCTACATTGGCTTCGCCAACCTCGCCGCTCCGGATGTGGCGGCTGTGCTTGACCGCCTCTCAGAGTTCAAGCGTTGCGTCGGCGTCCGACAGATGCTGAGCTGGCATCCGACCGAGCCGGCAAGATGCTTCGCCCCGCGGCCAGGCATCGCCGACGAGCCGGAGTTTCGACGCGGCGTTGCCCTGCTCGCTAGCCACGGCCAACTCCTCGAATTGATGTTGTATCCTTACCAAGCCGAGGAGGTCGCCCGGCTCGCGAGCGACTTCCCCGATCAGACCTTCGTCGTCAACCACTGTGGCAGCCCGATCGATCGCGACCGCGAGGGCATGGCGCGATGGAAAGAAGGCCTGAAGCGGCTCGGCTCAGCGCCCAACGTCCAGATTAAGATTTCGGCGCTGACCGCGTACGATCCGAGCCCGACGCCTGAGAGCTTGCGCAAGGTCGCGCTTCATTGCATCGATTGCTTTAGCGTCGATCGATCGATGTTCGGCAGCGACTTCCCAGTCGGTCGCTTATGGACGAGCTTCGACGCGATCTTCGATAGCTTCAAGGCCATCGTTCGCGATTTCTCCGAAACCGAGCAGTCCGCGCTTTTCCATGACAATGCGCGGCGAGTGTACCGAATGGACGCGCTCTGATGCGAGCCGCTTGGGCGAACAGCTATTTCTCGGTATATTTCCTGGCCCACTCGACGCCGTCCCAGGTGAGCATCTTCGTCGGGACGATCTTGATCAGGTAGCGCGGCCGGTCGTAGGTCGGGACCAGATATTCCGGCCCGTGTTCGCCGAGGAAACGCCGCGCCATTCGGTTGGCGACTTCCAGGCACTGACCCTGCATCGGACTCGGGCCGAACACGATCTCAGCCTTTCCCTGCGCCGTGATGCGCTTGTAGGTCCCGCTGTCCTGCGCGCACGAAATGCCGACATTGGGATTCTTCTTGATGTGCGAGATCCAAGCCGAGCGCTCGCGCGGGACGATCCAGAAGGCCTCGCCGTCCCATTCCTGCCACACCGGGGTAACGTACGGAACGCCGTTCTCGTCGATGGTGGCGATCCGGGCGACCACCGGCTCGGCCAGAAATTCTTTGACTTCCGCCGGTGTGAGCTTGCGGTTTTTCCCCATCCATTCAGGGGGTTGTTTGTCCGTCATTTGGGTACCCGACTGGAACTCTAGTTTAATGAATAGGGTCCAGCACAACCACCGGTATCTCGCGTTCGGTCTTGAGCGCATAGTCGGCGTAGGGCGGCCAAAATTCGAGCGCCTTTTTCCAAAGGCGAGTGCGTTCGTCGCCCGTCACTGTCCTGGCCCGCGCCTTCAGCTTCTTGGTCCCGACTTGCACCTCCACATCTGGGCTGGCGAGGATATTGCGGTACCACCCAGGGTGTTCGGGCGCGCCGCCCTTCGAGGCGACGACGATGTAACGGTCACCGTCCGTTCCGTAATACAGCGGGAATATGAACTTCTCGCCGGACTTCCGGCCAGTAGTGGTCAAGAGCAGCGCCGGCGTCGTAATCTCACCGCGCCCCGGCAGGGTCGTCTTGTACATGTGCCCGTCGGTTCCGCCGCTGGCGAGATAGCGGTTGGCGTGCTGCACCTGCCAGTCCTGCAGGTTCGGAGCGAGTTTCGCTTCAGCCATGGTATCCTCCTCGAAAACGTTAGAAGCATAGCGCCGCGCGCCGGATCGGCCAAGCAGGGTAAGAGCCGCCGTGCTTGCGGCGGGCTATCGGAAATGGATTCCGGAAAAGATTGACGACCATTCGCACGACGCGATCGTCTGCGCTATTTGAATGTTGCCTTGGGCCGCCGGGCCCGATGAGGTCGGAGAGCGGCTCATGCTCAAGCTAGGATATAAGGCGTCGGCGGAGCAATTCGGGCCGACGGAATTGCTCCAGTTTTCTCGTCTCGCGGAGCACTCGGGTTTCGACTCAGTCTTCATCAGTGATCATTTCCAGCCATGGAAGCATCACGGCGGCCACGCTCCTTTTTCGCTCGCATGGCTCGGCGCGCTCGGCGCGCTCACCTCGCGCATCACCATCGGCACGAGCGTACTGACGCCCACCTTTCGCTATCATCCCGCCGTCGTCGCGCAAGCCTTCGCCACGCTCGGGGTCATGTTTCCCAATCGAATCGTCCTCGGCGTCGGCACCGGGGAATCCCTGAACGACGTCCCTTCGACCGGCATGGCCTGGCCCGATTTCAAGGAGCGGTTCGCGCGCTTCCGAGAGGCGATCACCCTGATCCGTCAGCTCTGGACCGAGGAGCGGGTGACGTTCGAAGGCCAATATTATCGCACCAAGGACGCAACCATCTATGATCGACCGGCGACCCCCGTACCGATCTATGTCGCGGCGGCCGGCGCATTGATCGCAAAATATGCCGGCCGAATGGGCGACGGCCTGATCTGCACCAGCGGAAAGGCGCGCGAGCTCTATACCGAAACGATATTGCCAAAGGTGTTGGAAGGGCGCGCCGAGGCTGGCTCGCGAGCGCCGGACTACGCCCGGATGATCGAGGTCAAGGTCTCGTTCGACACAGATATGAAACGCGCGACGGAGGACACCCGCCACTGGGCGGTTCTCGCCTTGACGCCGGAGGAGAAGACCTCCGTCCACAGTCCCGAAGAGATGGAGCGCCTTGCTGCTGGGCTCTCGGCCGAGCGCGCCGCGAGTCGCTGGATTGTCTCGACCGATCCGGACGAGCATGTCGAGCGGGTCGGTTATTACCTCGACCTTGGCTTCGACCATCTGGTCTTTCACGCGCCAGGTCCCGACCAGGAGCGGTTCATCCGGTTCTATGCGGAGCATGTTCTGCCTCGACTCCGTGGCCGCGTAGGCGCGCCGGTCGAAACGCCCAAGAGCGCATGACCTCCCTCGAGGTCATTGCCTTGACGGGCCTGCCCTTGATCAGGGCTGGCGACGACCTGGTCGAACTGATCGCCTCAAGTCTCGAGCTGAACGGGGTCGAGCCGCGGGCTCAAGACGTGCTTGTCGTTGCGCAGAAGATTGTCTCGAAGGCCGAGGGTCGCATGGTCGATCTTGCGACGATCAAGCCCTCTGCGCAGGCGGTCGCGCTCGCGACGGATGTCGGCAAGGACCCGCGGCTTGTCGAGGTCATTCTATCGGAGTCGGTTCGCGTCGTGCGGGCGCGCCGCGAGGTGCTAATCGTTGAGCACAGGCTCGGCTTCATCATGGCGAACGCCGGGGTGGACCAGTCGAACGTTGCGCCCGAGGACGGCTCTACTCATGTGCTTCTCTTGCCGGAGAATCCGGACCGCAGCGCGGAGAGCCTCCGGCGCGCTCTGGCGAAATTGACCGGGATTGATCTCGCGGTGGTGATAAACGACAGTTTCGGGCGTCCGTGGCGACAAGGAACGGCCGGTGTGGCGATCGGCGTCGCCGGCCTTCCTGCGTTGATCGATCTGCGCGGACGACCCGATCTGTTTGGCCGAAGACTTGAGGTCAGTGTCATCGGTTTCGCGGATGAGATCGCCGCCGCCGCCTCGCTCCTGATGGGCCAGGCGGATGAAGCGGCGCCGGTTGTCCTGATCCGGGGCTTGCGCTGGTCCGCGCCGGAATCGACGGCGGCCAGCATCGTTCGTTCCCCAAACGAGGACCTGTTCCGATGAGTCGGGATCTTGTGGTCGCCCTATCGGGAGGCATCGGGGGGGCCAAGCTCGCGCTCGGCCTCAGCCGAATCTTGAAGCCGGACAATCTTATCATCGTCGCCAATGTCGGCGATGATTTCGAGCATCTTGGCCTGCATATCTCGCCCGACGCGGACACGTTGATGTACACGCTCGCCGGTCTCGACAACGCGAAGCTCGGTTGGGGTCGGCAAGACGAAACGTGGGCGTTCATGGAAACGCTCTCTGCGCTCGGCGGCGAGGACTGGTTCCGCCTTGGCGATCGCGACCTTGCGGTTCATGTCGAGCGCACCCGCCGGCTGCGGCAGGGCGAGAGTCTCTCCGCCATCACGGCCGACTTCTGTCGCCGCCTCGGCGTCGGTCCCCGCGTGCTGCCGGCGACAGACGATCGGCTGCGGACGCGATTGCGGACGGATGAGGGTTGGCTCGATTTCCAGGACTACTTTGTGCGCCTTCAGTGCCGCCCTGTCGTGCGCGAACTTGCCTTCGACGGCGCGGAACATGCGCGTCCTCATCCTGACCTGTTGGCGGCGTTAGGCGATGAACGGCTGCGCGCGGTGATCATCTGCCCGTCCAACCCTTTCATCAGCGTCGAGCCGATCCTTGCCGTGCAGGGGATGCGTCAGGCTCTTGCGGCCTGCGCGGCGCCCGTCATCGCGGTTTCCCCCATCATCGGCGGCCGCGCGGTCAAAGGTCCGACTGCCAAAATGATGGTGGAGCTGGGAATGATTCCGAGCGCCACCGCAGTCGCCAAACGCTACGGAGAGTTACTTGATGGGTACGTAATAGATGCTTGGGACGCGGGGGAGGCTGCGCATGTGGCGCCGAAGGGGACGCTCGCCCCCACGCTCATGACGAATCTCGCGGAGCGCGAGCAGCTGGCTCGCGTCGTCCTTGAGGCGGCGGACGCGCTTGCCTCTTTGAAACGCGGCGGGGGCTTGGTCGCGTGAACGGCATCTGGGCAGTCGTGCCCGTCAAAGAACTCAAGGGCGCCAAGCAACGGCTATCGTCGTGCCTAAGCCCTGAGGAGCGTCATGCGCTCGCAACGGTCATGCTTGAGGATGTGCTCGACGCAGTCAGCGCGGTCCGTGAGCTTGCCGGCGTGATAGTCGTCACGGTCGATCCGGCGGGGACATCGCTCGCCGGCCGCTATGGCGCGCGCATCGTCACGGAAGGGGCGCGGGAAGGCCATACCGGCGCTGTCACGGCCGCGGCCCGCCTGCTCGTGCGGGAGGGGCAGACCGGCATGATGACAATGCCCGGCGACATTCCGCGACTCTCGTCAGCCGAGATCGCAGCGACCCTCGCGGCGCACCGGGCCGCGCCTGCGTTCACCATCGTGCCAGCGCATGACGATCTCGGATCGAACACCATCATCTGCTCGCCGCCAGATGCCGTTCCGCTGCGGTTCGGCGAGGACAGCTTTTATCCCCATCTCGATGCCGCGCGAGCCCGTGGGATCGACCCGCTCATCGTCCGCTATCCTGGGATCGGGATGGACATCGACCATCCCATCGACCTCGTCGCTTTTCTCAGAATGACGCCAACTGTACGCACACGGACATACGCCTTCCTCGAGCAATCGGGCATCGCGGGCCGGCTTCTGGCGATGAGCTAAGGTGCGCTCCAAGGCGCTCCTCGCCGCGAGCGAGGTATCAACATATCTAGCAAGTAAAAAATAAAGTTTCGAGATCAGCAGCGGACGACTCGGAAATGGCGCCGCAACCCACTGACATCGTTCGAAACGGACTCGGAAACGGCCCTATTCCGCCGCGACGAGCTTCCGGGGCGCCGTCAAAACGACAGGAGCCAAGGCAGCGGCGTTCAACGACGCAGCCCGCCTCTCCGCCGGGACCCGCCCGTATAGCGTGGTCCGCTGTTCCGGCGTCCGCCCAAGCGACCGGATAAGTTCCTCCATCGCCTCGGGCGGAAACTCCTGCCCGTGCTCAGTGCCTGCAGCGCGAGAGATGCTCTCGTTCATCAAAGTGCCGCCGAGATCATTGGCTCCGGCCTCAAGACACGCAGCCGCGCCCTGAGGCCCCATCTTGACCCAGGACGTCTGGATGTTCGTGATGTGGGGATGCAGCGCGAGCCGCGCCACCGCGTGCATCAGGACCGCTTCCCGGAAGGTCGGCCCGCGACGAGCCGCTCCCTTGAGATACATCGGCGCTTCCATATGCACGAAGGGCAATGGCACGAATTCGGTGAAGCCGCCCGTCGCCGCCTGCAAATCCCGTAGGGCCATCAGATGGTGCGCCCAGGACAGGGGATGCTCGATATGGCCATACATGATCGTCGATGTCGTGCGCAGGCCAAGGCCATGCGCGGCCCTTGCGACGTCGAGCCATTGCGCCGTGTTCACCTTGTCTGCGCAGATGACGGCGCGCACCTCGTCGTCCAGGATCTCGGCCGCGGTGCCCGGCAAGGTGCCGAGGCCCACGGCTTTGAGCTCCGCCAGAAACGACCGGATCGGCAGCCCAAGCGTCGCTGCGCCTTGCGTGACCTCCAATGGCGAGAAGGCGTGAATGTGCATATCCGGAGCCGCGGCCTTGATGGCGCGGCAAATGCCGAGATAGGTCTCGCCGGTGTAATCCGGATGGATGCCGCCCTGGAGGCACACTTCGGTTGCGCCTCGCTCCCACGCCTCGGTCGCGCGGCGCACGATTTCCGCAAGGGCGAGGTCATAAGGCGCGCCCCGGAGCGCCTCATGTATCTTGCCTTTCGAGAAGGCGCAGAACGTGCAGCGGTAGGAGCAGATGTTGGTGTAGTTGATGTTGCGGTTGACGACGTAGCGGATGGTGTCGCCGCTGATCGCCCGGCGAAGCTCATCGGCTGCGGCGACCACGCGACGGTAATCGGCGTCGCGCGCCGCAAACAGCCGTACAATCTCCGGCGCGTCCAGGCGAGCGCCCGCCTGAGCGCGCTCGATGATCCGCTCGAGCGCTGGATCGACGGAGCGCGCATGGATAGCGGGCATCCGCGGAGCGACCTTCGTGCCGGGCGCCCAATTGTCGTCACGCGCGAAGCCCTCGGCGTCGCTTAGACGGCGCGCCTGCGTGGCGATCTCCGGCGCGATCCAGGTCGTTAGATCGCGCAAGTAAGATGGATAGATCGGCAGCCGATGCACCAGCAACTTGCCGGCGGCGGCCGTGCGCTCGGCAAGCTCGGTGATCGCTGGCCATGGCGCCTCCGGATTGACGTGGTCCGGTGTGACGGGGGAGATCCCGCCCCAATCATTGATCCCCGCCGCAATCAGCCGCGGATAGACGCCCGGTGACAGATTGGGCGGCGCCTGGATGTTCATCGTGGGACCCAGGATGAGGCGCGCAGCGGCGAGGCTCCAAAGGAGGTCGTCCAGATCGGGCTCCGCAGCACCGGCGAGCTTGGTGCCGGGCTTGGCGCGGAAGTTCTGGACGATGACCTCCTGAATGTGCCCGAACTGCCGATGCAGATCGCGGATGGCGAAGAGCGCCTCGAGGCGCTCGGCCCGGGTCTCGCCGATTCCAATCAGAATCCCGGTCGTGAACGGCACACGCAGTTCGCCCGCCAGCCGCAGCGTCTCAAGACGCGCCTCGGGGCGCTTGTCGGGCGAGCCGTAATGTACGCCGCCCGGTTCGCTAAGCCGCGCGCTGAGCGATTCCAGCATGATTCCTTGGCTGGCGGTGACCGCACGCAGGCCGGCGATCTCAGAGCGGCTCATCACGCCGGGATTTGCGTGCGGCAGCAGTCCGGTCTCGCGCAACACGAGTGCGCACATCGCCTGGAGATAGTCGATCGTGGTTTCATGCCCGAGCGCGTCGAGCGCCTCCCGGGCGGCGCGATAGCGCAGTTCCGGCTTATCGCCGAGCGTGAACAGCGCCTCCGTGCAGCCGGCGGCCGCCCCGGCGCGCGCGATCGAGACCACTTCGTCTGCAGAAAGATAGGCGAGCCGTCCCGCGTGTGGCCGCTCGGCGAAAGTGCAGTAATGGCAGACGTCCCGGCAGAGATGGGTGAGCGGAATGAACACCTTGCGCGAGTACGAAAGATGGCGCCCATGCCCCTCGTCCCGCAGACGTCCCGCGGCGTCGATCAACTCCGCGAGCGGCGCTTGTTCCAACCGGATAGAAAGCGCCTCGTCGCTCGAATCGCTCATTCAACCACCTTTGAAGCTGTTCGGCGCGCATCCGCGCTATGTTGGGAAGCGGACGACAAATGATGTGGTATCTCTACCGCAGATGCAATCGAGCGGGGAGCGGGCGATAAGACGCCGGCCAAAACGGCGCAGTCCCGCAACGACGCTTCACGCTGATTTGATGGGGGCGACGTCGCCGTCGCCATCGACGCCCTATATTGCGACACGGCGCATTCGGGAGTTCGAGTGATGAGGCCATTGGGAAGACTGGGCGTCTGGTATCCGATCGACCGCTTGGACGCAGCCGGGATCAGGCGC
>DASXXT010000304.1:0-14261 GCA_036502965.1 Roseiarcus sp. | reverse complement strand
GAACGATCAGCGGCGGGACAAGATCTGTCCAGTTCACCGGCTCCGGGGCTCATACGCTGACCCTGCAAACGGGCTCCACGCTCACGGGCGCCGCAAGCGGCAGCATGGCCAAGGGCGCGACCAACGCATTGATCCTGCAGGGGCAGGGAACGGCCAACAACAACTTCGTCAATTTTGATAGGCTGAATGTTGCGGCCAGCGGATCATGGACGCTCGGCGGCGATTCGACCTTCGGCGACGCGACCATCTCGAAGGGCATGATGTCGGTTACCGGCGCGCTGACTTCGACGACACTCGAAATCGCTGCGAACGCCGAGTTGAACGACGGCGGCGCCGTGACCGTGACTGGTGCCCTCACCAACAGGGGAAACCTCACAATCAACGGGGTGACGATGAATGTCGTTGGCGCGGGCGGCACGTTCACCCAAGTGGCCGGCGGAACGACGATCCTTTTGAACGGCGGTGTGCTCGATCCCGCGAACATCGTAATCGAGCGTGGCGTCTTCGGCGGCAGCGGCTCCATGGTCGGCGACGTCTCAGTGACTGGCGGCACGGTGAAGGCCGGCGGCGGGCCCGGCGGTTCGCTCACATTCCTCGGCGCCTATTCGCAGACTGGTGGCGAGATCGTCTTCGATATCGATCCGAACGGGGTTGGCGGCTTCCTGGAGACGACCCTGAATTTCGATCCGAACCTGCCGATTGGCGTCTCCGATACGACGCTCGTGTTCGATTTCCTCAACGGCGCCAATGCCCAGCAGTTCATCGCCGACGGCCTCCTCAACCTCGACACGTTCTTCGGCACGATCGGCGGCGGCCAATTCTGCACCGAGGTGAATTGCGGGACCGCCTTTCAGGAGATCAGCTTCTCCGACAACGTTCCTGGGTTGACGATCATGGGATTCGATCCCGCGACCGGCGCCATCGATCCCACCACAGGCGCTGTGCCGGAGCCCGGGACATGGGCGCTCATGATGACCGGAATATTCGGCCTCGCCGGCCTCGAGCTGAGGCGGCGCATGCGCGGTCGCTCGGACGATACTAACGCTCTTATTTGTTATAGATCGCTGCGTGAGTGGAAAGAAATCTCTGCGCCGAGCCCGGACTCTTGAAGCCTCGCATCTTGCGCACTCTTCTCCGAGTTGGCTGATGCCAATTCTCGGCGCGGTTTTTTCCATCGACCGCGCTCGGGCGATTTTCGATCCCTAGCTCGCGCGCGGCGGCGCCATAAGAGCGCACCTGAAGGCCGAGATCTCAGAGAAACAAGCGCGCTCGATGCGCAAAAACGCGACAGTCGTTGGCCTTAATGTTGGCCTCAGTTGCCTTATTTTTTTCTAACATATCAATATGTTGATGCCGTAGTTTGGTTCCGGCTAGGGTACCACCAACGGGCGATTTCCACGATCAGCGAAGAAAATCTGCGCACTTCTGGACATCGGTCGTTCCAGGGCCCCAGGGTTCAATTGGCACGCTTGATGTCGAATTTTTCGGCGACCCTTCGACGAGTTTGTCGCTGTAAGTCATATACACCAGTATATTCCGTTTTGTATCGCATCCTCGGACGATCTGCATTTTCTTGAAGAAGATCGATCGGCTCTCGCTGAGCACCACGTCGCCCTGGGAGAACTTTTCCTTGAACTTGATCGGGCCGTACTGACGACAGGCGAGAGAAATGTCGGACGTCTGTTCGGCGAGGCCCAGAGCGCCGGAGATGCCTCCTTTCTCCGGAACGGTGTAGTGGCAAGCGATTCCTTCGACAATCGGGTCATCGATGCCGTAGACGGCGAGTTTGTCGTTCGGCGTCAGCAATTTGAATGTCGTCGACTTGCGGAAGATCAGGTCGGGATCCTGCGAAGCGGCGTGCGCCGGCGACAGAGACGCGAACGCGGCAAGGAGGACGGCCCTGCGCAATATCGCCATGGTGGGTTTGCTCGCTGTCGTTTCGCTTGGGGCAGGATAGGGGCGTTTCGTCTTCCCGCCAATGACGATGCGCTCTGTAGCCTCTTTTTCAGTTCGATCACCCGCCGCCTCCCAGAGCGGCGCGAAACAATGCTACCGCGGCAGGCATTTGAGCAGATCAGAGCTTTCGCGCGCCTTCGCTTCCAGGCTGCCCGCGAGCCGGCGCTGCATTGGCGAGGGGCGCGCGGGGCTGCGCAGAATCGGATTGGGCAGCGCGGTCGCCAGCAGCGCCGCCTCACGCGGATTGAGTTGACTTGCGCTCTTGTGGAAATAGCGCTGGGCCGCGGCTTCGATCCCGTCGAGTCCGTCGCCCCATTCGGGCGATGTTGAGATAAATCTCGAGCGTGCGCGCTTTCGACCAAACCTCGCCCAACACGAGCGCCATGCCGATCTCGAGGCCTTTGCGGATAGTGGAACGGCCTGGCCATAAAAACAGGTTCTTCGCGGTCTGCATGGTGATGGTCGAGACGCCTCGGCTCGGCCCATGCTCGCCCGCGCCGCTCAGAACCTCGCGCAGCGCGCCCCAATCGACGCCGTCATTGTCGCAGAAGCTCGCGTCCTCCGAGGCGATCACCGCAGCGAGAGCGGTGGGGGCGATCGTCCTGAGCGGCGTGTAGATGCTCCCGTTGCTCGATCGTGTAGGCCGTCGAGTCCGCTGCGCCGCCAATACACGGCGCGACGCGATCGAGATGTCCCACGCGATCTGAGATGAGAGCGCGGTCATGCGACGCCCTCGGCGCGATCTAACGCATTCTGTTGCGCCGATCACTGTTGTGTGCCAACCTAGCGGCACGGCTGACTTGCGTATTTTGCGCGCACAGCCGCCTGGTATTGGCGGCGCGAAATCTATTCGTTGACAGTTTTTTTGGGGACAGTCCGTCCCACAATTAAAAACATCGGGCGAAGGTTTATTTCGGACCGCCAGCTTACTGGTCCACAATTTAGATTTGAAGGGATATCAACATGACAAAGCATTCTGACCCTATGGCGACGCATCACGCAGTCGATCCGCTTAACCTGGTGACGCACCGAACCCAGGTCCGCTTCGGGTGGCGGCCTGACCTGCCCGACCATCGCGATCAAGTCTACTCAGCGCCGCCGCCGCCAGCCCAGGGCCTGCCGGGGTCGGTCGACCTGCGCCCGCACTGCCCGCCAGTCTACGACCAGGGCCAGCTCGGCAGCTGCACGGCCAATGCGATCGCGGGCTTGATCGAATTCGACCGCAAGAAACAAAACCTGTCCGATTTTGTCCCCTCGCGCCTGTTCATCTATTACAATGAGCGCGTGATGGAGGGCACGGTGGGCGAGGACGCCGGCGCTGAGATCCGCGACGGGATAAAGTCGGTCGCCAAGATCGGGGCACCGCCCGAGAAAGACTGGTCCTACGACATCTCCAAGTTCGCCAAGAAGCCGCCCGCTAAGGCTTATTCAGACGCCAAGCTCGACCGCGCAATCCAGTATCAACGGCTCGTGCCGACGCTTGCGCAGCAGCAGGGCTGCCTTGCCTCGGGCTTCGGATATGTATTCGGGTTCACGGTCTATGAGAGTTTCGAGGCGCAAACGGTCGCCCAAACCGGCGTCATGCCCATGCCCACGCCGAACGAAAAGAAGGTCGGCGGTCACGCCGTCATGGCGGCCGGCTACGACAGCGCGAGCCGCATGATGATCGTGCGCAATTCATGGGGCCCGCAATGGGGCAAAGCCGGCTACTTCATGATGCCGTTCGAATTTATCACCACCCGAACTGTTCGGATTTCTGGACGATCCGCTCTGTCGGGTGATCGGGCGGCAAGGCTCACCTCGGCGGGCTGCGGCAAAAGCGTCGAGGCCCGGCAAAATCCTGCCGTGGGCAATCGAGAGACCGGTCCTACAGTTTTTATAGACGGCGCCTCGCGTTTCAGAGGCGCCGGGCGGGGATCTCGCTCGCTTTTCGCTTGCGGGCTGGCGTTGGTTTTGTCCGTCAGCACGGCTGCGGACGTAGCACCGGCAACGGAGTTGAGCATGACATCGATTTTGACCGCGTCCGACAACGGCAAGACGATCGCGCTCAAGGTCGGCGCAGAAGCGACGCTTCGCCTGCCGGAGAACCCGTCGACCGGTTATCGCTGGGCGCTCGACGCGGAGGATTCGAATCTCGTCGACGTCACGCAGTCTGAATACGCGCCGGCGTCAACTGCGCCGGGGGCAGGCGGTGAGGCGCGATGGACGATCAAAGCCAGGGCGCCCGGCTCGACGACGGTCAAGCTCAAACGCTGGCGCCCGTGGGAGGGTGACAAGTCGGTGGTCGAACGCTACGATGTTACGATTAAGGTCTCGTCGTAGGTCGGTTCCCAAGAAACGAGGCCAACCTGGCTTCGACCTGGACGCGTCCTCGAAGCACTCAAACGCGCCTGATACCGGCCGAGGCCGCGCTGACCACTCCAAGTCCGGGTTCGATCGGCTTCGGGGACCAGCCGTTACCGGCGTTGGCGCTCCGCCATGAAACCCCGCCGCCGCGAGTCGGGAACCCATGTTGAAACCGTCCTCAAGCCCGCTCGGCGCTGCGCGGCGCACCGCTCGCGTGGTCGATCGACAATTGTCGACGCCGCTGGCTTCATCCCGCGACGCTAGCGCGGCAAGCAGTTCAATTGTTCGGCAACGTGACGCGCCTTCGCTTCCAGGCTGCCGGCGAGCCGGCGCTGCATTGGCGAGGGGCGCGTGGGGCTGCGCCGAATCGGATTGGGCAGCGCGGTCGCCAGCAGCGCCGCCTCACGCGGATTGAGCTGACTTGCGCTCTTGTGGAAATAGCGCTGGGCCGCGGCTTCGATCCCGTAGAGCCCGTCGCCCCACTCGGCGATGTTGAGATAAATCTCGAGCGTGCGCGCTTTCGACCAAACCTCGCCCAACACGAGCGCCATGCCGATCTCGAGGCCTTTGCGGATGGTGGAACGGCCAGGCCACAAAAACAGGTTCTTCGCGGTCTGCATGGTGATGGTCGAGGCGCCTCGGCTCGGCCCATGTTCGCGCGCGCCGCTCAGAACCTCGCGCAGCGCGCCCCAATCGACGCCGTCATTGTCGCAGAAAGTCGCGTCCTCCGAGGCGATCACCGCAGCGAGAGCCGTGCGCGCGATCGTTCTGAGCGGCGCATAAATGCGCTGATAGCTCTTGCCTTCGATGGTGCGCGCGAGCATCAGTGTGGAGACTGGCCGCGCGACGGCATAGAGAGCGACAAGACTGATGAAGAGCACGAGAAGCGCCAGCCCCGCCCAGCCGACGCCGAGCGCTAGAAGACGGATAGGGGAGCGCCGCCGGGCCACGGCCTGAGCCTTGGCCCAAGTCGCCGCATCGGGCAACCGCCGCGATAGCCGGTAGGACGCATGACAAGCTCGCGTTGCGCCGCACGGCCGACAGTCATTTCTCCGGAACGCCGGCTTTGCGGAGGCCCTCAAGGATACGCTCGCGCTGCGCAAGATAGGTCGGGTTGTCACTCTCCGCCATGCTGAGAAATCGGCCGATCGAGTAATTGGGCGCGAGCGCCAGGCCAGTTTTGATCTCGGCTTTCGCCTCATCGACGCGGCCGAGATGCGCGAGCGCGGCGGCCATGTAGAAATGGCTCAGCGGATAGTTCCGGCTGGCGTCGACCGAGCGGTGAAAGAGGGCCACGGCTTCCTCGTCGGCCCCAAGGTGGAGCTTAGCCAGGGCCCGGATGTGGGTCCAGATAAAGGCGACCGCATCGCTGGGCGATAGCCGGAACGCCTCGTTAAGATGAGCCTCAGCCTCCTCGGCGCGGCCCATGGTGATTTTCGCCTGCCCGATCCACGCATGCGCGGCGCCAAGGTTCCGGTTGAGCGTCAATGCTTGCTGCAATTCGCCGATCGCTCGCGAAGCGCGATTGGTTTGGATCTGGACGAAGCCCAGCCAGAGATGCGCCCAATAGTTGCGCGGTGCAATCGAAATGCCCTTAATCAGGAGCGCCTCGGCGGCGGCCAGACGCTCAGCTCGCTTATCGGTGGTGTAGATCGCCCCGACCAGAACATCGGCGCGCGCCGCGCCGACGAGGGCGTCAATGTTTGTCGGATCGAGAGCCACTGCGCGCTCGAAATACCCGCGAGCGGCCTCGATGTTGTCGATCCCGCCCTTGTTGAACCGTTGAACACCCTGGAAATAGAGGTCCATGGAATCCGGATCGGCCTCATTCTCGGCGCGCTTTGCTTCCGCGGCGATCAGCTCCGGGCGCAGTTGATTGGCGAGTTGGGACACAATTTCATCCTGCATGTCGAACAAGTCGGCCATTGGCTTGTCGAACCGGTCCGCCCACAGGTGATTTCCAGTGATTGCGTCGATGAGCTGGACATTGACGCGCATTCGGCTTCCGCCGCGCTGAATGCTTCCCTCGAGGATATAGCGAACGTTCAGATCGCGGCCGATCTGCTTGGCGTCGACCGGCTTGCCTTTGTAAGTGAAGGCGGTGTTGCGCGCGACGACGAACGCATTGGTGATGCGCGAAAGGTCGGTCGTCAGGCTTTCCGTCACGCCGTCGACAAAAAGCTCGTGCTCAACGTCCACGCCGAGACTTGTGAATGGCAGCACCACGATCGACAATCGCGGCGGCGCCGGCTTATCCGCAACAGCCACCGCGCTGGGCGCGGGAACGACCTGGGCAGCGGGACCGACCTCGAGCGAATAGACCCGAATCGGCTCGGCGATGTTCTTGAGTTCGGTCTGGCCAAGGTCGCTGACCATGAGATCGAGGCGCCCCTTGACCTGCCGGTATGCGTCCTCCGACAGGCAGATCGCACCGGGCTTGGCGATTCCTTCGAGACGGGCGGCGATATTGACGCCGTCCCCCATCAGGTCGCCGTCGCTCTCTTCGACCACGTCTCCAAGATGAATTCCGACGCGGAATTCGATCCGGCGCTCCGGCGGCAGGCCGGCGTTGCGCTCCATAAGTCCATGCTGCAACTCGATCGCGCAGCGTACTGCGTCGACCACGCTGCGAAACTCCACGATGCTGCCGTCGCCCGTGCCCTTGACCACCCGTCCTCGATGGACGGAGATCGTCGGCTCGATCAGGTCGCTCCTGAGCGTGCGCAAACGCGCCAAGATCCGATCCTCGTCGGCTCCTGCCAGCCGCGAGTAGCCGACGATATCGGTCACGAGAATCGCCGCGAGCTTACGCGATTCAGTCATTCCTGGCCCTCCGCGAGTGACGACGCCTATATAGGGTCGCCGCTGCGACTATCCAGGATTTGCGCATTGAGGCAGCGGGCGTTAGGACAGACCCGTTCAGTTGCGGCGCGCAGGTGAGAGCGTCCGTTGATTGCGAATCACCAAACCTACACGCGCGACGACCAGCCAAAATACCGCAATCGAACCCCAGCTAAGAAGGCGCCCTGATGACCGCTTCCCGTCTCGTCATTCCCGATCTCGCCGGAAAAACTGTCCTAATCACCGGCGGCTCGACCGGCATCGGCGCTGCTGTGGCCAGAGGCTTCGCCGAGCAGGGGTCGCGCGTCGCCATCGGTTACCATTCGAGCACAGATCAGGCTCACGCGCTTGTGAGTCAGATCAAGGCCGCAGGCGGCGAGGCGCTGGCGGTGAAGGGCGACGTCGCCGACCCAAAAGCATGCGCGCAAATCGTGGCCGAAACGACGAGCCGGTTCGGCCGCCTCGACGGCCTCATCAACAATGCCGGCCTAATGCTCGGACGGGTCCACTCGCTCGAGGCGAGCGACGAGCATGTCCAGGCGGTGATCGATCTCAACGCGCGTTCAATTATTTGGGTGACCCGCGCCGCGGCGCCCTGGCTCGAGCGTCAGGGCGGCTTCGTCATCAACACCACGTCGATTGCGGCGCGAAACGGCGGCGCCGGCGGCGCAATGATCTACGCCGCCGCCAAAGGCTTCGTCTCGACGATCACCAAGGGCCACGCCAAGGAGCTGATCGGCAAGAAGATTCGCGTCAATGCGGTGTCGCCGGGCGTGATCGCGACGCCGTTTCATGACCGCTATACCGACGCGGCGACATTGGAGGCCATCCGCAAGACGATCCCGATCGCCCGCCTCGGGACCGCCGAGGAATGCGTCGGCGCCTATCTGTTCCTCGCCTCAGAGGCGTTAAGCGCCTATGTCGTTGGACAGATTATCGAGGTCAACGGCGGTCAGCTCATGCCGTGAGGCGCTGGCCCGTAGCGCGGCGCCCGTCAAGGAACACCGCGGATCGACAAGCCTAATGCCGATATTGCTGGATGCGGGTCGTCCGAAGTCCAGCTAAGCCATACTGATCGATCGAGACTTGCCAGCTCAAAAGTTCATCGACCGTCAGCGTATAACGCGAGCAGGCGTCTTCCAGCGACAGCAAACCACCACGAACGGCGGCGACCACTTCAGCCTTGCGGCGAATGACCCAGCGGCGAGTGCTGGGTGGCGGCAGATCGGCGATTGTCAGCGGACTGCCGTCCGGACCAATCACATATTTTACTCTCGGCCGCAGCGTTTCACTCATTGGACTCTCACTCAGACGCATGTCACACAACCTCTGTGACAATAGGCGAAGCGATTTAAGATTTGCCTAAGCCACCGCTGCAAAAATATACCGATACATAACCAGAATTGTGTGGTGATCTGCGTATGGGCGGGGACAACACCCGCTCGCGAAGTCGATAACCAGCGAAGGGTCCTATGCCGCCAACTTTCAACCCTGTTTTGCGTTTAGCGCTTTCCAAATCCACGATGAGGTTTCTGGAGCGGGGCAAAATGCGACTAAGGGTTTTGAAGACACTATTGTTTTCGATCGTCGCGGCTGCGGCGGTCGGCGTGGGGTCAGCGCGCGCCGCGGATTGCGGGGACAGCGCGGACGGCTTCAATGAGTGGCTCTCCTCATTCAAGCAAGTTGCACTGCAGAACGGCATTTCCCAACAGGTGGTCGATTCGTCCCTGAACGGGGTCGTGTTTGATTCTTCCGTCGCAGCGCACGATCGTGGCCAGAACTTCGGAACGAATTTCGCCGCGTTCGCCGGGCGTCACGTCACTCCTGGCCGAATAAAGAAGGGCAAGACGATGATGCTTGCCTATGCCGAACCGTTGGAGAGAATCGAACAGCGTTATGGCGTGGCCGGGCCCGTCCTCGTAGCGATCTGGGGTCTTGAAACTGACTTCGGCGCGGGTCTGGGGGGTTATTCCACGTTAAGCGCCCTTGCAACGCTCGCCTACGATTGTCGCCGGGCGCAAATCTATCGTGCGGAACTCATCGACGCGCTCATGCTCGTCCAACGCGGGCTCATGCGGCCCTCACAGCGTGGCGCTTGGGCAGGTGAGATTGGACAGACCCAGTTCATGCCGTCGGCCTATCTGAAATACGCGGTCAACGCCCAAGGCGGAGGCGGAGGCGATCTGATTTCCAGTCCCGCCGACGCGCTGGCGTCGACCGCGAATTTCCTCCGCGCTCACGGCTGGAGCCCGGGCGCGGGTTGGGATGAAGGCCAGCCGAATTTCAACGCCTTGCTCCAATGGAACTCGTCCCCGGTCTATGCCAAGACGCTCGCTCTGTTCGCAGACAAGCTGGCGGCGCAGGAATAGTGGGCGTCCCAGCCCCTCCGGTCGGGCTTGAACGGATTCCAATCGGCGGCCGCGACCCGGTCTCGCTATGGCGGGGGTAGCCGAATTGGGCTATGGCCTTGCCGGATCGGGTCAGAAGCCCAAGATAAACGTTTGTCCGGCGTTTTCGTTCGGCAAAAAGATCGACATGCTCGCGCCATCGCTCGCGCCGACTTTGGACGGCGCACTGAACAGTTTAGGACTCGACAAGCCCGCCGCCGAAACCCGCGTCGTTGTCGCGATGTCTGGCGGGGTGGACTCGTCCGTCACGGCGGCGTTGCTCACCTCGGAAGGCTACGACGTCGTCGGCGTCACGATGCAGCTCTATGACCACGGCGAAGCGACGCACCGCAAGGGCGCGTGCTGCGCGGGGCAGGATATTCACGATGCGCGCGACGTCGCGGCACGGCTCGGCATCGCCCACTATGTGCTCGATTACGAGGAGCGCTTTCGCGAGAAGGTGATCGAGCCGTTCGCCCGAGCCTATGTTGCGGGCGAAACTCCGGTTCCGTGCGTCGCCTGCAACCAGCACATGAAATTCGCTGATCTGTTCGCCGCGGCCAACGATCTCGGCGCCGACTTGCTGGCGACCGGCCATTATGTCGTCAGCCGAGACGACGGGCGCGGCGGACGAGCGCTTTACCGGGCGGCCGACCCCGATCGCGACCAGAGCTATTTCCTGTTTGCCACCACGCGCGCACAACTCGCGCGGTTGCGGTTCCCGCTGGGAGGCATGCCGAAGGCGGGCGTGCGCGAACTGGCGCGCGAATTTGGCCTGACGAATGCCGAGAAGGCCGACAGCCAGGACATCTGCTTTGTGCCGTCGGGACATTACACCGAGATGATCGAGCGCTTGATTCCGGGCGCTTCCGTCCCCGGCGAGATCGTTCACGCGGACGGTCGCGTTCTCGGACGGCACGGCGGCGTGGTTCACTTTACCATTGGCCAGCGGCGCGGCATCGGCGTTGCGGCGGCCGAGCCGCTCTATGTGGTGGGACTCGACGCAGCCAATGCGCGCGTGATCGTTGGTTCGCGCGCCTCACTTGCGGTGACGCGGCTTCGGTTGCGTGATGTCAATTGGATCGGTCCGGGCGCAATCACCGACTTGCCCGGCAGCGGACTGTCGATCGCCGCAAGGGTTCGCTCGACTCGTCCGCCGGCGCCCGCCCTGCTCATGCCTACGGGCGAGATCGAGTTCGTTGAGCCCGAAAGCGGCGTCTCGCCCGGTCAAGCCTGCGTTTTCTACGACTCCGTCGACTTGGGCGCGCGGGCGCTCGGGGGCGGGTTCATCGTCGCCGCCTGACGATGGAGAGAGCGCATGGCTGCACCCGACGACGAATCCGTCTTTGGGGCGAAGCCCAAACCGCGCCTAGCTCACGAGATAGGGCAGAACATCGATGACTTGTCGGCGCCCGAGCTCGCGGAGCGTATCGCTCTATTGCGTTCGGAGATCGACCGGCTGGAGAAGGCGATTGAGGCGCGTCAAGCGACGCGCGCGGCGGCCGACTCGGTCTTTAAAATTTGAGCCATCACGGTTCCTCTTAGCCGCGTTAAGGGGCCCTTAATCCTTATTGTTTATGAATCGCATAGCCCAGCAGCAGTCTGACTGGGCGCCTACTCCTTCGTGAACCCTCCCATACTCCCTCCTTGAAAGCCGCCCCCAGGGCGGCTTTTTTTGTCCGCGCGCGGAGCGGGCTTCCCGGTTAACCTTGCTCAATGGTAAATGAGCCGAAGGCGCTGCGCGGGCGCTATGGTGGCCTGCGGCCCCAAAAGGCGGCTGGTTATGTACGCCGCCTCGCCTCAGTGACGGGAGTGAGGGCGTATGGGTCATCAGTACGAACGACCGAAACGCAGTTTCGCCGCAGCCGCGCAGCCTTCGACTGCGATCCCGTTCATTCACCGTCTTGCCTCGTCCAGCGCATTCAAAGACCTCTTTCGAGAAGGAATGACGCTCGTCGAGGAGGCCGCATCTTACCTCGATGGTCCGGGGCGAGAGGAATCGCGTGCTCTTCCTCGTCCGGCTGCTCTCGCGTATTCGACCGAAAGCATGCGTTTGACCACCCGACTCATGCAGGTCGCCTCCTGGCTTTTGCTCCAACGTGCGGTCAATGAAGGCGAATTGACCTCGAGCCAAGCCCAAGCGGAACGCATACGTGTCAAGCTTTCCCGCGAGGACTATGGCTGCAGACCTGAGATGTTTGAACAATTGCCGTCCACCCTGCGGAGTCTCAGTCAGCGCTCGGTCCGCATTCAGGAGCGCGTGATGCATCTTGATCAAAGCCTGGTGGTCGCGCATTCGCGTGAGCCGGTCCAAGCGCGTTCTGAGGTCGCCTCGCAAGTTGAGCGCCTTCGCGCCGCGTTTTCACCATAGCCGGCCAAGAGCCTCTCGCTCGGCCCGGATCCTGATCCGCCGCATGTGGGCGACGATCCGTTTCTAAAGCCTTGCCTCGACCGCGATTTGGCCGCAATGGTCGGCGACATCCCCGTTTCCGATCCGCTTTGCCGCTCATGCCGTTGATTCCCCAGACTTCGCCCCGCTGCTCGCTCTATCTCGTCACTCCCTTGCTGTCGGCCGCTGACGCGAGCGCCTTTGGCACGCTCTTCGCCGAGGCGCTCGAAGCCGCGCCGATCGCTTCCGCGCTCGTCCGTCTCGCGCCGGGCTCCGAGCCTCATGCGGAAGCCATCGTGGCGCCCCTTCTTCGTCCCGCCAGGGCCGCCGATTGTGCGCTGTTGATTGAAAACGACGCCCGGTCGGCGGCCCGTCTTGGAGCAGACGGCGTCCATATCGCGGGCGCCGGGGCGCATCTTGTCGCGGCGATCAAGCGCCTGAAACCAGAACGGATCGTCGGCGCGGGATCCTTGCGCACGCGCGATGAGGCGATGAGTGCGGGAGAAATGGGGGCGGACTACGTGATGTTCGGGGAGCCGCACGGGGGCGCGCAAACAATGGGTCTGGCGTCGCTGGTGTCGCTCACCGAGCGAGTCGTCTGGTGGGCGGAAATCTTCGAGACGCCGTGTGTCGCCTATACCGACACGATCGCAGCGGCTGGGGCGCTGGCTGACGCCGGCGCGGATTTCGTTGCGCTCGGCGACGCCATATGGGACAGCTCTTCGCCAGCAGCGGCCGTGCGGGAGGCCCAAACGCTGATCGCCCGCGTGGGCGTCGCCGCTCCATGACGCGGATTGCGCTTGTCCTGGTGTTCGCGCTGAGCTCAGCCGGCGCCGCCTTCGCCCAGACGCCGGCCCCAGGCGTCAAGTCCCCGCTTGCGAGCCCCTCGGGCCTCGCTGCTCCCGCGTCGGCGCCGCCTCCGTTGCCGCCACGAGCGGACGGAGTGCCGGCGGATCTGGCGTTCGGCGCCTATCAGCGCGGAAATTTCCTGTATGCCCTACTGGAGGCTGAACGCCGCCTCGACGCCAATCCCAAGGATACGCCGGCGATGACGCTGATCGGCGAGATCTATCGCGACGGCGCCGCGGTCGCCCGCAGCGATCAAGAGGCTTCGCGCTGGTACCGGCTCGCCAGCAATCTCGGCGATCCCCAGGCGGCTTATGAACTCGGAGCGATGCTGATTCAGGGCCAGCATGGCGTGGCGAAAGATCCGGCTGCCGCCAAAGCGCAGTTCGAGCGCGCCGCGGCCAAGAATCATCCAGGCGCGCTCTATAACCTTGGAG
Organism: Roseiarcus sp.; assembly: GCA_036502965.1. Taxonomy (GTDB): domain Bacteria; phylum Pseudomonadota; class Alphaproteobacteria; order Rhizobiales; family Beijerinckiaceae; genus Roseiarcus. The sequence goes on along the minus strand of DASXXT010000304.1, from coordinate 1,059 downwards.
TCATGGCGCTCCAGGGGCTGGACGGCAAGACGCCGGATTACAACCAGGCGGCGCAATATTTCCTGCGCGCCGCGAACGCAGGCGACGACGACGCAGCCTATTCATACGGCGTCATGCTGCGCGACGGAAAAGGGGCGCCCCAAAATATTGTCGAGGCGGGCCACTGGCTCAAACGCGCGGCGGACGACGGCATTATCGCCGGCCAGGTCGAATACGCCATCATGCTGTTCAACGGCGAGGGTGTAAAGAAGGATGAAGCGGAGGCGGCCAAGATCCTCCTCACCGCGGCCGCTCGCGGTAACCCGATCGCTCAGAACCGCGTGGCCCATCTCTACGCCAGCGGCGAAGCGCTGCCGCATGACTTGGCCAAGGCGGCCGCCTGGAACAGCTTCGCCAAGGCGGCCGGACTTAAAGACGACGGCCTCGATGTCGCCACGGCCAATCTGACCCTCGATGAGCGGCGCCGCTTCACCAAGATGGTCCACGAGCTCGCCGGATTTTGACGCAAAGCGTATGGCTCTCGGCAGTCGCTTCTGACACACTGCCTGAGCCGCCCCTTTTCTAGCGCGTCTTTGCGCTAGAAGGCTGTTGACAGCCCGCCTGCCGGATCAAGGAGGCAAGATTCGCATGACGACCCAACCCAATGCTCGCGTCGGCGAAGTGACCAATCGCATCGCGGAGCGGAGCCGCCGGTCCCGACAGGCTTACCTCGCGCGGATCGATTCCGCGGTCGCCAAGGGGCCAGCACGCAAGCGCCTCGGATGCGCCAATTTCGCCCATGGATTCGCCGCCTGCGCGACCGGCGACAAAGAGGCGTTGCGGGAGGGGACGGGAGCCAATCTCGCGATCGTCACTGCCTATAACGACATGCTTTCGGCCCACCAGCCCTATGCGCGCTTCCCCGATCTCATCAAGGAGGCGGCGCGCGCGGTCGGCGGCTCAGCCCAGGTCGCGGGCGGCGTTCCGGCGATGTGCGACGGCGTGACCCAGGGCGAGAAGGGGATGGAGCTTTCCCTTTTTTCACGCGACGTCATCGCGCTGTCGACTGCGGTCGCCCTT
>DASXXT010000303.1:0-8034 GCA_036502965.1 Roseiarcus sp. | reverse complement strand
CTTCTCCGCTCGACGGCTCCGGGTCCCGCTCGGCGACGCGCTGGGACGCGGATTGCGCGCGGGCGCGGACCGGGGGCTCTTCGCGGACCTGGGCGCTCGCGTCGGGCGCTGCGTCGGCGATCGCGGTCGCGGTGCGCGAGGTCGAAGCCTCCGCGAGATGGTCGGCGATCAGGTTCTCCATGATCCGGTCGCGCCCAGCGGCGCTGCGGCCGCCCATGACGACGGCGATCAGCGACCGTCCGTCGCGATGGACCGAGGTCAGGAGATTGAAGCCGGACGCCCTGGTGTAGCCGGTCTTGATTCCGTCGACGCCGTCGACACGGCCGAGCAAGTGATTGTGATTGCCGATGATCTCGCCGTCGAAGTTGAATTGGGGGGTCGAGAAATAACGGAAGTAGCGCGGAAAGCGCTCCTCAAGCGAACGCCCGAGGATCGTCAGATCGCGCGCAGTGGTCACCTGTTCGTCGTTGGGAAGTCCCGACGCATTGCGGTAGAGCGTGCTCGCCATGCCGAGCGCATGCGCCTTGCGCGTCATCAGGTCGGCGAAATTGCTTTCCGACTGACCGATCGCCTCGGCGATCGCGACCGCGATGTCGTTGGCCGAACGGGTCACGACGGCCTTGATCGCGTCCTCGACGCTGATCGTGTCCCCGGGAGCGAGGCCGAGTTTGGAGGGCTCTTGCCCGGCGGCGTGCTCGGAGATTGGAATTTGCGTCCGCAGCGTCATTTCGCCGCGGTCGAGCTCTTCGAACAACAAGTAGAGCGTCATCACCTTGGTGATCGAAGCGGGATGACGCAGTCCGTTCTCGTCAGCGGAATAAAGCGTCCGGCCGCTGTTGGCGTCGACGACAATCGCTGAAAAGGCGGGCGAACCGGGAACCGCCCCTGCCGCTACGGGGGAGTAACGCGGGTATGTGCGATGGGCATAATGCGCAGGGCGCCAATAGTGCGCGGCATGCGCAGGGCGCCAATAATGCGCGGCACGCGCATAGCGCGGATAATGCGCTTGATGCGTCGCCTGCGCGTAATGCCTATAATGACGGTAGTGATGCGCTTCCGCGGGCGAGCCCGCGAGACAAAGGACCGAGGCCGAAATCAAAGCCGCCGTCGCCAGACGAGCAAACCGGCCGATTCCAAAACAACCGTTACGCAACGCCATGAACGCCCCACACACTTCACGCAACGGTGATGCCGAGCCGCCGATCACAGTTGCGTTACGCACACGCTCGCGAACGATATGCCGGAGCGGTTACGCAGCGGTTAACGGGATTCCGAAGAACCATCGAAATTTTCAGCAAGCCTTTGAAATCGCGGTCGGCGCGCGACCACGGCGGTCCAGCCGGATGAAGCTCCCAATTAAACAAATGGAGCCATGAGTTGAAATGACTTACTCTTTTTAATCCTGTTCGAGGGTCCCTTTGGGCCCGCGCGCGCAATTTGCTGCAATGCAATAAAACGAGCTTGACTTCCATTGTGCGGTGCACATATTGCAGTCATCGCGGGTTCGCCTCTTTTCGGATGCGAAACCGACTCAATGCAAGGAGCTCCATAATGACAGCTAGTACACCGACACTCGAAGACTTCCAGAAATTCTCAAAAGACCAGCTTGAGGCGTTCACCACCGCTTCGACCACTTGGTCGAAGGGTCTGCAGGACATCGCCGCCGAGTCGACCGATTATTCGAAGAAGGCCTTCGCCGCCGGGACCGCGATGTACGAGAAGCTTCTCGGCGCCCGCAGCGTCGAATCGGCGATCCAGATTCAGACCGAATTCGCGAAGCAGGCCTACGAGGGCTTTGTCGCCCAGGCGACGAGGGTTTCCGAGCTCTACACCCGGGTCGCTTCAGACGCTCTGAAGCCGGTCACCACGGCCTACGCGAACATACAGAAGTAATCAATCAAGCGATCCTCTCGCCGCCAAACCGCGGCGAGAAAAATCCTTCGAGCCGATGCCGGCGCCTTCGAGCGCCGGCTTTTTGTTTGCATGGCTGTCCCATCAATCCTGTCATCCGTGTCAAGAAACGGAACAGGAAAGGGACATTCCAAGTTGCATGTGACGAGGCTCTTGCACGTGACGAGCAAATTGGCAATGCTGCCATTCGGCAGGGACATCTGGCGCCGACGGCGCGCGGCGCCTAGATGTAGTTGCCGTGGTTCCGCGTACGCGTAAATGTGAGTTCTGGCCCAACCGGCATCAATCGGGGTCTTTCGGTGGCTGCCGCTTCAATTCCGTTGGTGGTTCGGCTCCGAGCGGGAATGGCTCGGCTGGCGCGCTGGCTCTATCCGGGCTTCGGCGTGGCGTCGCCGCAAATGGCGATACGGCCGATTGCCTCGCGGGAGCCCAAGAGAGGGGGAGAAACGCCAGGGGCCGGCGCGGCGGTCATCACACGCACCCGGACGCAAACGAAGCGCCCAAATATGTATCGGGTTCTCTTACTCAATGACGACTACACGCCCATGGAGTTCGTGGTCTCAATTTTGCAGGCCTTCTTCAACAAGGACGCCCAGGAGGCGATGCAGATCATGCTCCAAGTGCACCACACCGGCGTAGGCGAATGCGGGGTCTACACCTACGAGATCGCAGAGACCAAGGTGTCGCAAGTGATGGACCACGCACGCAAGAATCAGCACCCCTTGCAGTGCATCATGGAAAAGAAGTGAAAGGCGCCTGATGCCCATTTTCTCCCGCGCGCTCGAAAAGACCCTCCGTCGAGCCCTGTCGCTGGCCAACGAGCGCCGTCATGAATACGCGACGCTTGAACATCTGCTACTGGCGCTGATCGACGACGTCGATGCGGCAGCCGTTCTGCGGGCGTGCGGCGTCGACCTCGACGCGCTGCGTAAGACCGTCGTTCAGTACCTCGACACCGAACTCGAAAACCTAGTTGTCGACAGTCAGGAGGAGGCCAAGGCGACCAACGGCTTCCAGCGGGTCGTGCAGCGCGCGGCGTTCCACGTTCAGTCTTCGGGTCGCGAAGAAGTCACTGGCGCGAATGTCCTCGTCGCCATTTTCGCCGAGCGCGAGACGCACGCGGCATATTTCCTGCAAGAGCAGGATATGACCCGCTACGACGCGGTGAACTACATCAGCCATGGGATCGCCAAGCGTCCTGGGGCCTCCGATACATCGCGCTTGCCGCGCGGGACCGACGAGGAGCATGAGTCGCGCGATTCCAAGGACTCGAAGGACAGCTCGGATTCAAAGAAAAAGGAAGGCGCTTTGGAAGCTTATTGCGTCAACCTCAATCGGAAGGCGCGAGAGGGGCGCATCGATCCGCTCATTGGCCGCGAGGCCGAAGTGCAGCGCACCATCCAGGTGCTGTGCCGCCGGCAGAAGAACAATCCGCTACTGGTTGGCGATCCGGGCGTCGGCAAGACGGCGATCGCCGAGGGCCTCGCACGCAAGATCATCAATTCAGATGTGCCTGAAGTTTTGGCCGATTCGACCGTCTTCGCACTCGACATGGGCGCGCTGCTCGCCGGCACGCGCTATCGCGGCGATTTCGAAGAGCGCTTGAAACAGGTGATGAAGGAAATCGAGCAGCACAAGGACGCGATTCTGTTCATCGACGAAATCCATACTGTCATCGGCGCCGGCGCCACTTCGGGGGGCGCGATGGATGCCTCGAACCTGCTCAAACCCGCCTTGGCGCAAGGGACGCTTCGCTGCATCGGTTCAACGACTTACAAGGAATACAGACAGTATTTTGAGAAGGATCGGGCGCTGGTCCGCCGGTTCCAGAAGATCGACGTCAAGGAGCCGAGCGTCGCCGACGCGATCGAGATCCTCAAGGGCCTCAAGCCCTATTTCGAGGAATTCCACAAACTGCGCTATACCGGAGAGGCGGTGAAGGCGGCGGTGGAGCTGTCGTCGCGCTACATCCACGACCGCAAGCTACCCGACAAGGCGATCGACGTCATCGATGAGACCGGGGCCTCGCAGATGCTGGTGCCGGAGCCGAAGCGCAAGAAGACGATCGGCGTCAAAGAGATCGAAGCAACCGTCGCCTCGATGGCGCGCATCCCGCCGAAGTCGGTGTCGAAGGACGACACCGAGGTGCTCCAGCATCTCGAAGAAACTTTGAAGCGCGCTGTCTACGGGCAGGACGTGGCGGTGGCGGCGCTGGCCTCCGCGATCAAGCTTGCCCGCGCCGGCTTGCGCGATCCGGAGAAACCGATCGGCTGCTACCTGTTCTCCGGTCCGACGGGCGTCGGCAAGACGGAAGCGGCCCGCCAGCTCTCGGTCAGCCTCGGATTGGAGCTGATCCGGTTCGACATGTCCGAATATATGGAGCGCCACACGGTCTCGCGCCTGATCGGGGCGCCGCCCGGCTATGTTGGGTTCGACCAGGGCGGCCTGCTGACGGACGCCATCGATCAGCATCCGCACTCGGTTCTGTTGCTGGACGAGATAGAGAAGGCCCATCCTGACCTGTTCAACATCCTGTTGCAGATCATGGACCATGGCAAACTGACCGATCACTCCGGCAAGCAGATCGACTTCCGCAACGTGATCCTCATCATGACCACCAATGCAGGGGCGCGGGATCTCGCCGGCGCTGCTTTCGGCTTCCACAAGTCGAAGCGGGAGGGCGACGATGCCGAGGCGATCGACCGGCTGTTTGCGCCCGAGTTCCGCAATCGGCTCGACGCCATCGTGCCCTTTGCGCGGCTGCCGGAAACCGTCATCGCCCGCGTCGTCGACAAGTTCATCCTTCAGCTCGAGGCCCAGCTTAGCGACCGCAACGTGACGATCGAGCTGACGGACGAAGCACGCGAATGGCTGGTCAAGAACGGCTACGACGAGGCGATGGGCGCGCGGCCGATGGCGCGCGTGATCCAGACCCAGATCAAGACGCCCCTCGCTGACGAGGTGCTGTTCGGCCGGCTTAAAGGCGGAGGTGTGGTCAAGGTCGTCGTCACCGCAGACGAAACGGGCGCAAAGAAGCTTAGCTTCGTCTATCCGGAAGGACCGGCCCAGCCGCGGCTCGAGCGCGATCTCATCGTCGCGGCGGGGGCGCGGCGGTCGCGGAAGCGCGTGGAGCCCGCCAACTCGGACGCCGACGACAAGGAGCCTGCTCCAGAAGAACCGTAGCAGCGCTTCGCGACTCGTCGATCGAGCGGTAATAGAGCAGCCCGCGCCATTCAGCGCGGGCTGCTCGCGTTTTAACCCTCGGGCGCGGACATAACCCGGGCGCTCAAGTTGGCACGCCATCGCTCGCGATGACGATCCGGGTCGACTGGAGATCACGTCGTGCTACGTGCCGGTCGCTGTCGCCTCGAGCCTGGCGCTAAGCCGCAGCGCGTCATTGATGACGATCGCCCCGCGCCGGCGCTCGATGAGGCCTTCGCGCTCCATGGCGTTGATTTCGCGGGACACGGTTTCGCGCCTTGTATTGATGCGCGAGGCGAGCTCAGACTGATTTGGCGGCGCGAGGATGATTGCGCGCTTCGGATCCTCGCGATCGGGACGGGCAAGGCGCAAGAGCTCGGCGTGGACGCGGCTGCGAACGTCGAGTGCGCCTAGTTCGCCGACCCGGCGGGTCATCGCGCGATTGCGCGCGACCAGCGTCGCGACGACTGCTTCGCCGAGCGGGCGATGCGTGAACATCGTCTCGACGAAGACCGCGCTCGGCATTTTCGCGATGGTCGAGTCATTGACCGCGAAGACGCTGAGCGAGCGGGGGCCGCCGTCGAGGGCGGCCAGTTCCCCAAAGAACGAACCCGCTTCCATGTCTGAGAAAATAAGGTCCTGCCGCACCCCGTGAGACACCGCCCTCAGGCGTCCGGTCATAACGAAATAGACGTCGCGGTCGTTGGCCGTCTGGCCGACGACCCAGGCGCCCGCTGCTGTCTTGAGCCAGATGCAATGGCGATCCAGAACCCGACAGGATTCCGGATCGAGCGTCTTGAAACAGGGGTGCGCCGAAAGCGAGCTTATGACCATCGTCGCGCTCGTCGATGATTGGCGCCGGTGTGGCGGACGTCGCCGCCCACCTCAAGGCGGCTTTGCGCCGGTCGCCACGGTGTCGGCCCGACAGAGGGGAGGCGGTTCCCATAAACATGGGCCGCCTCGGCGACCCTGCGAGTCATCTCGCGATTGCGAACGACCAGCGCCGCAATCACCGCTTCGCCGAGCGGCCGGTGGTTGAACATTGTCGCGACGAAGACCGCGCTTGGCATTTTGGCTAGTGTCGAGTCGTCGACCGTGAAGGCGCTGAGCGAGCTAGGGACCCCTTCGAGAGCGCCCAATTCACCAAAGAACGAACCCGCCTCGATGTCGGTAAAAACAAGGTCTTGCCGTGCCCCGTGGAACGCCACCCTCAGGCGGCCGCTTAGGACAAAACAGACGTCGCGGTCGTTGTCCGCCTGACCAACGACCCATGCGCCCCCTGGCGTCTTGAGCCAAGTACATTGGCGATCGAGAACCCGACAGGATTCTGGATCGAGGGCTTTGAAACACGGGTGGACTGAAAGCGAATCTATGACCATCTTCCGCCGCCGATGATCCCCAGTGACGGTGGCGGACGTCGGCCCTTACGTCAAGCACCTTTCCCGCGGTCGCGACGGCATTGGGCCGACATAAATGGGGAGACGACCCCCGCAAATATGCGCCGCTTTTCCGCGAATCGCAGTGTATTAGCATTATCCCGATTGCAGTGTGATCGCGATCACAGCCGGGGCCCGCGCAATCGTATATCAACTAGTTGTTGGTGCACCCTCTGTCCGCGCCGGAAGCAAAAGAGAGTCGGTCGCCATCAGGGCGATCGTTCACCGGGGTTACGATCCCGCGCAGCCGCGCCTAGGGGGCCTGGTGCGAAGCGCGGCCCTCGCGCTGATCTCCCACAGCGCGGGGATAAGAGCGCGGCGCCTGCGCTGTTTTCCGCGGGCAAGGGCGCCGCGCTCACCATCTCAAGCGGTTGCTCACCGGACAGGAAACTCCATATGCATCCGGCCATGGACGCGCTGGGCGCGCGGCGGGCTGTAGAAGCGCGTGGTCGGCGCGCGGCCGTGTGTCCAGCTGTTCCGAATCCGGCCCGGTTGGGGATGCCTGGAGAGCGCCCCGACGCCATTGGCCTTGGGCCCGTGCCGGGCGAGACAGGCGTTATACGCCATCGGCTCGCGATATTGGGCGCATGCCGGATCGTCTTCGGCCCGCGCGCTCCCGGCCCAAGCGAGAGCGGCAAGACAAAGCGCGATCGCGGCGCAGGCGGCCATGGCTTCAGGTCCTGAGCGTGGCGCCGGTCTTTTTCGACACTTCGGCCACAATCTTGGATGTTGCGGCGTCAATTTCAGCCTCGGTCAGCGTGCGTTCGCGCGGTTGCAGGGTCACATGGATGGCGATCGACTTCGCCCCCTCGGCCATGCCTTCGCCGCGATAAACGTCGAACACGGCGACCTTGGCGACGAGGGAGCGTTCGGCGCTCTCGGCCGCCTTGAGGATGTCGGCGGCGCTGACCGTCTCGCTGACGACGAAGGCAAAGTCCCGCTCGACCGGCATCAAGTCCGAGCGGTTTAGCTTCGGTTTGGTCTTCGTCGGCCTCACCTTCGGCGCTGGAATGACGTCGAGCGTGATCTCGAAGCCGACGATCGGTCCTTCGGCGTCGAGCGCTTCGCACACGCTCGGGTGCAATTGTCCAAACCATCCAACGACCGTCTTTGGCCCGAACTGGAGAGTCGCCGCACGTCCCGGATGCAAGAACGACGGACCGCCGGGAACGACCTGCACTGCGTTTGGGTTGGCGCCGAGCGCCGAGAGAAGCGTCATCGCGTCGCGCTTGGCGTCGTAGACGTCGACGAGCTCGCCGCCGCGCCAATCGCGGCCTTCCGAGTCCGCTTTGGCTCGGCCACGCCGCACAGCTGCGGCCGCGATGCGCTGGTCATTTTCGCTTGGGCCCAGAAACACCTGCCCGACTTGGAACAGCGCGACGTCGCTCAAGCCCCGGCGGGCGTTGCGCTCGGCCGCGGCGACGAGGCCCGGAACGAGGCTCGGGCGCATGTCGGAAAGATCGGCCGCGATCGGGTTGGCGAGCGC
>DASXXT010000302.1:0-6791 GCA_036502965.1 Roseiarcus sp. | reverse complement strand
GCCGAATAGCCGAAGACCGTCGCCATGCTGGCGAGCGCCACCCCCAAGAACACGATCGCCAGAGCCGGCAGCGCCCGCTCGACCCTTCGCCATCGTCCTTCGGCGCGATCGACCGGCGCCCTCAGCGCAAACATGAGGAGTGCAGTATAGGCGGCGGGCTGCATCACGAGGAAAATGACGTTCTGCGCAAGAAGCGCTTGAGGCCAAAGCTGGAGCCAGGCCCAGAACTGAAACGCCTGGCCCGGATTGAACTGGATCACATAGATGAAGAAACCCCAGGTCATGAGGCCTGGTCGCGTCCATACCAGCCAGGCCGCGCCGAGCACAACCAAGAACCCGGCAATCGTGTCGAGCACAACGACGACGTCGAGCAGGCGATTCATCGGGCGCGGCACGGCGGTGAGCTTGACTTCGCGCCCCGAGCGTTCCGTTACCGACCCGACGACAAGCGTCGCCTCGCGTCCCGGCATGACGTAGGTGACCCCGCCCCATTGCGACAGCAGACTCGCGCAGACGATGGTGTCGACCGGCGCGCAGCGCATTGCGACAAGATCGAGTCGATCTCCGGCGCGCAGGCCTGCTCGCCAAGCTGGCGAATCTTGTTCGCTTTCGAACGGACCTTGGACGTCGTAAATCCGTCCGTCACCGTCCATCGCCAGACCGAACGAGCCCAGAGGGCGAACGACCCGAAGCAAGTCAGGGGCGATCATCGCCAGCGCGTAGACGGTCAAAAGCAAGAGAGCGACGCGGCCGAAAAGGCTCGCGCCATTCCGGTCACTCATCAGCCGATGCTCCGCGGGGCAACACGAGGGACCTCCTTCGGCCGCGCTGATGAATGGAAGCTATCCGCCACGCAGGTCTTTGTACATAAGCCGCGTCGCGTCGTAGCTTTCTTCGAAGGCATTGCGCGCGTAATTCGGAATCGCACCGGCGAGGCTATAACCCAGCGAGCGATAGAGGGCTTCTGCCGCGTCGCCCGCTGTGTCGAGCGTAAGGAGCCATCGGCCCTCTCTGGCCGCGCGTTGCTCGATCTCCTGCATCAGGGCGCGGGCGACGCCGGCGCGGCGAAAGCCCGGATCGACCAAGACCTTGGAAACCTCGGCGTGATGATGCTTGCTCGGCATCGGATCGAGATCGAGCTGCGCCGTTCCGGCGACATCGCCGCCAAGAGTCGCGATGAGGACAAGCTTGGCGCCGGCCGCGTGCGGCGCGGCGACCCTGTCCAGCCAGTATGCGCGCGCTTCGCTCCGCTCGAACGGCATAACGAAGCCAACGCTCGCGCCTTCGTGCACGCAAGCATGCAGAATTTGGGCCAACCGGTCGACGCCTTTGGCGAGCGCGGCGGGGTCGAGCGCGGCGACCTTTATGGTTTGTGCCTCCACGATCTCACCGGAGAACGAGAATGTAGCGCGCCGCGCGCCGCCCGGTCGCCAGGAAACTGCTCGGGCCCATCAACTTGTAGCGAAGGCAGTCGCCGGCGTGCAGACGATGGATGACCCCCTCGACGGCGAGTTCCAGAGCGCCGTCCATGAGATAGAGATGATGTTCGAGGCCAAGGCGCGGCGGAAAGGATAGTCGATGCGCGCGCCGGCCGGCAATTCGCAACACAGAAGCTCGCAGTCGAAGCTGAGCGACGGCGGCGAGACCGACCGGCGGCGGAAGCCGGTGGCCGGATCGACCCACTCCGGCTGCTCACCCCGCCTGACAAGCGCAGGCGCGTCGCCCTCGATGTCGGCAAGCAGGCGCGAGACGGTTGTACGATGCGCTCCGGCGAGCCGCCCGAGCACGGACGCTGTTGGGCTCACCTCGCCGTTCTCGATCCGCGACAGGGAAGCGCGACTGACTCCGCTCAGGACGGAAAGCTCATCGAGCGACCAGCTCCGCGCGCGCCGCAATGCGCGCAGACGTTCAGCGAGGCGCAGATCGGCAACGTCGCTGGATGGGGCCTGGAGTTCCATATCCGGAAAATACTCTCGGAAATGAGAGCGTCAAGACGCCCGGCGCGGCCCGGGATAAATGTCTCTCATTGAAGGACAGGATCCGTTGACATGAGAATTCTTGTTGTTGGGGCGGGCGCAGTCGGCGGCTATTTCGGCGGACGCCTGCTGCAGGCGGGTCGCGACGTGACGTTTCTCGTTCGTCCACGTCGCGCCGCGGAGCTCGCAAAGCATGGGTTGATAATTCACAGCCCCCTCGGCGACTTCCATCGTCCCTCGCCGCCGATTGTCTTGCAGGAGGGCTTGGCAGAGCCGTTCGACCTCGTGCTGCTGAGCTGCAAAGCCTATGACCTGGACGGCGCGATGGCCTCGTTCGCCAAGGCGGTCGGCCCGGCGACGGCGATTTTGCCGCTGTTGAACGGCATGCGGCACATCGACCGGCTCGCCGAACGCTTCGGGGCCGCGCGCGTGCTCGGCGGGCAGTGCGCCATCTCGGCGACCCTCGACGCCGACGGCGCCGTCGTCCACCTCAATGATTGGCATGCGCTGAGCTTCGGCGAACTGGACGGCTCCCGTTCGCAGCGGATCGAGGCCATCGCCTCCGCGCTGCTCAACGCCGGCTTCGACGCGCGGCTGAGCGACGAGATCCGGCAGGAAATGTGGGAAAAGTGGGTGTTCATCGCCACTGCGGCGGGCATTACCTGCCTGATGCGGTCGGCCGTTGGCGACTATGTCGCCGCCGGCGCCGCGGACCTCGCGCTTGGGCTTCTCAGCGAATGCGCCTCAATTGCGGCTGCTCAGGGCTTCCCACTGCGCGACCCCGCGCTCGAGCGCGCGCGGGCGGCAATGACCGCCGCGGGTTCGCCGCTGAAGGCCTCGATGCTGCGCGATATAGAAGCCGGCAAGCTGGTCGAAGGCGATCAGATCCTCGGCGATCTCCTGCGCCGCGCTGCGAAGCCGGACGACCGTTCGCTGCTGCGCATCGCCACCCTCCACGTGAAAGCCTATGAGGCGGGGCGGAAGCACGGCGAGATGGCCGCCAAGCCGTGACGCTTGCGCCGCCGGCCGCGTTGGTATATCCGCGACCGTTTCGCGAACACTTGAAGGAGAAAGCGCTTGGCGGAGGCCGCGCCGATCAACTGGACCAACGCGATGACGCTGATTAGCGTCGCCATTCTTGTGGGCACGGAGCTTGTTGGCGCCGGAGCCGCCGCAGGCTGGGCGATCGGCGGCCTGTTCCAGCTTGGCGAGACGGTCACCCGCATGCTGGAAGGCGTGCTCATTCTGACCGCGCTGACTGGGCTGTTCTATTTCCTGCGCGCGGCGGTCGCGCATGAGCCGATCCGCGGCTAGCCGGTCGCGCGCTTGCCGCCAAGATTGCCTTCCCAGACCGCGGCCGAGGACCGTGGGGCAGCATCTGCGCAGCAACAAACACCCGGAGCGTCGCGCAATGCTGGAACGCTGACGGCGGAGCCCAATCGGCGAAGTGCGCTCCTGGTCGATTTGGACGGAACGCTGACCGACCCGGCTGAGGGCATCATCGGCTGCTTTCGTATGGCGCTTGAGGCGTTGGGCCGAAGACCGCCGCCTGCCGCCGAACTCTCCTGGATCATCGGCCCGCCCTTGCGCGGATGTTTCGCCGAGGCGCTAAACGGTGAAGGTGATCCCGAGGAGGCGCTCAAGATCTATCGCAGCCGCTATTCGATCGAAGGTCTTTTCGAAGCTGTCCTCTACGACGGCGTGAAGGAGACGCTTGCTGAATTGCGCGGCGCGGGAACGCGCCTCTTCCTTTGCACGGCGAAACCTCTCGTCTACGCGGAGCGGATCCTCAGCCACTTCGACCTCGAGCATCACTTCGAGGCGGCCTATGGCGACGAGCTTGGCGGCCGCTTTCAGGACAAGGCGGACCTGGTTGCTCACATTCTCGAGCGTGAGGGGCTCGAGGCCGACGATTGCTGCATGTGGGGCGATCGCAAGCATGACGTCCTGGCCGCGAGCCGGAACGGAATCCCGACCATCGGCGCACTCTGGGGCTACGCCGGCGCCGATGAGCTTCGGGCGGCGGGCGCGGCAGCCTTGTGCGAAGCGCCTTCGCAGGTTCCTGCGGCGTTCCGGGCGCTTCCAGGCGCCGTCGGCGCGCGGGCGTCATGACCAGCAAGCGATTGGCGCGCGGACCGGGCTCGCCAGCCTCGATCCTGGCGCCGCCCCGGGCCGAGGTCCGGCCAGCGATTCTCTCCGCCCATGGCCTTTGCTGGGCCGACGACTATTCCTGGATGCGGGCCGACAATTGGCGCGAGGTGCTCCGCGACCCGAGCCGGCTACCTCCCGACATCCGAGCCCTGTTGGAGGCGGAGAACGCTTATGCCGACGCGGTGCTGGCGCCGACGCTCGGCTTGCAGAAAGAGCTGAAGCGCGAAATGCGCGCGCGGCTCAAGGAGGATGACAGCGAGCCGCCACAAGTCGACGGACCGTGGGCCTACTACTCGCGCTTTCGTCCCGGCGGCCAGCGCAGCATCTATTGCCGCAAGCCTCGCGAAGGGGGCGCAGAGGCGGTGCTGATCGACGGCGATGCACGCGCCGAGGGAAAGGCTTTTTTTCACCTCGCTGGCGCGCGTCATTCGACTGACCATTCAAAGTTCGCCTGGAGCTCCGACGACCTCGGCTCCGAGATGCTGACAATCGCAGTCCGCGACCTTGAGGGCGAGACGGACCTTGGCGACCACGTCGTCGGGGCGACCGGCGACGTCGTCTGGACGGGCGATTCAGGGGCGTTTCTCTACGTCGAGCAGGACGAGAGCCACCGTCCTTGCCGCGTCATGCTGCATCGCCTGGGGACCGCGCAGACCGACGACGTCGAGATATTCGCGGAAGCCGACCCGGCCTGGTTCATCGGCATTGAGGCGACTCGTCTCGGCCGTGTGGCCATTATCTCGGTGCATGGCCATGACGCCTCGGAAGCGTTGGTCATCGATCTTGATCATCCGACAAGCCCGCCTCGGCTCGTCGCGCCTCGCCGCTCGGGGTTGCGCTACGAGGTGATGGATCACGGCGATCGTTTCTTTATTCGCACCAACGCGGACGCGCCCGACTTCAAGATCGTCGTGGCGCCGCACCATGCGCCACAGGAGGCAAACTGGCGCGATTTTGTCGCCGAGCGCGACGGACGCTTCATAGCCGACGCAACGCTGTTCAGAGACCAACTCGTGCTGCTCATGCGCGAGATGAGCCGGCCGCATCTTGTTGTCTTCGACTTGAACAGCGGGGAATCGCACGAGATCGCGTTTGACGAGGAGACCTATTTTCTCAGGCTCGAGCCGGTCTACGAATTCGATACTGCTCTCATCCGCTTCAGCTACGCATCGCCGGCGACGCCGCAGGAGACCTACGACTACGATGTCGTGAGCCGGCGCCGAACTCTCGTAAAGCGGCAGACGATGCCGCCCGGCTTCGACCCGCAGGCTTATGTTGTGCGTCTTGTCTTCGCCTCAGCCGACGACGGCGAGAGCGTGCCGGTGTCGCTGCTTTACAAGCGTGGCGCGAAGCTCGACCGGTCGGCGCCGCTCTTCATCACCGGTTACGGCGCCTACGGCTATGCGGCTGAGGCGAGTTTCGCGACCAATCGCTTCTCGCTGGTCGACCGCGGCTTCGTGTTCGCGATCGCTCATGTGCGCGGGGGCACCGAGAAGGGCTGGCGTTGGTACGAGGATGGCAAGCTTGGCAATAAACCAAACACCTTCCACGATTTCCTAGCCGCCGTTCGGTTCCTCGTCGCCCAAGGCTTTACCAGTCCGGGGCGGGTTGTCGCTCAGGGCGGCAGCGCCGGCGGCTTGCTGATGGGCGCGGTGGCCAATCTCGCGCCGGATCTGTTCGCTGGAATCATCGCCGACGTGCCATTCGTCGATGTGCTGGCGACAATGCTTGACGCCAGCCTTCCGCTCACCCCGCCGGAATGGCTCGAATGGGGCGATCCGATCCACGACGAGGCGGCGTTCGAGACCATCCGCTCCTATAGCCCGATCGACAACGTGAGCCCCCAGCGTTATCCGGCGATCCTGGCGCTGGCCGGTCTGACCGACCCGCGCGTGACCTATTGGGAGCCCGCGAAATGGGTCGCCCGTCTGCGCGCGACTATGGCCGGCGGCGGGCCAATTCTGTTGCGCACCGCAATGGACGCGGGACACGCGGGTGCGTCGGGGCGCTACGATCGCCTTGAGGACGTCGCCCGCCAGTACGCCTTCGCCATCGCCTGCGTCGAGGGCGGACTCGACCGGGCGGCCGAATGATGCCGGATTCGGTTGATGAGATCGCTTGGCGTTGCCGACGGCGGCGAAAGACCCCGATCGAGGGGCGGGGCGCTCGACAAGAAAATCGACAATTTCTTGCCCAATCGGCCGGCGTCTGGTATTGTTCTTCAGAAATTGATGCAAGCCAGACTTGCCTTTTCGGCGGGGCCGACTGGAGGGCTCTGGCGGTCGCCCGAGGGGAACGACTCGGAAATGGCGCCGCAAATCATTGAAATTGCTCGAAATGGACTCGGAATGGTCATCCGCCAGCTTCGCTGTCCCTCGGAAGGAGTATCGATCAAGCGAACCGTTTGAGTCCCCGCGACCGTGCAAAGCCGCATTTCCGCTTCGTACGAACTGACTTTGTCGCTCCTAGTCCGCGCGGGAAGCCGACGCTCGCGCCGAGGCTCTAAGGGCTACTCCTCCTCGCCGCCGGGCTCAGGCTTGGCGTTGGCGCCAGGAATGACATAGCTCCCTTTCAGCCAGCGATGAAGGTCGACATCGGCGCAGCGCTTCGAGCAGAACGGGTCATAGCGCTCGCTGCGCGGCTTGCCGCAGATCGGGCAGGGGC
>DASXXT010000301.1:0-28206 GCA_036502965.1 Roseiarcus sp. | reverse complement strand
GTCGTTCTCCCATCGTACCGGCTCCTCGAACCAGCGAATGTTGAGATCGGCCGCGAGACGGGAAAATTCTACCGCTTGTCGTAATGTCCAGGCCTGGTTGGCGTCTACGACAAGGACGAAATCTTTGCCTACCGCCTTGCGTGCAACCCGCACGCGTTCGGCGTCTTCAGTCGGCGTCCGTCCGCCGACTTTGAATTTGCAGCCTGCGTGACCATGAAGTTTGATCTGCTCTATCTCGCGGCCGAAGTCGGCGAGCGTCTTGCCTTCCTCGTAGTAGCCGGCGATGCAGATGGACGGGAGTCGATCGGCATAGCCGCCCCAAAGCTTGTAAAGCGGCGCGTCGAGCGCCTTGCCGACAGCGTCCCAGAGCGCGCTGTCAACACAGGCCTGCGCGCACATCGCGAGTTTCCGGTCTCGCAGGATGTTGGTGCTCGGCTTGAGCATGAGCTCCCAGCAGCCCTCGATGTTGAAGGCGTCTTTGCCGATCAGCAGAGGCTGGATCTCGTCCAGGATGATCTTGACAACCTCGCCTTGGGTTTCAAATTCGTCGCCGTTGTAGATCTCGCCGATGATACCCGCCGAAGTGTAGACCCTCGTAATGATCGTGCAGCGATGCGTCATGAAGTAGTTGCTGCCGCGAAATGTACGCGGAAGCGGCATGCTAAGCGGCAAGCATTCGATCCGTTCGATCTTCAATTGCAGGGCCATCGCATGCCCATCTATGAGCGGTGGAGGAACGCTAATGTGGCGCGGCCGACAGCGTCAAGTTCGCGGCAGGATGTTCAACACGCTCGGGATACCGTAGCATGTGAAACCCGAATATGGACGATCGAGCTGGAGCGGCGGGGGAATGTCTCGGAAGGCGCGCATCGGTGTGATCGGAGCCGGTTGGTGGGCGGCGGTCAACCATTTGCCGGTGCTGAGAGCGAACGAGGATTGCGAGATCGTCGCGGTCAACCGCCTTGGCGCGGCGGAGCTTGCCGAGCTGCAACGTAAATTCGAGGTTCCCCTCGGTTTCGAAGATTACCGCGCCATGCTGGACCAGGTTCCGATGGACGGCGTGGTGATCTCGTCGCCTCACGTGCTGCACCACGAGCACGCCATCGCGGCGCTAGCCAAAGACTGCCATTTGTTGGTGGAGAAGCCTTTGACCACTACGACCGCCGATGCTCGCGATCTGATGGCGAAGGCGGACGCCGTGGGGAAACAGGTGATCGTGCCCTACGGCTGGAACTTCAAGGACTGGACCGACGAAGCGCGGGCCATGGTCGCCAATGGCCGAATCGGCCGCGTCGAGCACGTCGTGCTGCAGATGGCCTCGGCGCTGGAAGACCTCTTCGCCGGCAAGCCGATGAAGGAAACCGAGACGCATATGTTCCGTCCCCCGCCTTCGACGTGGGCCGATCCCAGGCGGGCAGGAGGCTATGGCTGGGGTCAGCTCGTGCATGCGCTGGGGCTATTGTTCCGCATCGCCGATCTCAAGCCGACGCGCGTGTTCGCCCTCACCGGCAAGTCGCCGGCCGGCGTCGATTACTACGATGCCGCGGTCGTGCGGTTTGCCAATGGAGCAACCGCTTCCGTCTCCGGCTCGGCGACGGCGCCCAAGCACCGGGGCAACCAGATCGATCTGCGCATTTTCGGCTCCGAAGGCGTTCTTCTGCTCGACATCGAACGTGAGCGCCTGGAAGTGCGCCGCCGCGACGGACGCGATACGGTCGTCGAAATGCTTTCGGGCTCTGGCGCCTATTCATGTGAAAAGCCGTTGAATGCGCTTGTCGATATCTGTCTTGGGCGGCAGGTCGAGAACCAGTCGCCGGGCACGGTCGGCATGCGAGCCGTCGAGGTTCTGGACGCGCTCTATCGGTCGGCGCAGTCCGGCCGCCTTGAGGAGGTGTGACTGCGTTGACGGAGCGTTTCGCTTGGGAAGCGGGATGAGCGGAAAAGACCTGCGTCGCGGCGGCCTCGACGGTCTGACCGTCGAGGACATCCTGACCCCGGGATTTTCGACGCCCTGGGACGCGCCGACAATTCCGCCGTTCCCTTTCACCTTTCGCAATGTCGAGGTGCTGACTCTGGCGTGGCGGACTCGCGAGGCGGCGGTCGCGCGGCTGCTGCCGCCGCCGCTCGAGCCGACGTCCGAGGTCGTGCTCGCCCATATCTATCGTATGAACGACGTCGATTGGCTCGGCGCCTATGGCGAGAGCAACGTGTCAATCGGCTGCAGTCTGCGCGGTTCGGACCTGACCGGCTCCTACTCCCCTTACTTGTTTCTATCGTCGGACGTTGGCGTTGTGCATGGCCGAGAAGTGCACGGGCAGCCGAAGAAGTTCGGTGAGCCCATCCTTGAAATCCGTGGCGACCTCACGGTCGGTATCGTCAGGCGCAACGGGATAGACCTGCTGACCGGAACGATGGCGACGAAGCAACGGCCAGACAGCCTCGACAGCCTGATGCGGCACTTCGATTTCGCCCTCAACATCAATCTGAAAGCGGTCGACCACATCGATGGCCGCCCGGCGATCCGGCAATTGACCGCGCGTCGACTTGCGGACGTCAGCGTGCACGAATGCTGGGGTGGACCCTGCACCGTCGAATTGCGTCCCAACGCTCAGGCGCCCATTCATCGCCTTCCCGTCGTTGACATGCTTGACGGCCTTTACTGGCGCGCCGACTTCACGCTTGTCCCGGGGCGCATTATTCACGACTATCTCACGGCGAAGACTTGAAAGTGCTTTGCGCCCGCTAGCGGCTACCGGCGTGGCGCTCAACCGGGAGCAAAATACCTTTGCGTCTCCATCTCTTCACCCCCGACGCGCAATATCCCGACGACGCCGAGATCGAGCGGCGGACCGCCGGACCAGATGTCGACTGGACGATATGCCGAGAACGCAACGCCGACCGCCTTCCCCCTGACGCTCTTGCGCAAGCAGACGGGATTGTATCATGGCACGAAATGCAGATCGACGCCGGTTTTATAGCCAAGTTGCGGAAATGCCGAGTGATCGTCCGCGCAGGCGTTGGCTTCGATCACATCGACCTGGAAGCGGCGGGTCTCGCTGGCATCCCGGTGTGCAATACGCCGGACTACGGAACGAGCGAAGTCGCAGATCATGCGATCGCGTTGATGCTCGCGCTGACTCGCGGCATCGTCTGCTTTCATGAGCATCTGGTTCGGGATCCGGTTGGCGGGTTCGACAGCACCCTGGCGCCGCTCGTACGCCGGTCGCGCGGCCGAACGTTCGGAGTGGTCGGCTTCGGCCGCATTGGCACCGCCACTGCGCTTCGCGCCAAGGCCTTCGGCTTTAGGGTCGTGGGTTTCGATCCCTATGTTTCGGCCGGAACCGAGATCGCGATCGGAATCGAGCGCCTAGGTTCGCTCGAAGCGCTCCTGGAGATCGCCGATGTTGTGAGCCTTCATTGTCCGCTGAGCGATGAAACCAGGGGCATGATCGGCGCGGAAGCTTTTCGACGGATGAAGTCGAACGCAATCCTCATCAATACCGCGCGAGGCCAAGTCGTAGACGTGCCGGTAATGATTGCAGCAATTCGAGAAGGCGTCATCGGGGGCGCGGGCATCGACGTGCTGCCGAAGGAGCCGCCCGACCCCGAGGACGAAATCGCGGTCGCCTATCGCGATCTCAAAGCGGCGGGGATCGCCAATCGCCTCATCATGACCCCACACGCCGCTTGGGCCAGCCCTGAAAGTCGCGCCGACGCCCGGCGTCTCTCGGTCGAAACAGCGATGATGTACCTGGTCAAGGGACACCTGCGCAATCTCGTGAACGGTCCCTTTTTGGCGGCTGCAAGACGCTAAGAACAAAGCTGGGAGATTGGGTGCCTATGAATCCGTTCGACAAGGGGAAGCTCGGAAAGACCGCGGTGGAGCTCACGCGGCTGGGCTTCGGCAGCGCGCCCCTGGGCGAACTCTTCGTCCGGGTGGACGAAGCGACCGCCGGCGCCACTCTGCAAGCAGCCTGGGACGCCGGCATACGCTACTACGACACGGCGCCTTATTACGGTCGGGGTCTGGCCGAGATTCGATGCGGCCGTTTCCTCGACGCGAAGCCGCGGTCCGAATTCGTTCTGTCGACCAAGGTGGGCCGCTGGTTCTTCGCGCCGCCCAAGCCGAACGAGTTCCAATCTGAACCCTGGGCAGGCGGCCTCCGCTTCGATCACGTCCACGACTACAGCTACGACGGGATCATGCGGTCCTACGAACAGTCGCAGATGCGGCTCGGCATGAACCGTATCGACCTCCTGCTCATTCACGATCTCGACTTCTGGTTCCATCTGACCGAAGCGAAGGTCTCGGCCTATCTCAACCAGCTCTTCACCTCCGGCTGGCGGGCGCTCGATCAGTTGCGCTCGCACGGTCTGGTGCGCGCAGTCGGAGCCGGGATTAACGAACTGGGGATGATGCCGCGGTTCCTCGATGCGGTCCCACTGGATTTCTTTCTGGTGGCGCTTAGGTACACGCTGATGGAACAGGATGTTCTGAAGGAGGAGTTTCCCTACTGTCAGCGTGTCGGCGTCGGCGTCGTGGTGGGCGGCGTCTTCAACTCCGGGATCACCGCGACGGGTCCGATACCAGGCGCTAAGTACAACTACAGGGATGCCACACCCGAAGAAGTGGATCGGGTCGCCAAAATCAAGGCAGTGTGTTCGGCCCACGGGACGCCGCTCGCCGCGGCGGCGCTCCAATTCCCGCTCGCCCATCGGATTGTCGCCTCGATCATCCCGGGCGCGTTCAGCCCCGATCAGGTCCGACAGAACGTCGATCACAGCCGGCATCCGATCCCCGCATCGCTCTGGTCGGATCTCAAGAGCCAGGGGCTCATCGCGCACAACGCCCCCACGCCGGAATGACTGCGCGCCGGTCTATCTTCGATCGATCAGATCATGGATCGGAAGCGCCGTTTTGTACTTCACCTGCTTCAGTGCAAAACTGGAACGGATATTGGCCACGCCGCGCGTCTTGGACAGTTGGCCGACGATGAAGTGCTGTAGGGCGACGGTGTCGGAAACGACGACGCGCAGGAGATAATCGGAGTCGCCAGTCATCAGATAGCACTCCATGACCTCCGGAAAGCTCGCCATGGCCGCTTCGAACGCCTCGAGCACCGGTTCGGTCTGCTTCTCCAGCGTGACTTGAATAAAGACGCTGACGCTCGCTCCAAGCTTTACCGGATCCAAGAGGGTGACCCTGCGCAGGATCACTCCCATCTCCTCCAGCGCTCGGACGCGCGCTAGGCACGGCGATGGCGAGAGGCCTACCTGTCTTGCCAGGTCGACATTGGTGAGTCTGGCGTCGTCCTGCAGCGCAGCCAGGATTCGAACGTCGATAGCGTCGAGCCGACCAGCCGGCACTTCGTGCTGTGATACCCTTCTCATTCGGCACATATGACCGAACAGGCCAGCGCCTGCAAAATGTTCCGCAGAATATACCGTTCCCACACCGCTATGATCGGACGATCGGCAGCGGAGTGACGACATGCTCGAGCGGATCAATCCAACCCTGACCCTCAACGATTCGACCGCTGCCGGCGACAGCGATCCTACCGAGACTGCTGAGTGGCTCGACGCGCTCGAATCCGTCTTTCACGTGGCGGGCGGCGAGCGCGCCGAGTTCATTCTGTCTGCGCTCGACCGCAAGGCGAAGGATCTCGGGGTCGTACCCAACGTACTGCCGTTCGGCCCATACCGAAACACGATCCCACTCGAAAAGCAGGTCGCGTTTCCCGGCGACATCGAAATCGAGACGCGCATCACCGCGATCATTCGCTGGAATGCGCTGGCAATGGTCATGCGCGCGAACGCGGCCCATGGCGAACTCGGCGGCCACGTCGCGAGCTACGCCTCCGCCGCTGAGATTTTCGAGGTCGGCTTCAATCATTTCTTCCGTGGGGCGGACGGCGAATTGGGCGGCGATGTCGTCTTCTTCCAGCCTCACTCGGCCCCCGGCGTATACGCTCGCGCGTTCCTCGAAGGCCGGCTCACCGAGGCGCAGCTGAAGCGCTACCGGCAGGAGATCGGCGACCCCGGCCTCTCATCCTATCCCCATCCCTGGTTGATGCCCGACTTCTGGCAAACTCCGACGGGTTCCATGGGCATCGGCCCCATCAGCGCGGTCTACCAGGCACGCTTCATGCGCTACTTGCGCGACCGTGGCCTCCTGGGCACTGATGGCCGGCGCGTTTGGGGCGTGTTCGGCGACGGCGAGATGGACGAGCCGGAATCGACCGCGGGCCTCTCGCTCGCCGCGCGCGAGAAACTCGACAATCTGACCTTCATCATCAACTGCAATCTCCAGCGACTGGATGGGCCGGTGCGGGGCAATGGCCAGATCATCCAAGACCTGGAGATGACCTTTCGCGGAGCGGGCTGGAACGTCATCAAGGTGCTGTGGGGTTCGGAATGGGACGCCCTCTTCGCACGCGACGTTAACCACGCGCTTCTGCGCCGCTTCGCCGCCACCGTCGACGGCAAGTACCAGACGCTCGGCGCGAGGGACGGCGCTTACAATCTGGCGCACTTCTTCGAGGAGGACCCGGAAGTGCGCGCGCTGGTCGCGGACATGTCCGCCGAGGAGATCGATGCGTTGAAGCGTGGCGGCCATGATTTCAGGAAGCTGTTCGCCGCCTTCCAGGCCTCCAAATCGACCAAGGGCCGGCCGACCGTCATCCTTGCAAAGACCAAGAAAGGCTTCGGCATGGGCGGCGCCGGAGAGTCGCGAATGACTGCTCACCAGGCGAAGAAGCTCGATGTCGACGCGCTTTTCGCCTTCCGCGACCACTTCGCTTTGCCCCTCAGCGACGAGCAGGTTCGGAAACTCGATTTCTACCGCCCGGCCGACGACAGCCCGGAGCTCACCTATCTCCGCCGCCGGCGTCGGGCGCTTGGCGGCTATCTGCCGGCCCGCCGATGCACGGCTTCGACAGTCCCCGTACCCGCGCTCGAAACCTATGCCAATTTCGCCCTTCACGCCGACGGAAAGACAATGTCGACGACCGTGGCGGTCGTGCGTCTTATCGGCAATCTTCTCAAGGAGGAGACGCTGGGGCCCCGCATCGTTCCGATCGTCGCGGACGAGGCGCGAACCTTCGGCATGGCGAACCTCTTCCGTCAGGTCGGCATCTATTCATCAGTCGGTCAGCTCTACGAACCGGAAGACGCGAACGCGATGCTCTACTACAAGGAATCGAAGGACGGCCAGCTTCTCGAAGAGGGCATTACCGAAGCCGGCGCCTTGTCGACTTGGGTCGCAGCCGCCACCGCTTACAGCGTCCACGGGCTCGCGATGCTGCCGGTCTATATTTTCTACTCGATGTTCGGCTTCCAGCGCGTCGGCGATCTTATTTGGGCGGCCGCCGACCAGCGGGCGCGTGGATTCCTGATCGGCGCCACAGCCGGCCGCACGACGCTGGCGGGCGAAGGACTCCAGCACCAGGACGGTTCAAGTCATTTGATCGCCGCGACCATTCCCAATTGCCGCGCTTACGACCCAGCATTCGCCTACGAAATGGCGGTGATCGTCGATCACGGCGCGCACTCGATGATGGAGGAAGGCAAGGATGAGTTCTACTACATTACCGCGATGAACGAGAATTATGACCAGCCGTCGAGACCTGAGAATGTGACAGCGGGCATTATCAAGGGCCTCTACCTCTTTGCGTCGCATGGTTCGAGGAAAGGCAACCGTCTAGTCCGCCTGCTTGGCTCGGGCGCGATCCTTCTGGAAGTTGTCGAAGCGGCTAAGATGCTGGAGGCTGAGTGGGACGTTGCCTCCGAAGTCTGGAGCGCGACCAGTTACTCCGAGCTTGCCAGGGAGGCGCGGGAAGTCGAACGCCGCAACCGACTCAATCCACTTGAGGAGCCGGTCGTCAGCCACCTCGCCGTCTGCCTGCCCGGCGCCGCGCCCATCATCGCAGCGTCAGACTATGTTCGCGCTTACCCGCAGATGATCGCCGCTTATGTGGACGCCCGGTTCACTGCGCTCGGCACGGACGGTTTTGGCCGCAGCGACACGCGCCGAACGCTGCGCGCGTTCTTCGAAGTCGACCGATTTCACATCTTGATCGCAGCCCTCGATGCAATCGCGACTGAGGGTCTCATAGCACGACAAGTCGTGGCCAACGCGATCGACCACTATGATGTGAAGCGCTCAGCTTCGCCGCCTTGGAGCATCTGACGCCAAGGAGTACGAACCAAGGTCTGAGATGCTGCGCGGATTTGCGAGATATTGTCGGAGGGTGGATATGTGGGCCGAAGTCCGAGCAGTTGCTTGCCGGCTTCGCTAACTGCAAAGCTCCCCTCGAGCGTCTTGTTGGTACAAATGTTGGTACAAAAGAATAATTCTAATTTTTTTCATATTGATATCAGAACTTTCGCGTATAAGCGCGGTTCCCTCATCGCCAAATCCTCACACAACGCAATTCATGTGAATGCGCGCGGGGCGCAGGCTCCTTGAGCGAGCCTCTTCCGTGGGAGAGCACGATGGTGGATGTCCGGGGTTTGATGCGTCTCGACGGCCGCGTTGCAATCGTGACGGGGGGCGCCCGCGGCATTGGCCGGGAGACCGCGGAGACGCTGGCCACGGCGGGCGCGCGCGTGGTGCTGGCTGATCTTGACAAGGAAACGGCTGAGGCCGCGGCGGCGGAAATACGTGCGCTCGGCCTTCATGCGACCGCGATCGTCGCCGACGTCGCCGACGAGGCCAGCGTCGACTCGATGGTGCAGGCGACGCTCAAGCGCGAGGGTCGCCTCGACATTCTTGTCAATAACGCCGGCATTGCGATCCGGCGACCAGCCGTTGACCTTGCGCTTGGCGATTGGGACAAAGTCCTGTCGGTCAACTTGACCGGGTCTTTCTTGTGCGCTCGCGCCGCCGCGGGCCCCATGATCTTGGCCGGGAGCGGCGGCGCAATCGTGAACGTGGCGTCGATCATGGGCCTATCGGGTGGCGGCCTCTATCCCAACGTGTCCTATCAAGCGACCAAGGGCGCGATCGTCAATATGACTCGCGCACTCGCGGTCGAATGGGCGCCGCATGTCATTCGAGTGAACGCGGTCGCTCCAACCTACGTGCGCACGGAACTGATCGGACCCATCCTCAAGGACCCGGAGCTTGTCGCCCGCATCGAGGCGATGACTCCCTTGAGAAAGCTCGCCGAGCCGGCCGACATTGCTGCGGCGATCGCCTTCCTCGTGAGTCCCGCGGCGGCGATGATAACCGGGCATACGATGGCGGTCGACGGCGGATTCCTAGCGCAGTAGAGCGCGTCGTTGGAGTAACTGCGGTCGGTCGTACGCGTCGGCGAATTGCCCTTTGACCCATTGGATACCCAACCCGTCCAAAGCTTGCGGCGAATCAGGCCGCACGCATCCAGGTCTGGACGCGGGCATGCGCCTTGGCGGCTGGGTTCACCACGTACGCTGGCCAATGGCCATTCAGCACCGCAATGATGCCGGATATGGCGTCGCGGGCGACGGCCTCGACGAAAGAGTCGGTCCAGCACAAGCAATGGGCGGCTGGGATCACGGTCTCCATCGTCAGGAGCGGATTGGCGGGGTCGGGCGGCTCTTTCTCGAAAACGTCCAGCCCCGCTCCTGCTATTTTTTCCTCCCTGAGGACCTCGATCAGCGCAGCCTCGTCGATGATCGGTCCGCGGGCGACATTGATCAGGTATGCGGTTGGCTTCATCAGACGAAGCCGGTCGGCATTCAGCAAATGGCGTGTCGAGTCGTTGAGTAGGCAGGCGACTGCCACCACGTCGGAGCGTTCGAGAAGCTTTTCGAGGCTGCAGAGGGTCGCTCCGGCTTGAGCGGCGGAGGCGGTGTCGACATACGGGTCGGCGGCCAGGACGACCATCCCGAAGGGCTGCATGAGACGAACAAGCTCGCGTCCAATCCCGCCGAGGCCGATGATTCCTAGCGTCCGCCGCGCCAGAGCGAGACCCGGATAGTTCCCGCGTTCGCGCCACCGGTCTTCTCTAGCAAGCCGTGACTTGAGCGGAAGGCGGAGCGTCAGCGCTAGAATGAAGGCCATCGCCGTGGTCGCCACGGCGTTTCTGACCGGAATCGGCGTGTTGGTGAGAAGAATGCCTCGCTGCGTGAGGGCCGCGGTCTCAACGGCGTCATAGCCGACGCCGTTGCGGGCGATGACACGCAGCTTGCCGCTCTCGTTCGCGAGTTCCTTCTCCGATACTTTCGATCCGCCGATCAGCAGCGCCTCATAGTCGGTGAAGGCCGTGGCAGACAGGTGTCCTCCCGATACGGGAAGGATGTCCCAGGCGAGCCCCGCGTCGGAAAAGAGGGACAACACCGCGTCCCCAAACACTGGCCGGCCATTCGTATCGAAAAGATCCGCGCTAAGACCGACCTTCGCGTCTTTCCTACTCATCTTGGCTCCAATGAACTTGGTCCGTCACGCCAGCGGTGCGACCGCTCGCTTCGAGCGCGCGGATTCGTAAGCGGCAAACACAAGTCCGTAGGTCTTGAGGCTGTCGGCGCCGGAGGTCTCGGGCTCACGCTTCTCCCGCAGACATCGAACCCAGTGCTGCTCGACACGCAGAACGCTCTCCTGCGTGCCGTGCCAGGGTGGCGTCGACCACGTCAGCATCGCCGGCGAGACGTCGTGTTCGGAGGCTTCGCCGTTCGAGAAGACGTTGAGCCGATATCCTGGGCTCAGGCGCAGGCTGCCGGCTGTCCCTTCGACTTGAAGCGAAAGCTGGGGGAACGGATCGGGATGGATTGGGCTTGCATAGCTGCATTCTACTACGCTCGTCACGCCATCGGCATGCGTAAGGACGATCGTCGCCATGTCCTCGCCGGCGATTCCCGGTTTGACGCTCTGCGTCTGGCAGTAAAGGCGCGCGGCCTCGCCCACAAGAAAGCGCGCGACGTCGAGCATGTGAACACCGAGGTCGAGGATGACGAAATGATCGACATGGGCGAGATAGGGCTGTTTGCCGTAGATGTCATGGCCGGTGCGGAACGACACTCGCGCCCAAGTCGGCCTACCGATTGCGCCCGACTCGATGACCTCGCGCGCCTTCCGGACGGGGGTCAGGAAGCGCGTGTTCTCATGCACCATGAAGGGAATGCGGGCCGCCTTGCAGCTCTCGACGATAGCGACGCAGTCCTCCCATGTCGGCGCGAGTGGCTTCTGCACGATCGTTGGGAGCTTGCGCGCCGCCGCCATTCCGACGAGCTTGGCGTGCGATTCCATCGTGGTTGCGATGTCGACGAAATCGAGCTTCTCGTGGTCGAGCATTTCGGCGGCGTCGGCATAGGCTGCGCTTGCGCCGTGACGCGCGGCGGCGGAGCGGGCTTTTTCGACGTCGAGATCGCAGACGGCGGCCAGGACGACTTCGTCCATGCTGGACCAGGCCGCCAGATGGTTTTCGGCGAAGAAACCGCAACCGATGACGCCGACCCTGAGCGGAGACGAGACCAAGCTACCCTCCTTGTTGCGTTCAGTGGATTTCGCCGGATTTTCGCAGCGCGTCGCGCATTGCGAGGGCATTAAAGCCAGGTGAGCGCGCGCCCTCGAGAATGACTTTCTCGCGCCGCGCTATCAGGTCAATGGCCTTTGGCAGGGCGCGCACGGCTTCTGCGGGAATGACGACTGCGCCGTGAACGTCCGCGTGTACGACATCGTCGTGGCCGACGAGCATGCCAAAGATGCTCACGTCGCATCTCATCTGAACCATGTGCACATGCGCATGGCTCGGGCCGATGCGGCCGCCAACGATCTGGAAGCCGGGCGCAAGCATGTCGATGTCGCGGAACGACCCGTTGGTGACGCAGCCGCGCACTCCGAGACCTGCATGGACGGCGGTGTGGACCTCGCCCCAGAACGCGCCGAAGCCGGGCGGATTGTCGAGGTCTTGAATGACCACGATGGTCGGAAGGCCCTTAGCCTCACAATATTCATACCAGTCTTCGCGCGGCGGAACGGGGCCTCGCGGCGGCTCCTTGGCGCGGATCATGCCGGTTCGCGCGAGGCCGACGATCGGCGGCAGTTTCCGATCGACGCATACCATGGGCCCGACAGTGAAGCCGAGCGCGCGGCGTTCCGGCGCGGCGATCTCGAGGCCGTTGCAGATCGTCGGCGTGTCCCAGGCTCTGAGCGCGTCGAGATCCTCTGCAGTGAACGGATAATCGGTCATGGCGTTTCCTCGAGTGCGGGGAAGGGGTCAGGCCTCGACGCGGATCTTGCGCTGCTCGAGGCGTTCGGTCATGAGTCGCCGGCGGCCGTCGACCCATGCGGCGATGAAGATGATCAGGCTGTTGACGAGCGGATAGAGATACGGATTGGCGTTCAGCATGACGAGGCCGTTCGAGGTCGTCTGCACCAGCACCGCGCCGAAGATGCTGCCGAACACGCCGCCGCGCCCGCCAAAGAGGCTCGTGCCGCCAAGTACGGCTGCGGCGATGACGGGGAACTCTTCCTGATAGCCAAAGGTCGCGGACGCGGCTCCCACCTGAGAGACAGAGATCAGCGCGCCGATGGCGGCGCAGACACTGCAAATGCAAAGGACCGAGAACATGATCGCCTGGACGCGGATTCCCGCCTTCCCCGCGGCGTCAGGGTCGGCCCCGACCGCGTAGATCTGGCGGCCATAGGGCGTCTGCGTCAGCGTGATCCATGCGGCGGCCGCGACGACGGCGGCGATCCAGATCGCCCAGGGCAGGCCAAAGAACGAAGTCCGCCCGAGCGCCTGCACTGTGTCGCTCTGGACGACCATCTTGGTCTCGGAGAGATAGAGAGCGAATCCGCGGCCAATGAACAAAGTGGCGAGCGTGACGATGAATGGGGCGATGCGCAGACCCGTGATGAAGCAGGCATTGATCGCGCCGAAGGCCGCGCCAATCAGCATGATGGCGGGGATCGAGACGAAGAGCGACACATCCGACAGGTAGAGCCCCATCACGACCGCTACGAGATACATGACCGAACCGACGGAGAGGTCGACGCCGCGCACCAGCAGCACGAAGGTCATGCCGATAGCCATCACCGCGACATGGGTCGATTGCGTGAGGATGTTGCGGAAATTAGCGAGCGAGAGGAAGCGGTCGGAAAGCAGGCCGAAGGCAACGCACAGGATTGCAAACAGCATCAGCGGCGCGAGCCGCAGCGCGATCAGGATAAGGGTTCGCGAGTCCAGCCGCCGCAGGGCGCTCTCCTCAATCCCACAAGGCTGCGTTCATGAGGGTCTCGCGATCGAAGTTCGCCCGCTCGAAAAAGCCGCGCACCTCGCCGCGGCCCATGACCATGATGCGGTCAGCCATCCCGATCAGCTCCTCGATCTCGGAGGAGATGAAGAGGATCGCGGCACCGGCAGTGACCATTTGGTTGATGATCTTGTAGACCTCGTATTTTGCTCCGACGTCGATACCGCGCGTCGGTTCGTCGAGGATGAAGATCGTGGGCGCCCGCAGGAGCCATTTCGCGATCACGACCTTTTGTTGGTTGCCGCCTGAGAGGACCCGCACGGCTGTCCGGTCGATCGCCTTGACGTTGACGCGGACGCGCTCCGCCACGCCGCGCGCGGCTTCGCCGAGCGCCGCGGGCTTCAACCAGTGCACGAAGCCGCTGGACCGCTCGATGAGCGAGGGGAGGACGATATTGTCGGTGATGGAGGCTTCCATCATCAGACCCTCGCCGCGCCGGTCCTCGGTCAGGAAGGCGACGCCCCTGCGCATCGCCTCGCGAGGCGCAAGCGGCGGAAGCGTCGTGTCTCCAACGCGAATCTCGCCCTCTGAATAAGGATCGAGGCCAAAGACGATGCGCGCGAGTTCGGAACGGCCCGAGCCCATGAGGCCGGACACCCCCAGCACCTCGCCCAGCCTGAGGTCGAACGACACCTCCTTGACGATGCCGGGTTGCGAGACGCCGCGTACGGACAAGGCCGTGCTGTGCGGCCCGGAGCCAGGCCCCCGCTCGGGAAAGAGCCGATCGATCGTCCGGCCGACCATCAACGTCACCAGACGCTCGATAGTGAAGTCGGCGCGCGGGCCGGCGCCGACCACCTGGCCGTCACGCAGCACCACGATGTCGTCGCAAAGGCGCAGGACGTCGCTAAGAATGTGGCTGATGTAGATGATCGAGATCCCCTGCGCGCGCAGCCGATTGATGATCTGGAACAGCCGTTCCGTCTCGCGCGCGGTGAGCGAAGTCGTCGGCTCGTCGAAGATGATAAGCCGCGCCCGACGGGTCAGCGCCTTGGCGATCTCTACAAGTTGGCGTTCGCCCTGCGGGAGTCGCATGACCGGCGTGACGGGAGAGATGTGCAGGTCAATGAGCTCGAGCGCCTCCTTCGCCTGCTCTCGAAGGGTCCGCCGGTCGATGAATGGAAGTCGATCCATCCTTCGTGGAAAATGATCGAGGAAGATGTTCTCCTCGACACTGAGATTCGGAAAGAGACTCAGCTCCTGGTGAATGAAGGCGATGCCGAGAGCGAGCGCGTCGCGCGAATTCGCTGGCGCGATTTGCTCGCCGGCCAGCTCGACGCGACCGCTGTCCCTGTGCAGCACGCCGCCAAGGATGTTCATCGTCGTCGACTTGCCCGAGCCGTTCTCGCCGACGAGGCCGAGAACGGCGCCGCGTGGCAGCTCGAATCCGACGTCGCGCAGCACCTGGACGCCGAAGAAGCTCTTGTTGAGCCCGCTGACCTTGAGGAGCACGTCAGACATCGGCTAGCCCCGCGCCATCAGCGTATGGCGGATCGCGTCGGTTACGGCGGCCAGCAGGATGACGCCGCCTTTGATCGCATAGACCGATGACAACGACAGGCCGAGCAGCTGCAGACCGTTGTCGACCGTGCTGAGAAACAGCACCCCGAACAGGACGCCGATGACCGTCCCCTTGCCGCCGAACAAACTGACCCCGCCGATCACCGCCGCGCCAATCACGTCGAGGAGGATCCGCTGCCCGAGGATCGGCGTCCCTGCTTCGAGGCGCGCCGTGTAGATGATCGCCGCGAAAGCCGCGAACAGGCCGGACAGCGCAAAGCAGCCGATGACCACGGCTCTCACGGGCACGCCCGAGATCGCCGCCGCGCTGGGATTGAGGCCGACCGCCATGATCCAATGACCGAAGACAGTGCGTGTGAGAAGCAGGTGGACGACGATCGCGAGCAGAATGGTGATGATCGCCGCGTAGGGAATCCCCGCCACACCACCATAACCAATTTCAAGAAACGCGGGAGGAAGGCTTCCGATGCTCGATCCGGAGCTGGTATGGGCCGCCGTGTACCAGATCGCCGCGCCGCTGAAGAACATCATCGTCGTCAGCGTGACGAGAAAGGACGGCATGTCGAACACGATAGTGCAAATACCGTTCAGAACGCCGATCAGGATTCCGATGGCGACGATCGCCAGGATCGCGACGACGGGCGCCCATGGCTCTCCGGCAAGATAGCCGTCCTGGCTGGTCATGATCGAGGCGCCGACCACGCAGCCCATCGCCATGATCGAAGTAGCCGAGAGGTCGATCTGGGCCACCATCAGAACCATCATGAGGCCCAAAGCCGCGATAAACAGCGGGAGAATCTGCAGAAAGATGTCCCGAACGTTGGTGGGGCTCAGGATCTCAGGCACGACGAGCCAGAGCGCCGCGACATAGACGAGCGTCAGCGCGAGGACGAGATAGTCCGAGAAGAGGAGCCAGCGAAACGCTCGCATAGGGCGGGAGCGAGCGCCGCCCGATACAAAGGACAAGACGCTGCCTGTTTCCGCCATCTCGGAAACCTCGCGCTCGCCGGCCCCTGAAATCGAACGGCTACTTGTTCTTCTCTTTCCACACGTGGTAGCCCCACATGTCTTCGCGCTTGCCGTCGAGCGTCGCCTGGCTAATCGCGAAACCAGGATCGATCAGCATCTTTTCCACAGGCTTGCCGCCCCAGATGTCCTTAAAGGCGCCATAGGCGAGGTCGACCTCGTAGAAGAGGTTCTGCACCCCGTTCACGTCCATGTATTTCTCGCTCAGCAATCTGTAGCCATTCTGGTCGCCGTCGAAACCGGCGAACAGCACATGGCCATCCTCACCGGTCTTGTGCCACTTGCCCGCCGTCTTGAGCACTTGCTCGATGATCTTGTCCTCCGAGTCGGACGGCGAAATCAGCATGTTGACGTCCGGATTCGCCTGAATCGCGTTGGTGAGACCGGCGAAAGTCTTGTCGGCGTTCCATTCGGTCGCGACCCGCGACACGACAGCGACGATGTCCTTGTTCGCGTCGAGAATATCGAGCGCGCCGTCGCGCCGCTGAACCGCGTTGTTGTCGCCAAGGTCACCCATTAGGAGCACGGCTTTGTACTTGCCGCCCTGCTTCTTCGCGATGTCGACGAGGGTCGAAACCGTCGTCTGCATGATCTTTCGGTTGTCGGCCTGGATGGCGACATACTTGTTGTCGTTCGGAGCGGGCGGGCGGTTGAAAAAGATGATCGGGATGCTGGCCGCGTTGGCGGTCCGGATCGCCGGAATGGCGGCGTTGTTATCGGTCGGAATGAATACGATCCCGTCGACCTTGCGTTCGACCATCGCCTTCACTTGATCGTTCTGCTTATTCTGGTCGCGATTGGAGATCGTCTCGAGTGTCGTCCAGCCGTTCTCCTTTGCTTTGGCCTTCAGGATGTTGTTGCCGGTGATCCAGAAGTCGGAGTCGAAGGCGTCGAACATGAGCGCGATGGTCTTGCCTCCTTCAACGGCGCGCGCTGCTTGCGGCGCTATGCCGGCCGCCGCCGCGACGACCAAGGCCGAGAACTCGCGCCTGTTCAATCTCATTGTCATCGTCGCTCCTCCTTACAATGCGGGCATGCTCTGCAGCCCGCCCGTCGCGGCCGGCGCAGTCGACTGGAACGCTTCGCAGCGGATAACGTCTGGTCTTCGGGCGAACGGCGTCTTCTGGCGTTTCTCCCATGGGAGCCGCTTTGCGCGCGGGAGCTCCTCTTCATACGCACAATAGCAGCCTGGGCGGCGTTGTCACGTGGCCGCCTATCACAGCTGGCGGTCCGGCGTGGCTAGCCGAGGCCATGCGAAGGAATTGCGAGACCCCTTCCGACGGCGTAAAGCGAAGCTATGAGCGTTGCGTTCACCCGAGAAGAAAGCGCCGAAAGGGCCGCGGCCGTCGCGCTTCCCGATCGTCCGATCTCACCGCACCCGAATTTGGTGACGCAGTCTGGGCTCAAGGCGCTGGGTGCGGCGATGACGGCCGCTCGCACGGCGTATCACACGGCGCAACAGATCGAAGACCTCAACGAGCGCCGCAACGCCGTCGCCGCGGCGTCAAGGGACATACGGTATTTCGCGGAGCGTCTCAGGACCGCTCAGCTGATGCCGGATCCGGTCGAGCGCGACACAGTCGCGTTCGGTTCCCGGGTGAGGTTCGCCCGCGGCGACGGTCGGCGGCAGACGTTCCGGATCGTCGGGGAGGACGAAGCCGACCCCGGAGCTGGATCGATCTCCTACGTTTCTCCCGTCGCGCGCGCTCTGATCGGGAAGGCGGTCGGCGATCGCGTTGTCCTCGGCGGCCACGAGATCGAAGTCCTTGCCGTCGAATAGCGTAGGGTGGTCGCCGCTCGGCCCGGTTCCATAACGGCCTTTCGCTGGCGCCGCTCGACGAAGCGCAGGTTCAACGCATAATCGCCTAACTGGCCGGCCCGCCGCACGCTGTCAGCGGAAGTGATGAGGCGCGTCAGCGAGCCGCGGGTGGGGCGCCGCTGTTCGTGGAGGGAGGTTACGCGCCTTCTGCTGGAGCGCGGCGAGGTCGGCGGCCTGCAGGCGATTCCACCGACGCTTCAGCAGTCGCTCGCGGCGCCGGTGGCCGAACAAGTGCTACCGGATGTCGCTACTGTGGTTCCTCGTGGTCGCGGCGCTCGCGACGCTGTTCCTGTTGCGCACCCGCATGGGCAACTGGGCATTCGCGATCCGGCAAAACCCCACTGCGGCCAAGAATCTTGGGGTGCCGGTCGCCCGCACCACGGTGACGCTATTCGCACTGTCGGGCCTCACGTCAGGTATCGCCGGGATCGTTGTGGCCGTCCAATACTTCTCGATCGACGCGAACCGTGGCGTTGGCTGAGAGCTGATTGCTATCGCCATGGCTGTCATCGGCGGTACTTTGCTGACCGGCGGTTACGGCAGTGTGCTCGGGACGGTCCTTGGCGCGTTCATGTACGCGATGGTCAACGCCGGCGTATTGCTGATCGGCCTGCAGGGCTATTGGGTCAACATTTTCCTCGGCATCGTGGTGCTCGTCGCGGTGCTGATCAACCGCATCGTTATCGATCGCTTCGTGATGAGTCCCGATCGACCCGCACCCGAACAGCCAATCATCGTCGCCGACGAGACCGGGTGGCCGGGTCGAGCCGCCCCACTTGACGCCTCCGCGACGAGCCGACGCGACCGACGAGCCTTCGGCGTGACCGCGCCGGTGGTCGCGCTGCGCGATGTCACGATGACCTTCCAATCGATGACGGCGCTGCGCGACATCTCGATCGAAGCCCGCGCCGGCAAGGTGCTCGCGCTGCTCGGCGACAATGGCGCCGGCAAGAGCACATTGATCAAGGTGCTGTCGGGCGTCTACCAGCCCACCTCCGGTTCGGTTGAGGTGGACGGACGCGCGGTCACGCTGCACAGCGCGCACGACGCACGCGGGGCCGGCATCTCGACGGTGTTCCAGGACCTCGCCGTCTGTGACCTGATGTCGATTGACCGAAACATGGTGCTCGGCAACGAGCCGCTAAAGCGCTTCGGACCGCTGCGTATCTACGACGCGAAGCAGGCCGATCGCATCACCAATGATGCCTTGGCCACGCTCGGTGTCAATTTGCGGCGACGGCTCAGCGACCCGGCGGCGATACTGTCCGGTGGCCAAAAGCAAGGCCGTCGCCATTGCGCGGGCCATCGCATACGGCTCCCGCTGTCTGATCCTCGACGAGCCGACCGCCGCGCTCGCGGTCCGCCAGACCCAGCAGGTGCTCGATCAGGCCCGGCGCGCACGGGACGCCGGCCAGGCGGTCATCTTGATCATGCACAATCTGCAGCAGGCGATGTCGGTGGCCGACGATGTTGTCGTGCTTGCCCGCGGCCGAGTCATGGGTCAGTTCTCGAGCGCGGAGGCCGACCTCGAGCGCGTCACCCAGGTCGTCGCGCAGGGATGAGCAACGCGACCGCAGCAGGGTCGACGCTTTGCTGGCGATCATTCCCGCTTCGAGGAAACGGCAAGTGTAGTGTCGAATAGCAAGAATTAGGTCGCGCCGATCGCCGGAGGCCGCTCGGACTTCGGCCGGGCCACTGTCGTCAAACCGGTAGCGACGGGTTGGCAGGCAATCGCGCCGTTCCGCGGCCGCCCGCCGCTCGACTTCGGAGCGCGCGAATGAGCTTGGCCGCCGCCTCGAAGCGTTTCGATCTCAGCGGCCGCGTCGTCGTCGTCACCGGGGCGTCGAAGGGAATTGGGCGCGGGCTGACCGTCCTGCTCGCCGAGACCGGAGCCGTCGTCGTGCCGATGGTACGCACAGCGGATGACTCCGCCCGTGTCACCGCCGAAGCGCAGTCGCGCAGTTTGACGGTGCACCCCAACGGCTGGATGTGCGCGACGCCGCCTCGATCATGGAAGTCGTCTCGGCCATCGTCGATGCGCATGGCCGTATGGATGTGCTTGTCAACAACGCCGGTCTAGGCTTCGCACGTGCGGCCTTCGATGTCACCGAGGCCGACTGGGACGAGATGATGGGCGTGAAGCTCCGGGGGGTGTTTTTCATGAGCCAGGCGGTCGCCCGCAGGATGGCGGCGGCCGGCCAGGCCGGCCGCATCGTCAACATCAGCTCGCAGGGCGGACTCGTTGGTCTGCCCGACGCCACCGTATATTGCGCCAGCAAGGGCGGTCTCAACATGATGACCAAGACGCTTGCGCTCGAGTGGGCAAAGGACGCGATCACGGTCAACGCGGTCGCGCTCACCTTCATCTATACGCCAGGAACGGCGCCAATCCTGGATGAGCCGGCGATGCGGGCCGCCGTGCTGGGCAAGATCCCGCTCGGCCAGTTCGCGCTGACCGACGATGTGGCCGGCGCGATCATCTACCTCGCCTCGGATGCCGGCCGGATGGTCACCGGGACGGTTCTCGTCGTCGATGGAGGGTGGACTTCGCAATGACCGCGACCATGCAGCTAGCGGCTGAGGGCTGCGCCGCGACCTTCGAACCGGCCGACGGCGGCAGGCTCAGTTCGTTCCGAGTCGGCGATCACGAGCTTCTGGTGGCGCACGGCAAAGACGTCTTCCACTCGGGCAGCTTCGTCATGGCGCCCTGGGTGGGCCGGCTGCGCGACGCGCGCCTGAGTTACGGCGGCGCCCAGTACCGCTTCACCGCCAACAACGGGCCGCACGCCCTGCACGGGCTGGTCACAGATCGGCCGTGGCAGGTCACCGGCGACGGCGAACTCAGCATCGAACTCGGCGACCCGTGGCCTTGGCCGTGCCGGGTGGTCCAGCGCACCGAACTTAGCGTGGGGCGCGCGACGTTTCGCATCGAGTTGCATGCACGGGCGCGCATACCGGCGGCGGTCGGGTGGCATCCTTGGTTCGTCCGTCGCCTGGCGGGAACGCCCGCATCTGCTGCACTCGAACTTGACGTGGAGCCGCGATTGATGTGGGCCAATGACGCCACGGGCCTGCCCAGCGGCAAGTTGACTGCGCCAGCGCCGAGACCCTGGGATTACTGCTTCCGCGACCTGCGCGCCGACCCCATTCTGCGCTGGCCGGGGGAGCTCGAACTCACCGTCGGCTCCGACTGCCAAGATTGGGTCCTCTATGACATGGAAGACGCCGGCGTATGCGTCGAGCCATGGACGGCGCCGCCAAATTCACTGAACATGCCGAACCCGCGCATCGTCACGCCCGATGCTCCGCTCGTGGCCACGATGACCTGGACCTGGCGGTAGCCCGTCAGCACCGCGCAGCGGCACGGACTGGCCGGACGTAGATCAGCGCGAGCGCGGTGGTCAGCCTCACGACGGCGTCACAGCCGCCGCCGAGCAGGGCGCGCATCACGACATTCCACGTAATAGGTCCGGAAGCTGGCGAACTCAGAGCCAACTTTGACAGCCGCTCGGCGACCTATGGGTTTGGCGAACTCGATACGCTGGGTCCCAGCCAACGCCGCGACCATCCACAAGAGCCAGGGCTTCGAGGATCCCGCCGTCGTTATCCCGATCTTGACCCAGCACTACGCCCATGCTGCAGCGAAACCTTCTCTACACCGGCGTCACCCGCGGCAAGCGCCTCGTGGTTCTCGTCGGCCAGAAAAAAGCGATTGCGATCGCAGTGCGGAACGTCTCGGGACGACGTCACTGGTCGAAACTCGACGAGTGGCTTCGCCTCAGCACGGCTTCCCATCAACGAATTCATCAAAGGCGCACTGAAGCATGGTGAGAATTAGCTTCCTTCAAAGACAGGAAGTTCGTCGCCGGCTTGGCGCTATGCCGCCTTTGCGTGCGACGCGCCGGCGCTCTCCATAGCCCTGAGATACAGGTCAAGCAGGGACTCCTGTTCGTCACGCTCGTCCTTGTCCTGCTTGCGCACGCGCAGGATTTCCTTAAGCACTTTCACGTCGAAGCCCTCTCCCTTGGCCTCTGACAAAACTTCCTTCTTCCCCTCGCTCAACGCCTTCATCTCTTCGTCAATGCGTTCAATGCGCTCGATAAAGGAGCAAATGCGATCGCCTGGGATTCCCGCTGTGTCAGTCATGCGTGCTCACTCTCTTCAAGAGAGCATACAGGTATGGCAGCGAAGGTAACCGAGGGGTTAACCCGCGAGCTTCAAAACGACGTGGCCCTGGACGTGCGTCTAAACGAGAAGTTGCATGACAGGGAAGTTCGGCTCGACAACGCCTGGACCACCAAGATCGGCCGGGGCCTGGACTTCTACCAGAAGCCGGAGGGCTGGTACGCCGTTAGTGCGACCGACCTGAGTCTCCGGCACTGCCTGGAGACGAAGGTTGATGTCTTCAGCAGTCCAGCTACGCCAAGTTAAAGAAACCGCTGCCGTTCAGTTGACGAAATGTGGGACCAATCGTCGTACCATGCGAAGCGCGATCAGTTAAGTGTCTGAACTTACGACAGTATTGCGAATATTTTGGAGCGGGTGAAGGGAATCGAACCCTCGTATTCAGCTTGGAAGGCTGCTGCTCTACCATTGAGCTACACCCGCGCCCCGCAACTCTGCGCCTCGATTGCGCGGCGCGGCGGAAGGCACCGTTTCTCGCAATCCGGCAGAGCGAAGTCAATTCGCGGCCCTAACCCCCGGGCCACTCCCAAAAGGAAGAGGGGAACCCGCCCTTGCTGGCGGGCGGGAGAAAATGCGATTATGACAGTCAATTGGCGCTAGCCGCCCTTTTTCCCACTCTATAGGCGAGACATGCCTCCCTATCGATCCCGCACTTCGACCCATGGCCGCAACATGGCGGGCGCACGCGGCCTCTGGCGGGCGACCGGCATGCGCGACGGCGATTTCGGCAAGCCGATCATCGCCATCGCCAATTCCTTCACCCAATTCGTGCCCGGCCACGTGCATCTCAAGGACCTTGGGCAATTGGTGGCGCGCGAGGTCGAGGCGGCGGGCGGCGTCGCCAAGGAATTCAACACCATCGCTGTCGACGACGGCATCGCCATGGGCCACGACGGTATGCTTTATTCCTTGCCCTCGCGCGAGATCATCGCCGACAGCGTCGAGTACATGGCCAACGCCCATTGCGCCGACGCGCTGGTGTGCATTTCGAACTGCGACAAGATCACGCCCGGCATGCTGATGGCGGCGATGCGCCTCAACATCCCGGCGGTGTTCGTTTCTGGCGGCCCGATGGAGGCGGGCAAGGTCAAGCTCTCGACTGGCGCACGCACCGTCGACCTTATCGACGCGATGGTCGCCGCCGCCGATTCCAAAGTCTCCGACGCCGACGTCGCGGTGATCGAGCGATCGGCCTGCCCGACCTGCGGCTCCTGCTCGGGCATGTTCACCGCCAATTCGATGAACTGCCTCACTGAGGCGCTCGGCCTGTCGCTGCCCGGGAACGGCACGGTGGTGGCGACTCACGCCGACCGGCGGCGCCTGTTCGTCGAGGCCGGCCATCTCGTCGTCGATCTCGCCCGGCGCTGGTACGAAGAGGGCGACGAAGGCGCGCTGCCGCGCGGGATTGCTACATTTAAAGCGTTCGAGAACGCAATGTCGCTCGACATCGCCATGGGCGGTTCGACCAACACCGTCCTGCACCTGCTCGCCGCCGCGCACGAGGGCGAGGTCGACTTCACGATGGCCGATATCGACCGGCTCTCGCGCCGCGTTCCGTGTCTGTGCAAGGTCGCTCCGTCCGTGGCGGACGTGCATGTCGAAGACGTGCATCGCGCCGGCGGGGTGATGGGAATCCTGGGCGAGCTCGACCGCGCCGGCCTGCTTAATCGCGACGTCCGGATGGTGCATGCCGAGTCGCTCGAGCATGCGCTGTCGCGCAACGACATTATGCGCGCGAGCGGCAAGGCTACACGCGAGTTCTTCCTTGCTGGGCCCGGCGGCGTGCCGACGCAGGTCGCATTCAGCCAGTCGGCGCGCTATCCCTCGCTCGACGAGGATCGCGCCAAGGGCGTCATCCGCGACTCCGAGCATGCCTTCTCCAAAGACGGTGGGCTCGCGGTGCTGTACGGCAACATCGCGCTCGATGGCTCGATCGTGAAGACGGCGGGGGTCGACGCCGGCAGTCTGAAGTTCAAAGGCCCGACGCGTATATTCGAGAGCCAGGACGACGCGGTCCAGGGGATCCTGGGCGGCAAGGTCGCGGCAGGCGACGTCGTGGTCATCCGCTACGAGGGGCCGCGCGGGGGGCCGGGCATGCAGGAGATGCTCTACCCGACCAGCTATCTGAAATCGCGCGGGCTCGGCAAGGCTTGCGCTCTCGTGACTGACGGGCGCTTCTCCGGCGGCACCTCGGGCCTCTCGATCGGACACGTCTCGCCGGAAGCCACCGAGGGCGGCGCGATTGGCCTGATTGAAGAAGGCGACATGATCACAATCGACATTCCCGCCCGCTCGATTAACCTCCTCGTCGACGAGGCGGAGCTCAGCCGGCGCCGCGCGGCGATGGAGGCGAAGGGCGCGAGCGCCTGGAAACCCGCCAAGCCGCGCAAGAGAGCCGTGTCGACGGCTTTGCGCGCCTACGCCGCCTTCGCGACCAGCGCGGCGCGCGGGGCGGTGCGGGAAGTGCCGTAAAGCTTTTTCATGTTCAAGGCGCTTAGCGCACGTTCGATCGCTTCGCGCCTTTTTCTCTCTGCGGCGTTCTGGAGCATCCTCATCCTCGCGCTCGCGGGGCTTGGCTTGAGCGCGCTCAACAAGCAATGGTTCGAGGCCAATTTCGACGACCAGCTCGGCGTCTATCTAAAAGCGCTGGTCGCCAATGTGGCCGTCCCGAATGACGAGGGGAAGGCCGCGGCGGCGCCAGCGGCGATCGCGCCGCAATTCGAGCTCGCGTTCTCGGGCTGGTACTGGCAAAGCACCCGCACCGACGTGAAGCCGCCGGAAATCCGGGCCTCGAAGTCGCTGTTCGCGACTCAGCTGCCGCAGCTGCCGGTTGTGGGCAATGATCCGGGCGCCATTCTTAGCGGCTACGCGGTCGGTCCAGGCGGGCATCAACTGAGGATGATCCAGCGCGAGATCGACGCCGGCGACGACGGACGATACTTGGTGCAGGTCGCCGCCAACGCCGACGTGATCCAGGCCCAGGAGCGCAGCTTCGAATATGCGCTCGCGGCGACGTTCTTGACGCTGGCGCTCGCGCTGATCGGCTCGACGGCGCTTGCGGTTCGATTCGGCCTGCGTCCGCTCCGCGTCCTGCAAGAAGGGGTGGCGGCTATCCGCCGCGGGGAGGCCGAACATATCGCAGGCGAATTTCCGCAGGACGTCGCCCCGCTGGCGACCGAAGTCAATCAGCTGATCGACGCCAACCGCGAGATCGTCGAGCGCGCGCGCACCCAGGTCGGCAATCTCGCCCATGCCCTCAAGACGCCGCTCAGCGTGCTCATGAACGAGGCCGATTCAGAGAGCCCAAGCCTGTCGGAAAAGGTGCACGAACAGGCCGAGATTATGCGCCGGCAGGTGACGTTCTACCTGGACCGCGCGCGCGCCGCTGCCCGCGCCAGGACCTTCGGCGCAGCGACGGAAGTGAAGCCGGTCGTCGAGGGGCTTGTCCGCACCTACGAGAAGCTGCATGGCGATCGGGTCCTGACGTTCGACGTCGCGTTGCAGCCCGGCCTCAGGTTTCGCGGCGAGGCGCAGGACCTTACCGATCTCATCGGCAACCTGCTCGACAATGCGGGAAAGTGGGCGCGCGAGCGGGTCGCCATTCACGCCGCCCGCGCGACGGCGGCTGGCAAGGACCCCGGTCCATTTCTCGTCGCCGAAATTGACGACGACGGTCCGGGCCTCGACAGGAACGCGCGCGCCGCTGCGGTTGAGCGGGGCAAGCGGCTCGACGAGTCGAGGCCTGGCTCCGGCCTTGGGCTTTCCATCGTGGTCGAACTCGCGTCGATCTACGGCGGCTCGCTCGAGCTCGACGAAAGCCCGCTCGGGGGCTTGCGAGCGATTCTGCGGCTGCCGTGCGTGTGAGGCGCGCCTTCGCGGTTCCACCTTTGGCGAACCTCAAATGACCGAGCCCAGGAGAATGAAAGCGATGCGGTCGGGCCTTTTGATGATTGCCATTGGATCAATCGGGCTTGCTGGTTGTCAAAGCGTCGGCTCGAGCGGCGCGCCGCCGGTCACCGGATCCACGACGCCAGCCGGTACCGCAACGTCAAGTATCGCACCCACGCCAGCTGGGATTCCCATGCCAGCGACTCCGACCGGCGCCGCGCTCGGCGGCGCCCTCGGCGGGCCAGTCGGCGCGTCGCTGACAGACGACGACCGCCAAGCGGCGTGGCAGGCGCAGATAGGGGCGCTCGATTCGGGGCAGAAGCGCTCATGGCGCGGATCCCACGGGGTATTCGGCTTTGTCGAGGCCGGCGCGGCGTCGGGCGACGGCTGCCGGGCTTATTCGCAGACTATCTATGTCGCTGGCCGGCCCAACCGGGGCCGCGGCGTTGGCTGCAAACAGCCGGACGGGAGCTGGAAGATGACGAGCTGAGGTCCATCGAGACTCGCATCCCGATCGTCGCGCCACCATCTCCGGCGGCCGGTTCTATCACCACGATGGGTATGGATTATCGCTCAAGGCCCCATTTCGCGTCCTCGGGAATCGCTGCGAAGATGAGGATACGGCTTTCGTCAAATTGACGGTTGACTGAAAGATCACCCGATGCAATCGTTCCCATTCGCCAAAAAATGGCCGGCCTCGGAATGAGACGTGTCAGGAGCGGTCTGCGCACTCGACGTGCGTTCCGTATCGAAGTCTTATGGCGCGACCGTCGCGCTTCAAGACGTTTCGATCGAGCTTCGGGCCGGCGAAGTGCACGCCCTCCTGGGAGAGAACGGCGCGGGTAGGTTGACGCTCGTCAAGATCCTGAGCGGGGTCGTCAACCGAATGTCGGAAAGATGCGGATCGGCGGCGGCCCTATGAACCCGCATGCGATCGTCGCCGCTCGCCGTCGCGGCGTGGCGACGGCCTTTCAGGAGCTGAGTCTCGTCCCCAACTTTACGGTCGCGCAGAATTTATCCTTGCCGCGACAGGCGAAGGGAAGGCTCGGCTTAGTGTCCGGCGTGGCGACGCAGAAGCAGGGCGCAGCCATTCTCAACCGCTTCGGCCTGCGACTTTCGCCCAGCGCCATCGTCGCGGGCCTGACGCTCGCTGAGCGCCAGCGGCTCGAAATCACGCGAGCCTTCGCCTGCAACCCAAAGGCGCTCATCCTCGATGAGCCGACCGCCGCCCTGGCCGAGATCGACTGGCTTTTCGGTCTCGTCCGTTAGGCAACCGCCGCGGGCGCGGCTGTCCTCTACATCTCACATCGGCTTGCGGAGGTCCGCGAACTCTGCCAGCGCGCGACTGTTCTCCGCAACGGCCGCAGCATTGGGACGGTAGGACTCGAGGACGCCACCGATCACATCATCTTCGAGATGATGGTGGGCCGCAGCCAGGCACAGGAAATACAGCGTCGCGCGGCCTCTGGAAACTCGGCGCGCCCCGCTGTCCTCGAAGCCGAGGGACTGGCGGGCGGGACTCT
This sequence comes from Roseiarcus sp., assembly GCA_036502965.1. GTDB lineage: Bacteria > Pseudomonadota > Alphaproteobacteria > Rhizobiales > Beijerinckiaceae > Roseiarcus. Next base: position 1,008 of record DASXXT010000301.1, on the reverse strand, counting down.
CAGGAATATTTCCCTGAAGCTGCGCGAAGGCGAAATTCTCGGCGTCGCGGGGCTTGAGGGGCAGGGACAGCGCGCGCTTTTCCGCGCCCTCTTAGGGCTAGCTCCGCTCGCTTCCGGTTCGGTCAAGGTGGACGGCGCATCGGTTCGGCTCTCGGGTCCTGATGTCGCCCTGAAGACGGGCCGGGGAATCGCTTTTCTGCCGGAGGAGCGCAAGACCGAGGGGATCTTTCCGGCTCTCGCGACGGCGACCAACATCGTTCTTCCGGTCGTTGGGCGGATTGGGCGAGCGGGTCTCATCTCGGAGCGCCTGGAGCGCGACGCCGCGGTCGGGTCCTCCTCCGAGGTCGACCTCGGTCCGCGCTATCTCGATTTCCGGATCGGCTACCTTTCCGGCGGCAACCAGCAGAAAGCCCTTGGCCCGCGCGATGCAGACCGGCGCCAGAATCCTCTTGCCTTATGATCCGACCCGCGGCGTCGACGTCGGAACGAAGCGGTCGATCTATGCGGCTGTCCGACGTTTCGCCGAGTCCGGCGGCGCAGTCCTGCTCTATTCCTCCGAATTGCCCGAACTGGTCACCTCGCGGATCGCTGCCTGCTGGCGTGACGAGCAAGCCGGCCGCACGCCGCTACGCAGGCTCGCCGCACCCGAGGAGGTCGCTCGCGCCGTGCTCGCGGTGGGAACGAGCTTGACGTTCATGACCGGGGCGATTCTGCCGGTGGACGGCGGCAGGCCTCTGTGATGATCCAGTCGGAGCCGTCCGGCGGCTCCCGCGTGAGGGAATCGCGGATTTCGCTCCGCAAGGCGCCCAACCCGGAAAGCCTGAGCCATGGATTTGCCGCGCTTGTCCCATTTTGACGAGACCTAAACTTCGCTTTGCGATAACAGAGCCCGGACTTTTACCCGGCGGCAGTTCAAGGGGCCGCGCTGAGGCTGGTTAATGGTGTGGTTTGTCCTGGCGGGAATGGCGGCTTGCGCGGTCCTCGCCACGCTGTGGCCGCTGCTTGGCG
>DASXXT010000300.1:0-2756 GCA_036502965.1 Roseiarcus sp. | reverse complement strand
GCATCTTGCGCCGGCGTCCTCCGCCGGCAACGTCAAGTTCGTTGACTTCGTCGTCGCCTCGACGATCTCCGAAATGGAGCGTGATGCGACGGGCAAGACCGCTCGAGCCTTCTATGAGTTCTGGAACACAGGCGACGAGGCGCCGCCGGAAAAGGCCCTCGCGGAGAAACTTTGCCAACTGCCCCGTACGGCAGCCGTGCGCGCCGGCAACGATTGGTTTGCGGCCCAGCAGGCGCCTCGGGGCGTCAGAAAAGGAGTCAAGATGATCACCCTCAAAATGATCTCGGAGAAGTTCAACGCTTGGCGCCGGTATCGAGACGCGGTGCGCGAATTGTCTCAGTTCTCTGATCATGAACTGTGCGATATCGGCATCCGCCGCTGCGACATCGAGAACATCGTGCGCCGCACGGGTCCGCGCAGAGCGGACGCGTAAAGCGCCGCCGTTCTCAATGCGCCGCGCAAACTCCGCGGTGCCGTCCACGATGACGATGTCGACGGAAGCGGCGTCCGCCGCGGCGCCGTCCGGCAGCGCGATCTTGCCGCGGTCGAAATAGCCGTTGTCCAGGCCGGCGTGCTGGTCCGCCGCCAGCGTCGGCCTCGGCGCGGTCCACGAATACCTTGGCGCGCCCTGGTCGGCCAGCAGCAACCCGGCCAGGCGGCACGACAGCAGGTTGGTCCGCTCGATCACACGGATACTGGTGAGCGGCGGCTGCCAGGCCGCACGTCCTGATGCCCTTCTGCGCACCCCTTGGATCTCGTCCGGGCCAAGCAACGCGGCGCGAGGCGCAGCGGCAATGGCTCGCGGGTCATGCGTTCCCTAGGCTTGGTTCCCTTTTTCGTCGTCTCCCCCTCCCTCCACCTTCCGGTTCGACACCGCCCCGACGATCGCCTCCAACCGCGCCGGAGCATGAAGGCGATGTCCTCACAAAGTCGGCGCTATTTCTCCAAGCGCCGCTCCCACACCCGCAGCTCGCATCCCCACCCTCGAAAAACCTCGTCGTCTTCGTTCGCGCCCAGAACAATGCGCCCCACCGGCCTCTGAAGCCCCACGAGCGCTCCGTCCGCGACCCAAAAATCCCCATAGGCCGCGCCCGACCAAACCGCGCCCTTTTCTTACGAGGCTTTCGGACGCCGGCCCCGCGCCTGCAAAGGGCTGGCGTCCGAAACCCGCCCGGAAGTCAACCGCCAATTGTTGGTCTCGGTGAACTCCGATTTGTCAGACAGGTACGCGCCCTGCCAACCTCGTATCCGGTCGGATCATACGATCCCGAACCACGATCCCGGCATCCGGGAAGAGGAGTTCCTTGCGGCGGGTCCAATCTTCACATCGGCGCCCTGACGGGCCCTCGGGTTTCTGCGGCGACCGCCAACCGTCGACCTTACTTGGCGAGAGAGAGAAAAGCCGTCTTACGCCGCTTTTATCTTTGCTCCGTCGGGAATGACACCATCCTTCGCGTAGCGCCACAAGGCGACGAGCAGCTTGCGAGCCAGGGCGATCCGCCCTCCCATTGCGCCGACACGCGCGCGGAACCATGCGGACAAGACGCTGTCCGGCTGCCAGCGCAACCACATCCACGCGAGTTCGACCATCGCCGCGCGCACCCGTCTGTTGCCGTCTTTTCCGATCCCTTGTTCACGTGCGCTGCCGCCGCTGGAGAACGGCGTCCCGCCAAGCCCGACATATCCGCCGAGCGCGCGTCGATTGCGAAACTGCCGTATGAACGCCTCACGCACGAGAAGCGTAGCGACGTCCGGACCGATAGACCGCAACTCAGTCAGCGAGCGGATCATCCCTTCGGCTTCATCCGCCGGCGCATCCTTCTTGAGAACCGCGTCGCGCTCGGCCTCCACTTGTTCGATCAACTTCAGAACGAGATCGAGTCGATCGAGCAGGCGTTCGATCCGCGCTCTCGCGTTTTCAGGAATGGGATCGCCGTCCGGCTGGCGTGCGCAATTCAATTGCTCGCGGCGATCTCGCCGCAAAGCCTTGTATCCCTTTATGCCCAGCGTCGCCAAAGTGCCGCCGATCTTGTTGACGATCGATCGCCGCTCCCCGGTCAAATCCTCCCGTTCCCGAGACGCACGCCGCGCTTCTTCATCAGCCTCGCCCGGGATTGGAACCATCGAACAGACCCGAGGCTCACCCCTTAGCCAAGCCATCAGGGTGCGCAGCAACATCTCGACGTCGCAGCAACATCTCGACGTCAATGATGTCGGTCAGATCGGCATGGACAGCCGGCCCGAGCATATCAAGGAGGTTGCAGACGCCTCGCTGAAGCGGCTTAAATCCGACGTCATCGACCTCTTCTACCAACATTGCGTCGATCCCGACCTGCCGATCGAGGACGTGGCGGGCGCGATGAAGGACCTTATCCAACAAGGCAAGGTCAAGCACTTCGGCCTGTCGGAGCCGGGCGTGCAGACGGTCAGACGCGCTCACGCGGTGGAACCGGTCACGGCCCTTCAGAACGAATATTCGTTGTGGACGCGCGGGCCGGAGACCAATGGCATTGTTCAGGTCTGCGAGGAACTCGGAATCGGGCTAGTCCCTTACAGCCCACTCGGCAGAGGCTTCCTGACTGGCGCGATGAACAAGGACACTATGATCGAGAAGAGCGATTTCCGCTCGATGTTGCCTCGCTTCACGCCGGAGGCGATGGAGGCGAACCAGGCGTTGGTTGACCTTCTCAAGCGGATCGCCGAGCAGAAGAAAGCGACGCCCGCTCAGATCGCGCTCGCCTGGCTGCTGGCGCAGA
>DASXXT010000299.1:0-2164 GCA_036502965.1 Roseiarcus sp. | reverse complement strand
AGCGCATGGCCGAGCGGGGCGCTGGCGATCACGTTCTGCGCGGTGGTCGTCGTCCTCTTGTCGCCTCAGGGCGATCTGGCCTATTCCGCCTCGATGACGTTTCTGAAAGGATCCACGCTCGCCGCCGGCCTTGCGGCGGTCCTGGTGTTCGGAATCCTTCCGCGAGCGACCAGTTTCCCCAGTCTGTGCCTTGCGCTGGGACCCGCGCTCGTGCCGCTCGGGTTTCTGCTCGCCCGGGCGAAGAATCCGGTCTTCTACTTTGCGGCGAGCGTCAACTTGATTCCGATGCTGTCGATCACCAACGGGATCACCTTCGACGCGTCGCAGTTTTGGAACAATTCCAGCGCGATCCTTGTCGGCATCGCTTGTGGCGCGGTCGCGATGCGCATTCTGCCTCCGGTCCCGCCGGCGATCCGGACCCAGAGGCTGCTCGCCTTGACGCTCGCCGATCTCAGGCGGCTTGCGAAGCGAGCCTCGTCGCGAAGGCAGGATCACTGGGAAAGCCGCGGCGTCGCCCGGTTGCTGGCGATGCCCGACCAGGCCGAGCCGGTCGAACGCGCCGCGCTCGTCGCAGCGGTCGCCGTCGGCAAAGAAATCGTGCGGCTTCGCCGTGTCGCGCCCCGGTTTGTGCCGGGCGCGGCCGTGGACGTGGCGCTTCAAGCGCTGGCCGAAGGACGAAGCGGCGTAGCAATCGAGCGCCTGAGGGACATCGACCGCCTGCTCGCCGCCCTGCCCCGCGCCGAGGTCGCGAGCCGTACCCTGTTGCGGCTCCGCGCCAGCATCCTGGCGATTTCTGGTCAGCTTACCGAATACGCCGCCTATTTCGACGCCCGGCCGGTCCAATGAGGTTCAACGAGATCAATCTGTTCGGGCTTTACGTCGCGCCGATCGTGGTGATTTTGGCGGTCGCCTGGATCGCCTATCTCCTTGTCAGGCGTGGGGGCGACCGCTTTGGTCTGACCGGGCAGGTCTGGCACCCGGCTCTTTTCGAGCTTGCGCTCTATGTTATCATCGTCTCGTCGATCGTCCTTATGTTTGCGCGCTGGAGCCGCTGATGTCCGGCGTCGAGCTCAAAGTTAATGACGCGAAAGCCCTCGCCGGGATCAAGCGGGGATCGCTCCTGTCGTCCCTCCGCATCTTGCCCGTTCTTGCAACGGTGACGGCGGTCGCGGTCGCGGCCGCGGCGGGTTGGCAGGCCTGGCAGTACTACATGGGCACGCCATGGACGCGCGACGGGACGGTCCGCGCCTATGTCGTGAAAGTGGCCCCTGAGGTCGCCGGCCGGATCGTGAAATTGCCGATCGTCGACAACCAGTTCGTCCACAAGGGCGATCTCCTGATGCTGATCGACCCGAAGAATTACGCCATCGCCGTGCGGCAGGCCGAGGCGGCCGTCGAGCAGGCGCGCGCGGTCGCCGACAATGCGCGCGCCGAAATGGTGCGGCGCGAGAAACTCAACGACATCGCGGTCACCATGGAGGAGCGTCAGACTTATATCAGCCAGGCGACCAGCGCCGAGGCGTCCTACCAGTCGGCGCTCGCCAACCTCGAGCAAGCCCGGGTTAATCTCAAGCGTACGGAGGTCCGCTCTCCAGTCAACGGCTATATCACCAATCTTTCCGCCCAGCTCGGCGACTATGCCGATGTCGGGGCCCTCCAGCTCTCGCTCGTCAACTCCGATTCCTTCTGGGTCGACGCCTATTTCGAAGAGACCGCTCTCGGCCGGATCCACGAAGGCGACGCGGCGACGATCAAGCTGATGGGATATAGCCCCCTGCTGCGCGGAAGAGTTCAGGGGCTTTCGCGCGGCATCAATGTCCCGAACGCCGCGCCCGACGCCTCGGGACTCGCCTCGGTCAACCCGATCTTCACCTTCGTGCGCCTTGCCCAGCGCGTGCCGGTGCGCGTGCGCCTCGATGAAGTGCCCAAGGAAGTGAACCTGGTCGCCGGCTTGACCGCGACGGTGCAGATCGAACCGTACAAAGCTCCGCCGGCTTCCGGGTCGAAACCCTCTTCCGCCGACGTGAGCGAAGCCGCGCCGGAGCCGGCTTCACTTGAGACCGTCGCTGAGGCGTCGCCGCGGGCCGCGGCGCCCCAGGGGGCCCCATCGCAAGCCGCCAGTCAGTCAGCGTCGCAAGCGGCTCAATCGCAGGGCGCCGCGCCC
>DASXXT010000298.1:0-2574 GCA_036502965.1 Roseiarcus sp. | reverse complement strand
CCGCAGTCGGGGTCGGCGCGGGGCATCGGCCGACATGGTCCTGCGATTGCTGATTCTCAAGCATGTCCGAAACTGGAGCTACCAGGTTCTGGAGCGCGAAGTGCGCGCCAATCTCGTCTACCGCAACTTCGCTCGGGTTGGTCTTTGTCTTTCCGGTAGACATTCTCCGCCGCCACTCTTGGCAATTCAATTCGCAAAACACGAATTTTGCGCCGCAAAGTAGCTAGTCACATTCGCCGCGAAGCCAACACCGCGAGCAGGCCAACGACCGCCAAGCCGGCGCCGCGATAGACCCATGGCATCTGATTGATCATGAAGCTTTCGGCCGGGTAGGGAAAATAACCGGTGCCCTGCCCGACCCAGACCAGACCAATCAAAATGGCGAGAATGCCGACGACCCGCAAAGTCACTCTTGCAATTCCCATCGTGCATTCCTCGACTTGGCGTCGCGATCCGCGCGCTCAGCGTCGCCCGCCACGCCGTGCACGTCAAGACATTCAGCCCGTCCGAGAATGGATGCGCGGGGCCGAGTCGATCAGCGCCGCGCGACCGACACGGATCTTGCCGCCGCGAGCCACGCTCCCGCCGAATCCGCGATCATCAGGCTGTCCGTCAGCCTCGAAGAAAAACCTCAGGCTGGAGCCGGCCGCTTCGGTCGTGGCCCGGATTGGTCGTCTGCTGGTTTGGAGAATCCCCAATGTCCCCGCCAGTTCCCACATTGTACGAATGGTTCGGCGGCATCGATGTTCTGAACAAGCTCACGGCGCGCTTCTATGAGCGCGTCAAGAGCAATGCGGTTCTCGCGCCGGTGTTCGTGCATATGGACGGCGATCACCCGCGCCACGTCGCGGCGTTTCTGGCCGAGGTGCTGGGAGGACCGGCGGATTATTCGCGCCTGCGCGGCGGCCGCCCGCACATGATCGGCCAGCATCTCAACCGCCACCTCACGCAGGCGCAACGTCGGGAATGGGTGGCGCTGCTTCTGAATACCGCTGACGAGCTGAAACTGCCCGACGACCCCGAATTCCGATCCGCGCTGGTCGGATATCTGGAATGGGGGTCGCGTCTTGCGATCCTCAATCAGCCCGGCGCCGGCGCCGGCGTCGACGCGCACGCCCCCATGCCCAAATGGGGCTGGGGCGAGGTCGGAGGTCCCTACCGCTAACCACGGGCTTTGCCGCGTCCACGCGCCGCGGCTTCCGCAAGCGGCGGCGTAGCCGAAATCAGGATTGAACGCTCACGCCGGAGCGCAAGTTTGGTCGCGCGGAAAAATTGCAGCTTTGAGTCTGATTTTGATTCGCGCTCGAGCCCGGCGAGCTTGGCCAAGTCTGGAGCGATTCTCGACGAGCAAAAAACATTAAGTTTGTTTGTTAAGAAGCTGAGGTTCCGATTCAGGCGAGAGCATAAAAACTGCATAACTTTTGGCCGGATACCGGGAAAGTTAACGTAACTTTTCCCAACCTTACAAAATTGTATGGAACCCGCGCCTTGACGAAGCGGTTGTTTGGTTCGATCACTGCACCCAGGCGGCCGGGCAGAACAATTGGCTTTGATAGGATGGATGCGATGTGCCTTTCCGCAAAACTGATTGTAGGCGTCATGTTGTTGACAGTCGCGAGCCCGGTTCTCGCCGCGCCGGTCAATGACCCAGCCCTCCCTAACGATATCGCCACATACATCGAGCGGGTTCGGCTCGATGCCAAGGACCCGGATGCTCATCGCGGCCCGAGCGCGAAGAATCAGGCCAAGAGCGATCTCAATCAACTCATCGTCTATTACAATGCGGCCATCAGGCTCGATCCCAACGACGATGATGCCTATTTCCATCGCGCGCTCGCCAATTTCTACGCCGGCTCCATTGCCAAGGCGCTGGCCGATCTCAGCCAGGCCAACAAGCTCGACCCCCAATACGCCTACTACGCGCTATGGATCGACATCATCGACAAGCGCGGCAATCTGCCGAGCCAGTTCGCGCAAGCGATCTCGAAAATCGACATGACCAAATGGCCGGCGCCGGTGATCCGCCTGTTCCTCGGCGAGACCACGCCAGCGGCGGTGCTCGCCGCCGCCGATGATGCCGACGCCAAGACCAGAAGCGGCCAGCTCTGCGAGGCCAACTTCTACATCGGCGAATTGTCGCTGCAGCAGGGCGCCAAGGACGAGGCCGAACGCCTGTTCCGGCTCTCGGCGACCGATTGCCCGCGCGAGTTCGTCGAAGGCCCCTCCGCCACCGCCGAGCTGCAGGCATTGAGCGGAAACCGGTAGACCGACCAAACAAATCATCCGGCTGGCGATCGCGGCGCGATCGGCGGCCGAGTTTTTTACGCAGGGTCGAGCCCCATCTTGCGCGCGCTCGGCAGCACCGCCGGCGACGACAGGAATCTGACGAGCGCTCGCGGCCGCGGTTTCCTTCGCATTGCTAGACTAGACTAACCTGGATTTCCACGGAAGCGAATCCCGCTAACGCGGGATTCGCTCAAAGGATTCATTCGACTCAAGAATTTGGCGTCTGACGTTATCCATTATGGTGCGCTGATAGCGCATTTTAGCATTGTCACTTGACTGATCACCGCA